>JAJEDR010000013.1 GCA_022821385.1 Rhodothermales bacterium
TTCTTGGAGATTACGGAGCCTTCCGGCAGGGGACTATTACTGGAGTGTACAGGCAATTGACCAGAGTTTTGTGGCCTCTTCATGGTCGGAAGAAGGAAGTTTCACTGTTTCAGCAGGGGGAGGGAAGCTCACCTCTGTTGAGGATATAGTTCCGCGGTCAACCGCGCTGGATGTTGGATACCCCAACCCTTTCAATGAACGCGTAACTATTCCCTTTTCGCTGGATGCTCCATCAACCGTCGAGATTTCGATATATAATGTTCTCGGTAGTCTGGTGAGGCGTCTGGTGGATGATTCTATGGAACCCGGCAATCATCAGGTGCAGTGGACTGGGACAGACGAACGTAATATGCCGGTTGCCCAGGGACTGTATGTGGTACGCATGAATGCCGGAGCTACGCAACACGTGCAACATCTAACCTTGGTCAGATAGAGAGAGTCACGCTAATACACCTTTGCCAGAGCCTATAGTAATGTTCAAGTTGTCTGCCAGTTTGATAGTTACGGTATTCTGCGTGTCTATAGCAGGTGCCCAAGAAGTCAGCTTATTCCAGGAGCTACTTGTTACGGATCCGGTGGGGGTCCGCTATGGAGATGCAGTGCTGGGTGATTTTGATATGGATGGTGACCAGGATCTTATCATGATCGGATATGCGGATGAGGATCCGAGGCCTATTCTGGGGCGCCCTGCAGGTCCGTTGGCAGGGTATTATGATCACAATGGAATTACCCAGGTGGAGGTACCTAATTCGGTCGGAGAGCTCGAGTTTGTGGATGCGGTTGCGTTCACGGAGTCGAATACAGTCGGGCAGGAATTGATCGGCCTGTGGCATAGTGCGATTGCGGTAGGCGATTTTGACTCGAATGGCACATTGGATGTCGCCACACTTGGGCTTGATGGAGATGACGATGCCAAACTTTATGTGTACAGCTACTCCCCGGAGCAAGGGCTCCTCGATCTTTTATATGAACTGGAAGGGCTCTACTCCGGTGATTTGGATTGGGGGGATTTTGACAACGATGGGGATATCGACCTTGTTGCTTGCGGGCGTAACCAGCAAGGTGTGCCAGAATCGGTCCATTATGAGAATATCGGTGAGTCTATAGGTCGTTTTGAAGTCTCGGCAAACACATTGATGGGTTTGGCCGAATGTGATCTTGATATTGGAGATTACGATACGGATGGAGACTTGGATCTTGTGATAGCTGGCGTAACTGCCGATGGTGGTTTTTTGACCTTGGTCTACGACAATGTCGGTTCAGGACAGTTGATGCAAGCGTCGCACGATTTTAGATCGCGTGGATGGCAGTCCGTGGCGTGGGGTGACTTTGATATGGACGGTGATCTGGATCTAGTGCAAAGTGGGGCAAGAATTACACCTATGATTCTCGAAGGCGTTGTGACTGTTTATCGTAATGAAGCCGGAAATTTTGTTGAGGAGGATATACTGGAAGGAGGCTTCACGAATGATCCTACGCCGGGGCGCTACGATGGAAATGTGGAGTGGGGGGATCAGGATAATTCGGGATATCCAGACTTCGTGATTACAGGTTTTGAGGGGCCGCTTTCATCGGAGAGCACGCAGATTTACAATGGTATGCGAGGCACCCAATTCACTAAATCTGTGCCAGACAAATTCGACGGTGGCGTGCACGGTACCGCACTCTGGTTTGACCATGACTATGACCTGGATTTAGACTTGTTTATAATGGGGCATGCTCCGCGCGATCAAACGATGCGTGTCCGGGTAATGCAGAACACGCTTTTCTTCGGGCTAGAGTCGCCAAGCCCCCCAACTGAACTGCGTGTAAAGGTTCTCGGAGGTACTTCGGTTCAGCTTTCGTGGGAGGGTGCGATGGACACAAACACACCCAGTGCAGGACTGACCTATAATTTGCGTGTTGGAACGGGTCCGGGAAGAATGGATTTGGTTTCCCCGCTGGCAGACTTGTCTACAGGACGGCGCTACGTATCTGGACGAGGAAACGTTGACCATAACAAGTCTTGGGCTCTGTACGATCTAGAACCAGGGACCGTCTACTATTGGAGCGTTCAGGCGATTGATCAGACATTTTCTGCTTCTGAATTTTCTGCGGAAGGGACCTTTGAGATTTCCGGTCCAGAAGCTAGACTGGCCGAGGATCCGAATTAAGTTCGTTCGGGTTGCTGATCAAAGGATCAAGGAGCAGGCTTTGGTCATTACCTGTATGTTATTTCTTGATCGATCGTGCACCCATGTACGAGGATTGCCCTCCCAGCGTGCTTTTGACTGACTCTGGTACGTGCGCCACGGCATTGCTGCAGCACGGAAATTCTTGGAATAGGGGCCTACTTAACTGTTGACAGGAGTAAGCCAGCCATACGGATCATTGCCTCGTTCCACGATATCGAAGAAGGTCTCCTGCAGCTTGTGCGTGACCGGTCCCCGTTTACCGTTACCAATAGTGTACTTGTCAACTGAGCGGATAGGGGTAATCTCGGCGGCTGTGCCTGTGAAGAACAACTCATCCGCAATGTAAAGTACCTCACGTGGAATACGACCCTCCTCTACGGTAATTCCCGTGTCTTTCGCCAATTGGATCGCGGACGAACGTGTAATCCCAGGTAGAATCGAAAGGTTTGTAGATGGTGTGTAAATCGTTCCGTCCCGTACGACGAACAAATTTTCTCCGCTTCCCTCCGCGAGATAGCCGTCGGTAGTCAACATGATCCCCTCTGTGTAGCCATTAACTACGGCATCCATCTTGACTAGGCTTGCATTGATATAGTTGCCCCCTGCCTTGGCAAGTGACGGTAGCGTGTTCGGAGCAAAACGGTTCCACGAAGCCACATGCACATCAATGCCGTTTTCAAGTGCATCAGGTCCCAAATAAGGACCCCATTCAAAGACCGCAATTGCTGTTTCAACGGGATTATTCAAAGGATTTACTCCCATGGAGCCCATCCCTCGGAATACTATTGGTCGAATGTAGCTGGCTCTTAAACCACTCCGGGAGACGGTCTGAATAGCGGCCTGCTCAAGCGCTGCCTGATCATAGGGCAACTGCATGCGGTAAATAGTAGCCGAGTCCACCATACGGCGCATATGCTCACTGAGACGGAATATGGCCGTTCCTTTCTTTTCCGTGTGATAGGAGCGGATACCCTCGAATACGCTTGAGCCGTAATGGACTACATGTGAAAGTATGTGGATATTTGCGTCCTCGAACGGGACGAACTTACCATTGAACCAGATGTCATGCCCCATTGTGAATCAGGATTTAGAAACGCGTCTAGTACTAATGTAGACGCAGTAATGTGCCGGGAATTTTTATGTACGACGAATTAAATTCGTGCTCTTATCAAGGGCTACCGGTTGAATACGCTTAATGGGGATGTCATCAAACCGGGAAGATTCTGGCAGAGATGCTTGCATCGTGAGGGCCCAAGATTGCAATGGTTTAATTTGCAGCGCTCATTGATTCGCACTGTTTCGCATTACAATGATTAATCCAACGAAGTGAGCCACCGATACGATTGAAGAGGGCCATGTTACAGGCCGAGTTGACCGTTTAACGTACGAACATGCGCCAAGAGAATCGGGCATGTGTTAGCGATTAATTGGGGTCGATCTCGTACGCGATGGATTCTATACGTTTGACGACTGCATCAAGCACGGCGTCATGCTCGACTCCAAGGGGCAACTCAATAGGCATCACAGGTTCCCCGCCCACTTTGAATAGCTCTGGTGGGTCGCATCTGCGGAAAGATTCCAGGTTTCTCCAGATCTCATTTAGCGGCCTAAAATTCTCCCACTCGTAGAATGTCAGCCACAAGGGGGTATCACGAAGCTTGGCCCATCTGTCGTACTCAATCCCAAATGCCACACCGGCCCCGGCAAGCCTTAAGTAATAAACGTATCTCTTTGAGGTAATTGACCATTTAAGGCCTTTTTGATCAGCGATGCCGCTAGCAACCAATCGTTCAGTCGCATGGTTGACAAGAGACTTTATCCCAATCAGCCTGCGCGGAATATCTGGACCTAGTTCTTTTGCTCTGAGGGGCATGAACGCGGTAGTGTCTTCTTGGCCAGCAAGTCCACGTAATTGTTCAATATCGGCCTTGGTTTGCAAGTCTCCAGCGTCAGAAACTTTCGTTGCCATACTATCAAGGAGGCTTGTCCAGCTGGCCAAGATCATCCAGCTTTCTCCGCCCGCAGGATCACTGACAAGTGCCTCGTGGTTTCTTTCAACCTTGAACGAGATATCAAAGTCCGACCTTGCAATGCGCTGCTTTAGCTCCGCCCAAACGGACTCTTGCCGGGCATGAGGTGCGACGAAAAGTAAAGCGGATGTCTTCGGCTCTTGGAGGAGGTGCCGAAGGTAGGTGAGGGGCTGGTTTTTGGTCAATCCAGCCCAGAACTTCGCTTCAATCAAGACGCATCTAGAGCCGTCCTCATTGTAGGCCGCGAGGTCTGGACGTGCGTCGTTCTCTATGGTAACCTGAGTTTCCACGTCTGCGATCTTCCCCACTTCTGCGCCGCTGATTCGCAAGACCTCCGAAAGCGCGTCCCGCGCCGACTCTGAACTATTAAGGATGTGCCCGAGAGCCTCTACTGCAACATCCTCGGTCCGTCCTGTGAACATCGGGCAAATCTTTGCCAGCAAGGGGGTATGTTTCTCATGCATGAACTTCACTGTCAAATTAAACGAAAGGAGGCTTGCTACCTATAGCGCGAAACCGATGTTTCCATTGCACGGCCGAAGACCTCTCTAATGAGAACGCTTATCCACATGCCCAAATCCCCAAGGTCACCATTATTGCAAATGCGTTGCAATCTGCATGATCCGCATGTCTGCAGGACATACACTGAAACTTGCTATGCGTCCCTGATTCTCCAAATCAATGCCTGATCAACGCGCATATACCGAGTCAATCTCAAAAATCCCCCGCACATAAAGTGTCCTAGCTCCACCGGATTGGTGTCCCAGATCAATCGGATTAGTACCCTACCACAGGATTATGTGTCCCAGTTCCACAGGAATATCTACCCGGTGAAGTAAAATCTGAGATCTTTCCTGCAATCAGTTTCTGATGTCTCCCCACGGATATTTTTGCTTTGGAGAACAATATCTGATCCGATGACATAATTTCCGTGAATGTATCTGACTGAAACGGCTTATCGGTACAAGTACCATACATCTCTGCATCTTCTGTTGTGATCAACCTTAATTTTAAGAGCGAATTTTTGTCAATATAGTTTCCTCCCTGCCGTCCGAGGAACACAAAATCGAACTTATTCTTCCAAGGCCAAAAATCCTGAATCGAACAGCATATCAAGGAATCTACAAATTGAGGATGCTTAGCAATCAATCGCATCAGCATTCCCCATGAAGGATCAATACCTGTATACAGACTTGGATCTATTTCAAAATGATCCAGCAACCACCCTGTCCCGCATCCAACATCTAGAATTCGTTTTCCATCAAGATCCGTGGGCAGAAACTCTAATAACCCATCATCTTCCTGCTCAATAAATGGCCGTGCAAATTGATGATCATATGTTGGACTGTAGAAATTGTAAGGAGACCGATACTCTTTCGTGGTTCGATTAATCAATTCCGTTTGTTCTACTGGAGCCCCCATCGTCCAGTATTTCTCGCCATTTGCTCCAAAGACTAGATACTTCTTGTAGTAGAAGACCTCCTCCTCTGCCAGCTCTCGCAGAATAATCACACTACGATGAAATTCTTCTAATTCCCAATGTTTTCGCAGCGTATACCAATGCGGAATGTCTGGATATGTCTTCGCATACCGAAACGGTTGTGTCTCCAGCAAGCGAGTCAAATTCAATCCGCCTTTTACTTTATCGGAATTGAGAATAACTCGCATTTTTTCGTAGGTCTTTTTACTCTGGGTAGACATCGAGACAGTGTTCTTTTCGCTGAGTAATGAATGCTTTCTTGATTCGGAATAGTTCCCCAATTCTGCCCGAATGTAAAAATATTTTTCAATCTCATGGGTGACATTGGTATATGATCACCTTTTAATGATGAGTATTCCGAACGAAGTGAGCCACTGAATACGATTGAAGTGAGCCACCAAAACGGACGAAGTGAGCCACTTGGTCGGAATATGCATTTAATGACTGCTAGGGGGCCTTGACGTGGCTTTCGCCCTGATGATTAATTTGGCAAACAGCAGGTATGTGAGGACATGGAGGTGAACGTCAAAAGAAACTATCCGTCAAAAAAGCAGTACTTTGACGCTAGGCGCGTGACTGTTAGATATTCAATTATGCGTGTCACAACAGCAACTTTCCCGGGATTTCAGATGTGCTACCGAAAAAGGATCGTGTATTTGGGCGTGTTGCTCTTCGGAGCTTCCCTTCTCTGGACTACAACTTCGTGGGCGCAGCAGGCGGCGAAGATTTATGTTGGCGGTTCTGCCGGGATCTCTCGGTCCCCCGGCGTTAGTATGGTGGGAGACAGTAATGATCGTAGCAGTGTCTGCGATGAATTCATCAACCCACTGTATGCGACACTATCGCAATGCACGGTCCCCAATCGCGGCGAAGGCGACAGTTGGACCGTACCCTTTGATGGCACGGGGGGAGCTTTTGGTAGTATGTTTGTGGGATACCGCTTTTCGCCGCTTCTGCGTGCAGAATTGGAGTATCTCCTACGAGTCAGTAACTACGGGGAGAGATCTCCTGTCACCACAGCTCAGGGAGTTAACTCAGATAAGCTCAGCGATGAACTGTTTCTCGCCGAGGAATGGCTTGGGACGGTGTCAATGCTCGGACTCTTTGCAAATGTGCATTTTGATCTGAACATGATTGACGGTCCGATTTTGCCTTACCTGGGAATGGGGGTTGGATTCGGAAACACAAAGGTTGACTATGGAAGTGTTTGGTCCAGGAGCCCAAATCCTGACGATATTCGAACCGGACGAGACCAGCCCAATGCCGATGAGATTGTTAGAAATCTGGCCGGCGTAGCCAGCAGTGGGCATGCCACGATGCGAGAAACCTTGCTTGGTCTCCAGGTTATCGCAGGTGCTGAGTATTTTATTCAGGAGAAAATCTCATTCGACCTTCGGGCTAGGTTGATGTTGTCACAGGAGTTCAATGGAACGATTGTCTGGGATCCACTACGGAGCCATGTTCCGAATATACGCAGAGATGGAAGCGAACCTGTCGACGGGGTAATGACCACTGATGATTTCTCAGCACTGGTACTGAGCTTCGGAATGAAGTATTATTTCTGACCCCGAAGAATGCCTCGGAGGATTAGGGGATGAATTGATCCGTCAGCAGCCGTATTCAAGCTGTGATTCATTCTGTATCTATAACGGCGGGCAATTTCGGGTATGGATGCACCTCGGGAGCAATCGGTCTTCCAACAGGCCTTGTTGGTGCATACTGAGGGCGTTGTGCTCCGATCATTACCCTACAGGGAAACCACCTGACTTGCCATATTCAAAGAGCCATGCAATCACAACATACTTGAAATCCCCCGCTTAAAAGCTTCCCGTTAAGTCGCGGAATTGGACGGAGTTATCGAATATTGAAGTACTCTTTGGCAAGCACTAGCTGTGCAATTCCAAATTCTTGCGTATACGCCACGAAAAAATTGCAAAACCAAAGATGATACCGAGAATCTTGGCGGAGGCCTTTAAAGTGCCCATGAGCGTTCCTGTTATTTTGGATACGCCGACACGCCTGCGATAAGACGTGGGAGCCTCTGTGGTGCGTAGGCCTGCGAGATGTGCTTTTATTTGCATTTCGATGGTCCACCCAAAAGTGGTATCGCGCATGTTCAGGTGGATCAAAGAGGTGTACCGGATAGCCCGGAATGGTCCCAGATCACTATAACGTACCCCCCAGATCCAGCGCATCAACAGGCAAGCTAGCCTGTTACCCCATCGGGCCTGTAGTAGTAGGGCGCCCGTTTCACTTTCTCCCATTGTACGGCTGCCAATCACAAAATCATGGGTTCCTGCCATAATTGGCGCAACGAGTTCCGACATCTCATTAGGATGATCTGAGTAGTCACCGTCAAGAAATACGATCACATCGGGGTTACGGCTTGATGCGTACGCCAATCCGCGCAGGCATGCATATCCATAGCCACGCCTGGACTCGTGCAGGATAGTTGCCCCAGCCTTCCGCGCATTTTTCTCTGTTTAATCAGTGGA
>JAJEDR010000044.1 GCA_022821385.1 Rhodothermales bacterium
ACGTCGCGTGCACAGGGTGAGCAATGCACCGAGTACGAACCAGGTGACGATCCTTGCTAAAAATTCACTGCCAGTGAACAGCAATGACATTGAGGGCAATGTTAATGCACCGCCCGTGGCCATGGAGGAGAGCATCAGGAAAATGAACGCACGGGATATCCTAGCATGCCAGCGGGGGCCGAACAGTGCGTAGACGATGTGGCCGCCATCTAGTTGGCCAACCGGCATCAGGTTGAGTGCCGTAAAAAAAAGCCCCAGCCAAGCTGCGAAGAGGAGCGGGTAGTGGTACATTTCGTAAAGGGGCGGCACATTCGGGAAAGCCTGCGAGATCGCCCAGTAAAGTGGAGTTGTCCCCAGTGTCAGGCGGCCTCCCGGCGGAGCGTCAGAAATTGCCGTATCCGGGAATCTGCCAGTAGCCCGGATGAACTCAAAGAGCGAGTCGTGGCCTCCAACTCCGAACATGTATTCTGGTGATGGCAGTGTTCCCATCGCCCAGAATAGCAGGACAAGAACCATGACGAATCCTGCCAAAGGTCCACTGGCGCCGACGTCAAAAAGTTTGATCCTATTTGGGATTGGTTGCCGAATACTTATGACCGCTCCAAGAGTCCCGATTCCGATCAGGGGAGCCGGAATGAAATAGGGTAGAGAGGTGCTGACCTTATGCACGCGCGCAGCGACATAATGCCCAAATTCGTGGACCGTCAAAAAGGCAATGAGTGCTCCACCAAACACAAATGCATCGGCGAGAAAAGTTGTTGTAACAGGGAATCCACCGAGATCAAATATAGCTCCCCCTGCCGCCCAAGCCTCGCTCCGCCCGATAAACAGTAGTGCACCGGTAAGGGCGGTAGAGAGCAGTGTTACGACAAAAAGTCCCGCATGGAGCAGGTAGCGATCACGGGTCAACAGTCCAGATGCCGACAATAGGGCTGGGCATATAAATTTAAGCGCGTTCTATGCAGATACCAGTCGAAGTGTTCACTTACGTCTAAGTTGTGACAACCCGAGTTCTATACGATCGAACGCTTTACGCAGATCATCCATGGATGCTGCGTAAGAAATTCTGATCCCGTTGGGATCCCCGAAGGCAGCTCCAGGGACTAGTGCGACCAGATGCTCCTCGAGGAGATAGAAGCAAAGATCATCACTAGAATTTATGGTCCGTCCAGATTCTGCAACCGTACCG
Organism: Rhodothermales bacterium; assembly: GCA_022821385.1. Taxonomy (GTDB): domain Bacteria; phylum Bacteroidota; class Rhodothermia; order Rhodothermales; family Bin80; genus Bin80. Next base: position 1,190 of record JAJEDR010000044.1, read on the forward strand.
TAGTAATCACCGCACTGCAGAAAGAGATAGAATGCGCCCTCGGGTTTGGGTGCATGGATCCCCGGCACAGCACGCATCCTTTCAAGTAAGTAGTCGCGGCGCTCGCGGAATGCTTGGACCATTACGCGGATGGGCTCCATGTCCATTTTGAGTGCCGCGACTCCGGCCCGCTGGGAAATACTGCTGGGTGCAGAAGTGAACTGCCCCTGCATCTTGGCGGCCTGCTTCACGATATCCTCTGGGCCGGCCATATAACCAAGCCGCCAACCCGTCATGGCAAAGCACTTAGAAAAACCGTTCACAGTTATGGTGCGTTCCTGCATACCGGGAAGCGTTGCAATGGGTACATGTACGGCATCGTAGATGACGTGCTCATAGATCTCATCCGAGACCACCACAACCCGCTCATGATCACGCAATACTTCTGCGAGGGCCGCCAATTCTTCATGCGTGTATACGGAACCGGTTGGATTAGAGGGAGAGCAAAGAATAAGCACACGCGTACGTTCCGTAAGAGCGTCGGCTAATTGCTGGGGCGTGAGGCGGTACTGGGTTTCTGCGGTGGTATGAGCAATAACGGGCTTGGCACCAGCGAAGCGAGTCATTTCCGGATAGCTGACCCAGTAGGGGGCGGGAATCAGGACTTCGTCGCCTTCAGCGGCAAGTACGGACACCGCCATAGCCACGGACTGCTTTGCTCCGTTAGAGCAAAGGATTTGGCTCGGGGCGTATTCCAGATTGTTTTCGCGCGCGAATTTTTCGCAGATAGCCTCCCGAAGCTCTGGCATGCCCGGGTTTTGGGTATATCGTGTGAAGCCTTCCCGGATTGCCTGGATACCGGCTTCAGCAATGGGTTCGGGTGTATTGAAGTCGGGTTCTCCAGCGCTCAATGCAATGACATCGGCGCCGGTCCGTTTGAGTTTTTTCGCACGTCCGGCCATGGCCAGCGTAGCTGAGGGTTGCATGGAGGCTACACGCGGATTAAAGGAGATAGACATGGGTTCGATTAAAACTACGAGTGGATGATATTCGCGCTAAATATAACTCGGAGAACTGCAATATGAGCCTGATTCCGGGGGTCCTATCGGGTTCCTATTTTGACTGCGTTCGTCGCTTGCTGGCCCACCTGCGTTGCTGCAATAGCATCACATTCAGTTATCTGCGACCTTGTTGTCAAGTTCTTCAAACGTGAAGCGAACACTCATAATGTAAGGGGGTTCGTTTTGTGTCCAGTGACCATAGGTAGTAGTAACCACGGTTCCGTCGGGAAGTATCTCAACGCCCGGGTAGGCGGTGTCCGCTCCCTCAAGGTTGTCCATGAGTCGTACGCGATATTGCCCTTCTCGACCGTGTAAGATGTCCTCGTAGGTGCCCACCCACCCGACCCAGTCACCCCATGTTGGTGAAACGTGTGTGCGGTCACGAAATGAAATAAAAAGTCGACCGTCGGGGCCGTAGATGGCCTGATGTCGGTCACCGGTGAGGGCGCCTGTGACCTCTTTTGGTGTGCTCCATGTTGCCCCTTCATCATCCGAGAACGTTACGAAGCTATTGTACTGCCGGCTGTTTTCTCTCAGCAGCATGGCGAGTTGTTGGCCGTCAGGAGACCGGATAACTCCTGGCTCGCACAGATCGGCCACGGGATGGGTTACGACGACTTCCGGCCGACTCCAGGTTAATCCGCCGTCAGAAGACACGGTTTTGTACACGTAAAATTGTCCGCGCTCTTCCTCGCGTCCGTTGATAAACCTGCCGTCGTCGTGGAAGAATGCCATGTGGCGGCCATCACGCAATCGGACCAGATCCCCCATAACCACGATTCCACCAAAATCCCCAATGGGCTTCAGTGGGCTCCAGGTATCTCCCTCGTCTTCAGAAATAGCCATGCGGATGGGATACAGCCCCGAAAACATGATCAGGCGATTCGTACCATCACGATCCATGATCGGATAGAGCGTTGGTACCTCCTGTGAGGTGGACCAGTTTTCCGGCACGGGGAGGCGATCGCTCCAGGTGAGTCCGCCATCAAAGCTTTTTTTCATCACAATTGCACCGCGCCCGTGTCCCTTCGGATAAACAGTGATGATTGTGTGCAGGTCATCCAGCAGCACAGTGGTTGGGTGTCCAAGGTATTGGTTTGGGTCACGGTCCACCAATACTTGCCGATGGGTTTCTCCGGCTAGGTCAACGAGCGGGATACTGTACCCGCCGGGGTTGATCATACCACTAGGGCTGAAGGAGCCTGTACAGACAAATTCCCGGATACGGAGCATGCCTTCGGTCACCGGTGCTACACGGCCAAGGGGGGAGAAGGTAAAACCAAAATGGCCAATACCTGCAAAGCTGCCCACCGAATGAATCAACTGATCATTAATCAGAAACCGGATGGTACCATCTGTTCGGGAAACCTCAAACTTGAACCACTCTTCGGGCTTAATGTGAGTTCGGGCAGGACCGAGAACTACGTGATGTCTTCCTGCCAAGGCGCCAGACAGGTATAATTGTTGATTTGGTCCATCGAAACCGAAATAGCTGCTTCCCAACTGGAATGCGGCCCCCGTAGCGTTCAGCTCAGAAAGACTGAGCTGCGCTGTTATCTGAAAATCTCCTGTCCCAAGGTCACGGGAAGCGAACAAACCTGCCTCACCTGAAGCATCTGACAGGATCGCAATAGATCCGTTCTGTTCAGTCCATGTGCCCGGGCTGCCCATTTCCACGACACCGTTCTGCGTGATGGTAATGGTTTCCTGCGCATGGGTTGTGGCTGCCAGTAGCGTTACGCCCGAAAGTATACACGCCAATTGGCAGATGAAGATGAAGCGTCGCATAAGTAATAAAAGATCTGTTATAACGTGATAGAAGTTCCAGGATGCTCAGTTGGTGTATTTTCGGCCCCACTCAAAAAATCCGATCGCTTCCAATTCCTGGTGCATTTCTGAAATTTGTGCGGATGTAGCGGTGGAGTGGGGCAATCTGTGCGGTCCACAATCCTGACCGATCAATCCCATAACGGCTTTGAAACCGGGGCGCCCGCAGGTTCTCACAATCACGTTTATCATCGTAGCGGCGCGCTCCTGATTGCGTCGGGCCTCTTCTAATCGTCCCTGTTCGCAGCAGGCGATAATCCGGTTGTAAAGTGGTGCTGCAAAATTGTAGGTCGTTCCCACTGCTCCGCGCATTCCTGTCATCCACGCGCTGAGGAGCATCTCATCAACGCCGCATAAAAAGTCGTACCTCTCCGCGTAGGAGGACGCCGAGACTGCATGCAGGCGTGTATCAGAAAACTTGACTCCGACAAGTGAGCGCAGTTGCCGGCTTGCCAAATGCAGGAAATCATTCAGATCCAATTCTACCCCGGTCATTGCGGGGATATGATAGTAATAGAAAGGGAGGTCAGGTGCGCCCGCGGTAATTGTCGCCAGACAGTCTACCAGCGCTCTTGTGGAGTCGGGCCTGAAATAGCACGGAGGAACGGCCGAAATGGCACTGGCTCCGATCTGCTGCGCGTGCTTGGCGAGGGATTGAGCCTCCTGCAGGCTGTTGTGTCCGACATGAACCACGACAGGTACACGGCCAGCGGCGGCCTGTACAAAAGCTGCTGCGGTCTGTTGCCGCTCGCTGAGTGTCAGCGAAACCCCCTCGCCCGTACTGCCCAGTACGTATAATGCAGAGACACCGTCTCTCAACAAGTGTTCAACCAAGCCTGGGATGCGGTCAATATCCGGGATAGCATCATTCTTCATGGGGGTGAAAGCTGCCGCGGTAAGGCCCGTAAGCTGTATTGGTTTAATCTGCGGCATCCCGGTCATAGTTCGACAGTCTATCCCCCAAAGTATAAATAGTTAATCCATCCAGTTGCACGCGAGGATTTGGGAGGAGATTACTCATGATATATCCAACGACGAAGCAGGTCAGTATACCAATGCTTGCATACAGGAAGAAGTGGATCGTAGTAAAGGCACTGACCAGATAGAGTACGACCGCGCTGGTACAGGCACCAATCAATGCCCCGGTGCTGTGAGCTCTGCGTGTGAAAATGCCCAGGGCAAAGAGACCTGCCAGACTGCTCCCCAATAATCCCAGCAGTTCAAGAAAAAAGTCGAAAAGTGAGGCAATCTCGATGGTAGCCATCAATAAACCAATGGCTGTGGCCAGGAAACCCAGTCCGACCGTCAACCACTTGGCCAGTCGCAGGCGGACTGGCGCGGTGGAATGTGGCTTGAATCTCTTATAGAAGTCGCATACTAGTGCAGCAACAGCACTGTTGAGGCTACTGTCAAGGCTGGACATCGCTGCAGCAAAAATTCCAGCAATCAGGAGTCCAGATATCCCCTGAGGAAGCTGTTGTACAATAAACAGCGGAAAGATTGCGTCCGTGGATAGCGAAGGTTCCAGTGCACCCGCGTGCTGTTGGTAGAATACAAACAGGGCCGTACCCACGGAGAAGAAAAGCAGACTACCAGGGATAGTGAGTGCCGCATTGGTCCAGACAGATCGCGCAGCAAGTTTTTCGGTTTTTGTGGTCAGATATCGTTGCACCACAGTTTGGTCTGCCGTGTAGGGGATCAGGTTGCTGAAAATCGAGCCTCCCAGCACCACCCAGACCGCTGTTGTCGTAGCATCCCAGGACCAGGTCAGCATATGAAACTTGTTTTCGGAGGCAGCAACCTCAATCAAGCCAGAGGCACCGCCCTCAATGTTCATGACCAGGATAATCAGACTTAATAATGCGCCTCCAAGGAGTACAATCACTTGCATCACATCTGACCAGATCACGGCTTCCATGCCCCCCAATGCTGTATAGAAGGTGCTCAGCAAACCCATCAGAAGGATTGCCAGATAGAGGTTAAATCCTGTGACTGCGGATAGGGCCAATGCAGGCAAAAAGATCACTACTCCCATACGTCCGAGTTGGAGGAGCACGAATGCAAGGCTACCGAAAAGCCGCACGGCTACACTGAAGCGCTGCTCTAAAAACTCGTAGGCTGTCGTTATCTGAAGTCGGCGGAAGAAGGGCAGATAGAGATAGACGACTATTGGAGCAACCAGCAGAATGGCAATCTGCCCAAGAAAGTAAACCCAATCCGTAGCATAGGCCTTGGCGGGTATGGCCATGAAGGTGATGGCGCTCAGCTGTGTTCCAAAGATGCTGATCCCTGCTGCCCACCACGGAATGCGTCGGCGGGCAAGGAAGTAATCCGTGTCGCTTTTTCCACGATTCCAGAAGTACAGGCCCATTCCTGCAAGGATCAGGAAGTAGACCGTCACGACCACAAAGTTTATTGTACCGAAAGGAGGAACGGCATTACTCGGTGTGGCTTGCCAGACTGCAGCCGTCCGAACTCCCGGGCGTATTTCGCCGCTCGGGATGAAGACATGATCGCCCTGTTGCACCATTGGAACGGTAACCTGTCCCATTGGCAAAGTCCCCATGTGCGCCCAGGTGTCCGTGATAACGTGGTAGGCCAGCACATCACGGCTGAATCCCGGATGCCGGTCACCTAGTTCTTGAACGCGATCTACATCGGCTCCGGTGTTGCCCCCCAATACCAGAAGGTGTGAGGGTCCGATGGTGATCGCAGGAGAGGGGGCCGCAGCTGCAGGATACGGTAGATCATGCAGTTGCTCCCATCCGTGTGAGGGGTGATATCGATAGGCATCGGTGAGAAACTCGTAAGATGTTGCACCGACCGTATCTGGCTCCAGTGCAGTGCCGCTGAAGAGATAGAACGCTCCGTCTGATGCTCCCGTCACGGCGCTATGTCGGGGAGTACCAGGTACGGGTTCAAGTATTTTCCATTGCGCACCGGGATCAGCCAGGTTCAGAGCCCAGAAATTCCTGCTCGCGACAGTATCGTCGGGGGTTTCCAGGCCACCGGCGATATACAGGGTGGATTCAACTACTGCTCCGCTGGCAAAGGCGCGGGGTTGCGGGAGCGCTGGTAATGATCGCTGTGAGATGCTCTCGCCATCCCAATGCAGTGCGATCACCTCCTTAAAATGTTCTCGGGCATTCCCTCCGCCTGCGCAGATCACCTCATCCTCCCATTGGGAAGCTACGGCATATCCCGTTGGTCGAGCAAGAGCGAACCCGGCTTTCCATTCACTGAATGAAGAGGTCAGAACATAGATGCTGTCAGTCCAGATTTTCTCCCCGCCCTGTAGGAACGGATCACGAAAATGTGCACCTCCGGCCACGATCAGTGCACCGTTTGAGATTCCAGCGCATGGTCCACCTACTCCGATCGGATCTGGAAGATCGGGCAGCCGATGCCAGTCAAGCAACTCTTTGGTTGGCGCTTCCTGGCCCTGCAGTGCAGCGACCGGGAAGAGCAGAGCACATAGGAGAATGACTCGCTTGGCCGGTACTCTCATTGGTGCATCGGCCGGAAAGAGTCACGGGAATAAGTCTCAGAAGTGAGCGTAATTTCTTGCTGCATCGGTTGGGTATAGCAAAAAATCTGTCTTCTGGAAGATAAGCTCATGGTTCGTCTGAACCTTGACATGGAGGAACGAGGAAGCTGGCCATGCTGGGTGCGATTGTTCCGAGGATGAGTAAGGATCCAACGGAAAGCGTCAATCGTCGAATCAAAACCATCAGGGATTGATGCCGGGATTTCGGAGCAAGTATCTGTTTACCAACGTCGGATGTTCCTGTCTAGGAGGGCTGAATCTATCCCAAATGAGTCTGGGTGACCAGGCGAAGAACCTAAACTAATGATCGTTTCTCTTGAAATCACATTGGTAAATATCTTAACTTGCCATTAGCTGAAGAAAACAAGTTAAGAGGAAGCTTCATGATCCGTTCTATTTGCGTATTTGCAGTTGTTGTTGTCCTTTGCGGGTTTGTACCTCCGGTAGCCGCGCCGTCAGGTTCAATCGGGACGGGACCAGGTCAGATCAGTCCGCGTAAAGCTTATGCACAGGGCAAGTCGTTGACTTTCAAGGTGTTGGCTTGTAGGGGATGCCCTCTCCAGAAGTCCGAGTTAGACCGTGACCGGGCAAAGAGTTTGGCCGCCAGTTTGGAGGCAGTATATGCCGAGGAAGAAACTGGATCGCCAGATGACGAGGCGGTTAAGGCGTTGTGTGGTCCAGATACCGAAGATTGCGGTATTCGGATGGAGGTTGTTCACTACTTCCTCACTCGTCGCTACAAGCTTCAGACTCCCGTTCGCGGGATTCAGAATGAGGTGATTGAATGAAGGATAACCAAGGCAGGAAGACCGCGTGTGTTTTTCGCAGATTATTTTTGCCGGTCTTCCTGGGTGTAGTGGCGTGGTATCCTTCACAGACTGCCCTGTCCCAGGGCACGCCATGGATTGCCGAGCCCCGCACAGGCAGTGTCAGCGTTTCGTACTATGGGCAGGATGCCACAGAGTTCTATCGGGGTACTGAGATTGTTAAAGGGCCTCTGGAGGCCACGGGGGCAAATCTGGCGCAATACACGGTGTGGCTCCATGTCAATTATGCACTTAATGATGCGATTGCTGTGGATCTGCAGATGGCTGGGGCAAAAAGTCTCGTGACAGGTGCGGTCGGTCCGTCCGGTGGCCAAGAGAGTTACAGTGGACTGTACGACACGAACCTTTCCGTAACCTGGCGTTTTTTGGACGAGTTGGTCGGCAACACACCCAGTGTTGCTGCACGCATTGGTGTGACTATACCTGGTGGATACAACACCGGCTACATCAATTCGCTTGGAGATGGTGCAAGTGGGATTGAGGGCTCGCTCATTTTGGGCAAGTTCTGGAATGTAGCTGGCGCGTCGGCAGAAATTGGCTACCGCCACAGGGGATCCACGATGGTGAATCCTGATGCAGTCGGCGCCGCGCAGGGCGAAGATGTTGATGTTCCTTCCGAAGTGTTCATGAATTTGTGGCTTTTTGTTCCGATTCGCAATCGCGTGCGGGCGGGTGCGAACTACCGTATTGTTAATGCCACCTCGGGGTTAGATATCGGTGGGGATGGTTTTTCGCCGAGTCGATTCCCGGGATTGGAGGAGGATAGCCAATTTCTTGGAGGGCAGTTGTTTTGTGAGGATCTTTTTTTTGGCAGCGTAAGTGCACACACGTTTTTCGGATGGGTGGTGGGAGGCCGCAACACGGCGAAGTCCAGCGTATACGGTGCTGGTCTCACCATAGGATTTGGCGGCGGATTCGGTGGTGGATTATAAGATCATCAGGACACCTGTGTTTTTTATGCCTCAAACGGGGGCTGGCCGCGTAGGGCAAAATCTCAGAGGTCTGTCATGGCAAACCGCATCAGATTAACTTACAAGTAAGTCCGGATGCACACAACAGCAGTGAGAGACAGGCAGACTCGCATACGTTCCGGATTCCGCCGAATTGGATTTTTGAGTCTGTTAACCTTTATGGTTTCCCTCGGTCATGGTCAGACATTGGAGAGTGTTTGGGACAAATCTGACGCCACGAATACGGCTACGATTGATCACGCTGACTGGCAGTCAGTTCTGGATGCTTACCTGATCACGGACGATCCATCCGGCGTGCATCTGTTTGATTACCGTGCACTGGAGGCGAATACAGCGGACCGCCAGCGACTCAATACGTACCTGGGACACCTTCAGGAACTGGATCCCCGCCAGTATGCGAGGGATGTTCAGATGGCGTATTGGATCAACCTCTACAATGCATTGACCGTGCAGGTTGTTGTTGATGCCTACCCCGTGGAATCAATTCTCCAGATCCACAATGGAGAAACACCCGATACGGGGCCATGGAAAGATATTCACGCAACTGTTGCAGGAGTTCCATTGACGCTTGACAATATTGAGCACGATATCCTGCGTCCGATCTGGCAGGACAACCGTATTCATTATGCGGTCAATTGTGCCAGCTTAGGTTGTCCAAACTTGGCATCGGAAGCCTTCACTGCAGCTAATCTGGAACGATTACTGGATCAGTGTGCGAAGGAATTTGTGAATGATCTGCGTGCAGTGGAGTTCTTGGATGAAGCATTCGGGGTTACGTCAAGCCTGTATTTTTGGTACATGGAAGACTTCGGGAACTCTGAGGCGGGCGTGCTGGCGCATCTGCAGAAGTACGCCGAAGAGGACTTGGCCGAGCAACTAAAAACTTTTGATGGATCGCTGGATCATGAGTATGATTGGCGTCTTAATGAGCCAGTCACTCAGTAAGTGAGTAGCGGTTCGCTGCATTTCCAGTGCCTTGTGTAGCACCCTCCCGACCTACGTCTCCCCGCGCACGTGAACTTGTTCTGGTATCTGCCTGGACTTGCGACGCTGTCTGAATAGATCATAGGCCAAAGCCAGGAGAATCAAGCCATACTCTACCGGGCGTACCCAGTCCGGGTGCGCGAATGGGTGCATGTCCATATCATTCAGATTCAGTCCAGTGATATATGACAACAGCACCGCAACAGATGCGGTCCATGCCCAGGCACTTGGACGAATAACTGCAAAGGGAAGAAGCCACAGCAGGTACCAGGAATTCACGACTGGCCAGAGCGCAAACAGGGCACCATAGATCCAGTCTCCCCGAACAATCGTGCCAGGCGCCATTCGCCGGTAGACCAGATAGTATTTTGCGATCACTATTGTGAGCATGAGGCCGCAAAGCGCGCGGGCCACCGGATTAGGTGCCCAGGGCTTTAGCAAGCTGAACAGGGCAGCATTGAATTCCCATTCGCGCGTAAACACAAGTAGCGTCTGCAAATCTGTACTACCCTGAAGAACAAAAGGCAGATAGATCAGCGCCACTATTCCGAAGAAGAGACCCCACACACGTAAACGTGCTCGGATCAAAATAAATGGCACAACGAGCACAGCCAGGATTTTGGCGCTTACGGCCAAAGCCAAAAAGATAGCAGCACCGTGAATCCTATCTTTTTGAGCCAGCACCAACGCGACGAGCACAAGCAATACAGCAACACCATCAGGATGTGCAGTAAATGCAATCTCCTTGATCACCAGTGGACTCCAGGCATACAGCAGGACCAGTCGTGCGGGTGCCAGTCGCAGTAGCAGCCCGATAGTCATAAGATCAAAAACCAGCATAAGCCCCTGTAGTGCAGTGACGCTGCCAGGACTAAGCCCGTATCCCCCCAGAAAGACAAGTTGTGTTACCGGACCGTAGATCGTCGGCAATTCGGGGTAGTTGATGCCATCCAGGATTCGCTGAAACTGATCCGGCACATTCATGTCGTCAAAAAAGGCCTCAGGCGGCAGGCCGTAAGGGGTACCGTCCTGAATGAAGCGAAAAGCATCCCATAAATATCTGTAGAAGTCATCCTCGTAGAAGGGACCGCCAATCAGTCCGCAGATACGGAATGCAACAGCCCAGACGATGAGACGCGCTACGGATAATTTTTTATCAGGATAGCGACGGTGATAGGCGTAAAGGACAAAAGTAATTGCGGCAACACAGACAGAGAGCCCAAGAAACAGATGAAGTGAGGGGTCGCCAGAACTTCGGGTGATCCAGGAGAGAAGACCATAAGCCAGCAGGCACAGGAAGCCTGCAATGTCAATCGGAGAAAAGAAACGCATCAATCTCGACAGAGGCAGTGAAACAGGCAAAATGTAGTGTGTCTATCGACAACTAATAAATGGTGTCGGCGAAAACAAAAGAACGCAGCCGCGGGAACTGAATCTCATTATTTTTGCTACGCCTGATCCGCTTGGAGGGCACTACTTGTGCATGAGCGCTTCTGCAATCATTGGGGGGACAAAAGGCCGAATATCTCCATTCCAGCGCAAGATATCACGAACCAAAGATGAGCTGGTCAGCGCATGGGCAGCGGACGTATGGAAAAACACGGTGTCAAGTTCGGGCACCATCCTGCGATTCATATGAGCCATCTGCGATTCGTAGTCGAAATCACGTGGAGTACGTAAACCTCGCACTAACGCACATGCGCCTAAATCTCGTGCGTGCTCGGCAATCAGGCCTTCGAAACTTGTCACAGTCACATTGTCCAGGTGTGCTGTAGCCTGTTGTATAAGATCAATACGTACCTCTGGGGATAATAGGGTTGCCTTGTCGGAATGGACTGCAACCGTGATGACGAGTCTGTCGAACAGGCGGAGCGCACGCTCCGCTATGTCCAGATGACCAAGTGTAAAGGGATCAAAGGTCCCTGGATATACTGCCAATGTCATGTGATCATGTCTGGAATACGCTCACTTTGGTACGACCATAGCTGCGTGTGGTACCATGCGCAGGGTGTTCTCGAAAATTTACTCTTGTATCATGTTCAATTACGAACAAACCGTCTGGACGCAAACACGTGATTGCAAGATCCGGCAGATCAAGCATCTTCTCAAGTTCATAGGGTGGGTCAGCAATGATGACGTCCAGTGGAAGTCCCTGATAACGTTTCAGATAGGTTACGGCATCAGCGCATAAGAAATGACATTTTTGCGAAACACCAAGATGTTCAGCATTTTTTTGCGCAGCAGACACAGCCTTTCGGTCAGCTTCTACGAGTATGGCACTGGATGCACCGCGACTGATGCCTTCAAGCGCAAGGGCGCCGGTGCCCGAGAAAAGATCCAGAAGGTGCGCACCCTGCAAGGAGATTCTGGCCTCAATAAGTCCGTACAGGGATTCGCGTACGCGATCTGTGGTCGGCCGTGTCTTCAGTCCGCTGGGACGTAATAATTTGCGACCACGCAAGGTGCCGGCGATTATGCGCATAGCCTAGTTGAGTAATTTGGCATCATAGAGCAATTGCAGGCGTAGTATCTGTATCTCCGTATTAACATGCGCATACTATTAACAGGAGGGACAGGTTTTGTTGGCCGCTATGTGCTATCTGAACTGTTAGCACAAGGACACGAAGTTCGTGCGCTTATTCGGCGGGGTGGAGTGCCGGAGGGTTTCGAAAGCAGGAATGTAGAGGTCGTTCGCGCTGATATCAATGGTGTGCTGGTGCGGTTCATGCAGGGGATGGATGGGGTCGTTCATTTGGTGGGCATCATTAAAGAAGTGCCGCGCCAGAAGGTCACCTTCGAAATTCTGCACACACAAGCAACCCAGAATGTCGTGAACGCAGCCAAAGCAGCGGGTGTGCCGAGACTCGTATTTGTAAGTGCCAATGGTGCTTCAGAACAGGGTGCAACGCGATATCAAACCACAAAATGGGCAGCCGAGGAGGCCGTACGCAAGTCAGGCTTGGAACAGTGGTGTATACTACGCCCAGGGTTGATCTTTGGGGATCCGGGAATGGAGCGGGAAGAGTTTTGTACTGTTCTGGCGAGCAATCTGATTAAGCCCCTTCCAATTTTGCCGGTATTTGGTGACGGGCTTTACCAAATGCAGCCGATCGCTGTTGAGGAGGTTGCTCAATCTGTTGTCCAGGCACTTACACGCCCCGATGCGCATGCGCAGACGATTGCTGCAGTTGGCCGTCGCCGACTGACCTACATTGAATTGCTGGATGTTGTCACCCGTGCGCTGAGTAACAATCCTCGACCAAAAATTAAAGTGCCAGCGTCTTTTATAAGGGCCGGGATGCGCCTTGCAGGAGGTATGTTACCCATCACACCAGACCAGCTCACGATGCTCCTTGAGGGTAACGTAGCAGACGAAACAGCCTTCTACGAAACGTTTTCCGTGACCGAGCGGCCATTTGACGAAGAGAACCTGGCATACTTGCATCTCCGATTGTAGCATGTATCCGCTTCGGGCGGTCCTGTTTTGCGTGGCGGTGTTGGGTGTGCCGGTCGCATGCGCTCAGATACCGGTAGACACCGTGCGGTCACTGATGCCCTTCCGTACAGGGGAAGACTCCCTCGAGGGTGCGATACTTTCCGCCGACCACGATATCACGCACGTACTTTCGGGCGTTCCGGGATCCTTTGTGTATGATTTCGGGGCGTTTGGCTGGCCAACTTCCTGGAGTATTAATGGGCTAAGTCCTCAGGCAGCTCAGTTGTACTTCGGTCCAATCCAATTTAATGACCTGCTTACCGGACGCCCAAGGTATGACCTGCTTCCAACCGCAATCCTGAGATACCCGAAAATAGACCCCGGATTGCCAGGTGCAGTCGTAGGTATTCAATCAGAATTGCGGACTGCAAGCTCCAGGAGGCCGTACACACAATTACATTATCAGGCTGGCAGCCACGGACTTCAGCGCGTTACTGCACTGCATGCGCAGGAGAGTGGTCGCATGTTTGGTTTGCCGGGTAGGTTTCAGGGTTTGTTTGCTTACAGCGGGGCGGCGGCTGCGGGAGATTATCCCGGTAGTCGGCTGCGACGACAACGACAATTACTCCTGCGTACACGGTACCAGCGCTACACGTGGTCCCTGGAACTGCTTTATTTGCATAACCAGCGTCGTTTAGGTGCGCACAGTGGAGTGCGCGGGACAGGAGAGGCACGCTACAACCGTCTGATTGCGCAGGTAGGCGGTGAGCATCGAACGAGGCGCACAGTCCGCAATGATTTTCTATCCACGCTCACAACCCGTCTCCTGACAGCGTCGGCCTATCTATCCACGCAATCCCTGTACTACGAGGGCGTAGGTGCTGCTGCACGGCGTCTGGGGGCTACGGTTCAGCGTGATTTCCGTATAGGCAGACACCGATTTCATGCGCGGGGGGATGCATATACACAGCGTATCCCGTCTGGCAGCGCATTGCCATTCGGGCACAGCACATCACTGATTGAGGCCCAGATCAGAGATTCATTACGGTTCGAAAGGGGATACCTGCTAGTTCAGGGAGCCGTGCGAAAACGAAACAGAGACTGGGCTCCAGGTGGGCGTCTTCGCTGGGAATCGACGCTGTTCAGCTTCCGGCCATATCTGGAGTTGAGTCACGGAGCGGCGCCAAGCCCTGCTGCCGGATGGGGGAAATATCTGGTCAACGGGATAGAAGAGAAGGGCAGCATTACACAGGCAAGTGGCGGAGCGAGGCTGCATAGGGGGCGATTTTCAGTGCAGCCGTACGGATTTGTAACAAGCGCACAGAATATGCCCGACTACAGGGAGGTAATCATCGACTCTGTGCAGGTCGTCAGTGAAACCCATGTTACGTTTGGTGCAGGTATCCGGCTGAATTTAGCATCTAAACCGGAGCGAGGGTTGTATGCTACTCTGAATGCTGTTATGATCGGAACAGGTGAAACCGGGATAGATGCAGGACAGCTGTTTCCTGAGTGGATGTCTTCCGGACAACTGGGATTCAAGGTAGTCTTATTCACTGGGGATTTACGATTGAATGCATCGGTGCGTGGGCGTTCATGGAGCGCAATGGATAGCCGTGCACTGCATGCACCGACCGGGCTGCTGGTTATTCCGTCTGCTGAACGTAATCCTGTTGATGCATCCTATACTTTAGACTTGGTCGTTGAAGGGGGTATCCGTACAGCAACCGTATACATCATTTACGAGAACATTACCAGCGGCACACGTCTCATGTCAGGCAATGAACTGATTCCGGACTACCCGTTGGCGCAGCAGTGGCGCTTTGGCGTATACTGGCCCATTGCCAATTAAACAACAAATGGCAGGAAAGTCGTATAAATAACGGGCAGCTAGATTTGCTAAATGGGTGTGGAGTCCAGTAATCCTGTTACTTATGGCCACGGGTAAGGAAGTTGAGGCGTCGAAGAGAAATTAAGTGCTATGGTCGCTTATCTACATAATCCCAGTGAACCCAGCCTATACGAACAGTGCGTGTTTCGTGAAATTCATGAGTGGCGGCACCAGGAACCATCCTGGTTACGCAGGAAGGTTAGATGGTTGAACCAGCCGCTCAAACAGGTATCGAAACAAGCAATGCGGATTCCCGGAGTCGAATGGACACTGGATAATCTGGTCGTTGGCTTGGTGCAGTGCGCCAACGAAATCACCCAGGATACGACCTCGCGCACGGCCACTATTGAGTCTTTTCGCTCAAGGGGGCATGAAGTGCAGACTTTTTCGGATATTGCACACCTGGACCTGGAAGCTGTTGACCATGTGATCAGTGGCTTGGATCTTCGCTACCAGAGTCTTACGGCAGTACACGGTGCAGCCGCAGGACTTGCAGGAGCAGCCGGATTGATCCCGGATATTGTGGCATTGGTTACACTAAATCTTCGGGTTACAGGGCAGATCGCGCTGTGTTGCGGTTATGATATAAGTGCGCCGGAAGAGCGTAACTATGCGTTGAACGTTCTGAGTGTGGCTACGCAGGAGGAGGACAAAAAGGATGGACACCCGGGAGCTTTGGTTCGTAAGCATACACGTTCGGTAATGGAACAGGCAACCGTTGGGGTTGCATTGCGCGGCACCGCCCGTGTACTTGGAATGCGTCTGGTAAAATTGAAACTGACACAAGTGATCCCACTCGCTGCAGTGGTTGCAGGAGGTGGATTTAACGCGTACTATACTGCACGTGTATGTGAAACTGCCCGACACCTTTATAGAGAACGGCGTCTGCGTAATAAGTATGCAGACAGTGTACTTAATTCCATCTTGAAGAAATGAGATTTTTTGCAGGCCTAACATTGCTCGTACTGCTCTCGGGCTGCCGCATGGAAGAACCAACGAATTTTGTATTCATTCTGGCAGACGACCTGGGTTATATGGACGTTGGTGCTTACAATCCCGACACTTTTTACGAAACCCCCAATATTGACAGGCTGGCGGCCGAGGGCATACGTTTTACACAGGGGTACGCTGCTGCTCCTGTCTGTAGTCCGACACGAGCCAGTATAATGACCGGGTTTTATCCTGCCCGGATGGCAACAACGGATTATTTTGGAGCTCCCCAACCTGATCGCGTATCCAGGCACTGGACGCGCAACAAACCGCTGCTCCCTGCAAGGTATGAACCCCAGTTACCGCATGAAGAGGTTACTTTAGCCGAGGCGCTGTCGGCCGCGGGGTATGCGACCTTCTGGGCAGGCAAGTGGCATTTAGGGCATGAGGGATCGTATCCAGAAGATCACGGCTTTGCAATTAACAGAGGCGGTTGGGAGCGAGGTGGACCATATGGACGGGGGAAATACTTTGTACCCTACGACAATCCCAGGTTGGAGGATGGGCCGGAGGGGGAGCATTTGCCAGCACGGCTGGCCGCAGAAACGGTTAAGTTTATCGCGGAGAACAGGGAACAGCCGTTTCTAGCTTATCTATCGTTCTATTCGGTGCACACGCCACTTGTGGCGAGGGCCGACCTTGAAGCCAAGTACAATGCCAAGCCTGCCGCCCCAACGACATGGGGAATAGAGGGCCAGCGTCAGGTGCGACAAACACAAAATCATGCCGTTTATGCGGCTATGGTCGAAGCTATGGATCAAGCCGTTGGCACGGTACTTGCAGCATTGGATGAACTGGATCTTGCACGGAACACCGTAGTGATCTTTACGTCAGATAACGGCGGCCTATCGACCTGTGAGGGACATCCGACGAGCAATCTGCCATTGCGGGCCGGTAAGGGATGGCTCTACGAAGGGGGTATTCGTGAGCCGTTGCTCATGCGCTGGCCAGCGCTCCTAGCGGGGGGCAGGGTTGAAGATACACCGGTGACGAGCCCGGATTTTATGCCTACGTTATTACAAATTGCCCGGCAGCCGGAACCGGACTTCACCGACGGCGTCGGCTTGTTGCCCTTGCTTCTCGAACGTCGGGCGCCCAAGCGTGATCTATATTGGCATTATCCACACTATGGTAATCAGGGTGGGAGCCCCGGGAGCGCCGTGCGACGTGGTGACTGGAAACTTATCCGATTTTACGAAGATGGAAGAGAAGAACTGTATAATCTCGCCGATGATGTAGCGGAACTGCATGATCTGGCGTCTATTCATGAAGAAACAGTCAATGAACTTTCGGGAGCGTTGGATACATGGTTGGCGCAGGTGAACGCACGTATGCCAACTCCAAATACCAATGCGACTGTAGAATAGTCTTTAGCCATGGAAAACAACGGGGACGGCGGGCGACTTAAATGCTCGTTTTGTAATCGTACAAGCGACGAGGTCAACTCTCTTGTCGCAGGACAGGATGTGTTTATCTGTGATCGATGCATTACAGATGCCCGAGTCATATTGGACGACGGCAGTGCTCCAGAAAAGGAACCGCTACCGCATCGCAGAAAACGGCGGAGGAAACAGCTGACGCCCAAGCAAATCAAGGCCGCCCTGGATGAACATGTGATTGGGCAGGAGCGCGCTAAAAAGACTTTAGCCGTTGCTGTATACAACCACTATAAGCGCGTGGAATCAAAGGATTTCATGCCGAATTTCATGGACGTTGAGTTGGAAAAATCAAATGTTCTGCTTTTGGGGCCGAGTGGAACAGGGAAAACATTACTTGCGCGTACGCTAGCGAGGATATTGGAGGTGCCATTTTCGATTAGTGATGCGACCACACTCACCGAGGCAGGTTATGTAGGGGAGGATGTAGAGACGGTTATATCCAATCTGCTGGGGGCAGCGGATTTTGAGGTTGAACATGCACAACGTGGGATCGTCTTTATTGATGAGCTAGACAAGATTGCGCGAAAGAGTGACAACACATCCATCACGAGGGATGTATCGGGAGAGGGCGTGCAGCAGGCGTTACTCAAGGTGATTGAGGGAACGCTAGCGGCGGTTCCCCCCAAAGGCGGACGCAAGCATCCAGAACAAAATCTGGTCCAGGTTGATACGGGCGGGATACTCTTTATTTGCGGTGGCGCATTCGAGGGACTCCCGGAAATCATTGCACGCAGACTCAACGTGAACAGGATCGGCTTTACATCCGTGGAGAAAAAACGTTACGAAAAGTCGGATTCCGAGGTGCTGCAGTTTGTGGAACCGGATGATCTGATGCAGTTTGGGTTGATTCCAGAATTGATTGGACGTTTACCGGTTACCGCCACGCTGGATACTTTATCAGAAGAGGAAATGATGCGCATCCTTACGGAGCCCAAAAATGCTATAGTGCGACAGTATCAGAAGCTGTTTGCACTTGATGGGATTAAGTTGGTATTTGATGAATCTGCACTGCGTGGTATTGTAGCGCGTGCGCTTGACTTGCGTACAGGGGCACGTGGATTGCGCAGTATACTTGAACAGTCGATGTTGGATATCATGTTCGAGATTCACAGCTTAAGCGATGTTGGCGTCTGTCGTATAACAGAAGATACGATCTTGCTGGGACGATCCCCCATCTACGAAAAGCGTAAAGCCTCGGCCTAAATCGTCATGAGGGGCCTGCTCGGGCTCACCCTCCTGTGGGTCGTGTCGATACCACTGGTTTGGGCACAGTCTGATCTTCTGGACGTAGACCAAAACACGGTAGTGCGGCGTGTGGCGTTCAGTTACACCGATGCAGATCGTTATGTCCGCCAGTTTACCGTTTCTGAGTTGCGGGCAGTGACCGCCACCCGTGCAATCCCGAGACGCTTTTGGTTGCAGCGGCTGCTGGGACGGGCCGAAACAGAAGACTACAGGCTCAATCCCATTGAGCTGCAGCGGGATGTGGTTCGCCTACGTGAGGCCTTCAGGGAGGCAGGTTACCTGCACACCTATGTGGATTATGGGACCTCCACGCTGGACAGAGCATCCAACACAGCCTCGATCCGATTCAATGTTACCCAGGGTCCTCCCGTGATCATTCAGGATGTCGGGTTTTACTCAGAAGCAGGATATCTAGCACAGAGTCTAAATCCAGAGTCGCGCGCGGCGTGGATTGATTTTCGGGATCGGACGAGCTTTGAAGTCGGCGATATTTTTACACATTTCGGGAGCGTGCAGATTGAGGATGCGGTACTGAGTTGGCTGAAAGATCGGGGATATGCCTTTGCCGAGATGAATACCTCGATCAGCATTGATTCAGTCTACAATGCAGCAGATATCGGCTTTTTTGTGGATGCCGGGCCTCTCGGTTATATTGACAACATCGAAATCAGCGGTGCCCCCGGGATTAGCCGGCATATAGTTCACCGGGCGTTGTCGCTTAAGCGTGGCGATCTGTTTTCGCAGCGGGCTTTGATTGACGGTCAGCGCGCCTTGTTTTCCCTGGGACTGTTCAGTGTTGTGCAGGTGGATACACCGCCGCAAGTGCGTGACAGTACGGTGGACGTTCTGATTAATTTGCAGCGTGCACGTCCCCGGCATATTTCTGCAGAAACCGGTTATCACCAACGTCAGGGGATCATCGGTGAAGGTCGCTGGATACACCGCAATTTCCTGGGAGGGGCGCGGATACTAACCCTCTCTGCCCAGATGCAGACCGGTCTATTGGCGACGGCCGGGGTTGGAGCATCAGCGGGGCGCCTGGCCCGTGGGGCCGTTGCGCTGACGCAGCCTCACCTGGGGGTGAGTTCGCTGCGCGGTATCCTGGAGCCGTTCATCCAGTTTGAGCGGGATCCTCTTGCCGGCGAATCTTCAAACTTCTTTGAATTCAATAGGCGGGAGTACGGAGTTTCTACTACATTCATATACGGTCTGGAGCAAACTCGCGTATTGAGCCTGCGGTACAGTCTAAGCCGCACGACCAATTTTACGGCGAATCTCTCAGAGGATGCTTATGATAAGAGCGTACTATTCTTGGGTGGGACAGTAGGTTGGGCCGACAATTTTTTGCGTCCCACTCGCGGGCTGCTCTTCCAGCCGACTATAGAACAGGCGGGTCGTATTGAGTCATGGCTTGGTACACGGCCATTTGGTGTGAATTATTTCAAGCTGCAGTTACAGATGGCGGCGTATGCTCCTCTAACCAGGACGATTAGTTTTAGCGGACGAATAAAAGCGGGTCGGATCTGGCCCGGAGATGCAGAAACCAGGACACTCTACAGCGCGGATGGTTTCCACACGATTGACACGCAGTTTTCGCAGCCTCTCGAAAACCGCTTTGATCCTCTAAGATACTATATAGGTGGTGCGGACGACGTGCGGGGATGGAGCACCGGTCTGGCAGGTCCAAAGGCTATTCGCACAGATGAATTGGCTGGCGATAGGTTAGCTTCGACAGGGGCAGTGTACGAGCCAATTGGCGGGTTGGCCCGTTTAGCGGCCAGCGCAGAGGTACGTTTTCGCTTGGTCGGGAAGTGGTACGGGGCTACGTTCGTGGATGCGGGCGCAGTTTCGACCCAAGAAGTAGAAAACTGTAGAGGGCAACTTTACGAAGACGTCGACCTGACACGACCGGTAACGGTTCAGTGTGGGTTCGGGGATACTGGAAAAATTAGACTTAGTGATTTTAAGATGGGGGCGGGTGTAGGTCTGCGTTATGATACTCCAATCGGGTTTATCCGCTTGGATCTTGCAGCCAAGCTAAACCCTGACCCGCTCGATTTCCAGTCAGCTGCAAATGCTTTGGATGCTGCAATAACTGGGGAGGAAAATAGGAATCCATGGTATCGCTTTAATGTCCACTTCAGCATCGGGCCGGCGTTTTAGTAAACGCTGGTTGATAGTGCTCGGAATTGTGCTCATACTTGGGGTTGTGCAAACTCCATGGGGTCTGGGTACGGCAGTACGTTGGGCATTGTATGCCGGCAGGGTGGATATTGCGTTTGAGTCTCTGCACGGGTTCTGGATGCATTCACTTGAAGTACGCGGACTTGAGGGCAGTATAGGGGCAAACGGCATTCGCGTGGATACAGCACGCGTACGGCTTTCTGTGGGAAAGTTGTTCACTGGCCGTCTTCATGCGAGGTACGTAGAGCTGAGTACTCCCGCACTGCAACTCGCCCACACATCATCCGTGTCGAATTCCATGCCGGATTCCGTATCGGGTGCTGAGACTGCAGATGAAATTGATTTGGGCGCGGGCACCTCGCTGTTGATTGATGCCCTTCGCATCAATGGCGGCAGTTTTAGTTTGGGAGATGAATTGGTTAATATTTCTGACATTGATTTGCGGGGAAGCATATCACCGGATGCGTTTCAGGTGGATACAGTGTATGGGGAAGTGTCGTGGCAGGATGTCCGCATGCGATTCTTTTCTGTTGCCCGGATGCAGCTTGATCACGGCGTATTGGAATTAGATACCCTTGCATTTAACGGCTCGGGGTCAAACATCGGAATTCATGGACAAGTTGGGAAGCAAACTGAATTGGAAGTGGCTGCAGAACCGCTTTCGACTACTATTCTTCGTCCACTGTTACCCACTATTGCAGAGGATCTGGTAATAGGTGCACAGCTCACGGGAGGGGTAGATTCATTGTATCTGGCACTTGACGCTGAATCCTCGACCGGGTCTGAATTAAGACTGCGCGGAGGCACGCGATTCGGAGCTCCGTATATGAACCTGGATACATTGCAGTTTGAACGCCTGGATCCAGTAAACCTGTGGCCCGGAATAGCGGGGGAGCTGACGGGGTCTATTCATGGTCATGCAGGCGGTGCATCATGGGATTCGCTTAGTGGCGACATACAAGTTGCGATTGAGGCGGGAATGTTGGCTAATATCCCGATAGAGTCAGTGAATCTGACAGGAACATTGGTAGCAGGCAATGCCATGGTCGATTTGAACTCTAGACTGGCTTCGGGCTCATTAGCTCTCTCTGGCGAGGTTCGTCCTTTTCCGGCCAATGGACAGCTCACCGGTCAATTCAGGAACATCAACACGCGCGCTCTGGAACCCGCACACAGCAGTGATTTGAATGGTGACCTGAACTTATCCTGGGACAGCACGATGATAGGTCGCGTAGCGTTCTCACGAGGGCAAATAGGGCGGCTGGATGTGACAGGTGGAGAGCTGCGGCTGCTAGCGGAAAACAAAAGAACGGAATTAGCGGCGGCAGTCAATGCTGATTCCTCATGGGTCAAACTGGAGCTTAGTAGTCAGGAATCTGGAGTTGCAGGGAAGCTCAACATGCATGAATTGAATGTATCCGCATTAATGAATCAGGAGGATGTAGAGTCTAGCCTCAGTCTTGATGCTGAGCTGACTACCAACTGGCCTCCGGATAGTGTAGCTGTTCACGTAGATTTGGCACCATCTTCCTGGGGGCAAGTGCCGATTGTCGATAGCTATGTGGAAATGGTGCTGCAGGGTCTGGATTTGGATATGCGAGGGCAAGTGGAGTTTCCATCAGGCCGCATTCTGGTCCAGGGCAACACGAACTTCGGCATAAGCCCGCCCAGATGGTCCTTAACACAGGGACAGATTGAGGGTGTGAACCTGTCTGATCTGGGAGTAGATTTGCCCACAGAACTGAATGCTCAACTGAAGCTCTCTGGTAACGGGCTTAGGAATGTTGATGGAGAATTGACTGTAGCGCCATCTATTGTGCGTGACGAATCTGTTGCTGGTGGAATAGTCTCGCTTGATATGGCGGACGGAGACGCCGTGATAGACGGGCGTTTGCTGATAGGATCGGGAGGGTTGGATGTCCGTGCTATTCTACAGCCATTCGCCTCCGCACCGACCATAGATCTGACAGGAAGTGCATTCGAACACATTAATCTGGGGCCGCTTCTTGGTCTGGATTCGTTGGCGACGCAACTTACAGGACGCGTAGACCATGCGTATTGGGGAAACTCAGGGGAGGTCGTATTGACGCTGGAATCCTCAACCGTGAATGCACTGGCAGTTCGTGAAGGGCAGGTGCACGCTCAAGCATTTGGAGATACGCTCGAGATGATGGTATCGGTTGCATTGGATGATGGATATATTCAGTTGGATAGCGTCCATGTGGCGCCTGGTCCCGCATATGTGGCGCGGGGTGCGGTTCGGAATTTATCGCTGCAGGATCTTGGCCTGTTGGATGCACAGTTGACGGGTTCCTTTGATGTTGCTGCCGCAGGCAGTACGTTCCAGGCAATGACGGTACATCATGCAAGCATCGCAGCCGGAGGTACGGAGATTGGTGAAGTACAGTTCGACCGGTTGAATATCGCGGGGGCCATGAAGGACGGAAAGGTAAGTTTGAGAGATTTTGACTTATCCAGTAACGCCGGATGGCTGCGTGCAGAGGGAGAGGTTGCACTTTTGGGGGGATCATCGGACACATTACGATTCAGTGGGGGAATCGTCAATGCAGCCCCGCTCGCCGACTGGACTGGGGGCGAGCCGGTATCTGGTGCGCAGACAGATACCCTCTGGGGACAGATGATGCATCATATGGATACGCTTCGATGGGCCGCTGGGGTCACCGTTGAGCCCATGACATGGAAAACCGTGCGCGTACTTCAGACCTCTGGTTACGCGGAGGGTACAATGTTGGATTTCAAGCCAAGGATTAGTCAAGCGGAAATTAACATTGAACGGGCCTCTGTTCCCAACCTGGCCGCACGGCAGGCGTGGTTGCGATTAGACGGGCAACAGAGCAATCTTGGTTATCAGGCACGCATCGGCGTAGATGATCGTCGGTCACTCTTCATGGAGGGGGGAGTTGATTTTTCGGAGCGTCGCGGTGTCCTGGAGCGGTTAGATATGTATCTGAACGACGACGAGTGGCATCTCGGGGTGCCCGCGGAAATATTGGCCGAAGAAGGCATACGAATCCGATACTTCCTACTGGAAAGCGAGGACCAGGAAATCACGCTGGACGGTATCCTCAACCCGGATGGGGAGCAGCGTTTGGGGCTCAGTCTTTATAATGTTGATCTAGCCCCTTTCACGGATATTTTCGGATTCCCTGGTTTGGGGGGGCTAGCGTCTGCAGATCTATTCTTCCATGGGTCGGCAACAGCTCCAGAGTTGGAAGGTTCACTGAGTCTGATCGTGAACTCAGATGGTGAGCGTGTGGGGGATGTGTCTGCCCGTATCGGTTATGCAAATAATGGTTTGAACACAGATGCGCAGTTTACGCATGTAGACGGCAGTACGCTTTCCATGTCAGGTCTGTTACCGTTTGATCTCAGGCTTAAAAAACAGGAAGAGGTATCCTTTCCAGAAGCGTCAATGTCACTTCAGGCGGATCGCTTCAATATCGGATGGATCAACCCTTTTCTAGGCCAGGAAGAGATCGGTGATATCCGGGGCAAGCTAACGGCGGATGTGGGTATTTCCGGCTCCCGAAGTGCACCCGATATGACAGGTGAGTTCAGACTTTCCGATGGATACGCTGAGTTGCCACAGCTCGAGATTACTCCTACGGCTTTCCAATTGGAAGCAGTTCTGGTGGGTAACACAGTCGATGTTCAAAGGCTGAGTGCCGAGAGCGGGCGTGGTACGGCGCAGGGGCATGGTCAGGTAACTCTGACAGAACCGGGCCAAGAAGATCTGGATATGATAGTGGAGCTTGAGGATTTTCGCGTTGTGAATACATCCCCCTATGCAGCGGATGTCACTGGTTCGCTGGCGTTTGGTGGCACGGTACGCCGCCCCGTACTTACCGGTCATATAGAGATGGCGAATGCAGTCATTCGGCCACAGGATGTGCCTGTAGGCCTATCAAACGGTATGATCCACTTCACCGAAACGGATCTCCAGATGTTAGAGCAGTACTTTAATATCAGGGCGAGTGTCTGGGATACAACAACATACTCGCTGGTTGATGCGCTTACTATGGATATATCTGTCGGTATTCCCGGAACTGTA
Source organism: Rhodothermales bacterium (assembly GCA_022821385.1). GTDB lineage: Bacteria > Bacteroidota > Rhodothermia > Rhodothermales > Bin80 > Bin80. The sequence goes on from JAJEDR010000044.1 coordinate 25,643, forward strand.
CGCCTTCACAGCTTGCAAAACCCGGAAATGAATGTACTGCTCAGCGGATCGGTCGCACTGTATAAAGAGCCTTACCAGGAGCAGGAGCTTCAGGGTACGGTGAGTATTGTACCGGAGCTCAGCTATTTGCGGCAGTTCGGTAGACGTTTCGATATTCGTCGAGGTCGGGTGTCGTTTGCCGGACCAGCCACGAACCCGTTTTTTGATCTCCAGGCGGCGTTGGATATTCCAAATAGAAGTGGGCGGGACGCACCGGTAACGATTCTTCTGGATGCGTCTGGCCTATTGCAGGAGCCGGAGTCCCTGGTACTTGAGCTGCGCAGTGAACCCGTGCAACTGGATCGCGCAGACATGATATCTTATATGGCAACGGGGCGTCCGGCAGCTGATGCATTTCAATTAGGGGGAGGCAGTGCACTTCAGAGCGGCGGAGATCTGGCTTTGCGTCAGTTGTCAAGCCTGGTCGCAGGTGCGGCGGGGGCAGGATTGGGGCTAGATGTCGTACAAATTGACCCGGAAGCCGCGGGCGGAGTGACCGTAACCGCCGGCAAATATGTATCCCGTAAACTGTTTGCTTCCGTAAAATGGCCGATCACCAAAGAGTCGACCACGACAAGCACTACGATTGAAAGCAACAAGGAATTGGTCATTGAGTACGCGCTGTACCCATGGCTTCTGGCCCGCATGCGTGGGGATGCCGGGGCGGTGGGGCTTAGTCTGCTGTATCAGTACACCTGGTAGATGCGCTTCATCACAAATACGCTTGAGCAGGTCGGGGCCATTTCGGCGTTCGCGGGAACGTTCTTTGGACAGTTGTTTCGGCGTCCTTTTGAGGGGCGGGAGTTGATCAGGCAGATGGATGAAACCGGCGCGAAGAGCCTTGTTCTGGTGTTGGTTACAGGTTGCTCAATTGGGATTGTGCTTTCCATGCAAAGCCGCGGAACGTTGGCACGGTTCGGGGCGGAAGCAGTACTTCCCAACATGTTGGCATTATCAGTGATTAAGGAGATCGGCCCAGTGATCACCTCGCTGGTCCTTGCAGGGCGTCTGGGCGCTGGAATAGCTGCTGAACTGGGATCCATGCGTGTAACTGAGCAGATTGATGCGCTGGAGGTAGCTGCACTACAACCCTTCAAGTATCTCGTCGTTACCCGGGTTCTAGCCTGTGTAGTGATGTTTCCGCTCTTGACGATTGCCTGTGACATTGTAGCGCTTCTTGGTGGATATGCGGAATCGTTGCTGTCAAGTGATCTGGACTATCGATTATTTGTGGATCAGGCATTTTCGAGCTTACGTCTGTCAGATGTGATTTTTTCTACGGCGAAGACGAGTGTTTTCGGGTTTCTGGTTTCTATTGTGGGCTGCTATTCTGGGTATTACGTCCGCGGAGGCACCCGTGAAGTTGGGCAAGCTGCCATGCGTGCGGTAGTTATCGGATCACTTCTTGTGCTTGTGGCAGATGTTCTAATGGTTCGCCTCTCGCTAATTCTATTTGGAGGCTGATATGTCGGCACCCAAAGCTGAAATCATTGTTAAGGACCTGCATAAGGCATTTGGAGACCGGGAGATCTTGCGAGGAGTGTCTGTGAACGCTGAGCGTGGCAGCACGGTGGCAGTTATGGGAGGGTCTGGTACTGGGAAGAGCGTCCTGCTCAAGCATTTAGTTGGCTTGATTGAGCCGGATGCCGGAGAAATCTGGGTACAGGGGAAACGGGTAGATCAACTCAATAGGCCTGATCTTAATGCACTGCGACTCCGAATTGGCTACCTCTTTCAGGGGGGCGCATTGTTCGACTCAATGACAGTAGAAAAGAACCTTGATTTTGTTTTACGTCGGCATAGCCAATTGTCGAGGCAGGAACGAATTGAGCAGATTCATGAGGCTATCGCATGGGTAAACCTGCCTCACGCAGCCAAACAGTACCCGGCCGAGCTGTCAGGCGGCCAAAAGAAACGAATCGCATTAGCCCGTGCCATCATCCTGCGCCCGGACATCCTGCTATGCGATGAACCCACAACTGGATTGGATCCCGCGAGTGTTCGGACCGTGTCCAACCTGATCATGCGGCTGAAAGCTGAGTGTGGAATCACGACAATAGCGATCACACATGACCTGCTGTGTGCAGAAATTATTGCTGATTATGCAGTATTTCTGTACCGGGGGCGGGCTCTTGCCGAGGGTACGTTAAATGAATTACGTTCAAGCGAAAATCCTGAACTGCGCTCATTTTTCGGATGATTCCAGAATTTAACCGTAGATGATTGTCACCATGCGAGAATGGAGGTACTCGGGAAACCCTGAACAAGTGATGCTTGTGCATACGTTGAGGATATGCTGATTAGTGGCCATGAGAACTGCGAGTCAGTCCTCCTGTGATCGTGACTGGATTGTGACGTAATAGATTTGGAGATATTATGAACGAGAGCTTACGGGACCGACAAGATATTTCGGCGTCACGGTGCAACATTGAAGATCAGTTATCTTTCCATTATTACATAACAAACAGATAGATGTCCAGTAGAGCACGCGTTGGCCTTGTTGTAATCATTTGTCTGGGGCTTTTTGCGGCGGTATTGCTCATCGTAGGCAGCCGAACATTGTTGTTTAGTGATCGGTTTCTGGTTCGGTCACAATTTAATTCTGTCGCAGGGCTGAGCGCGGGAGCTGACGTTCAGTTCCAGGGGGTGAGTGTTGGGGCAGTTCAGAGCGTAGCATTACCTGGTGAGCCTGGAGGGATGATCGAAGTGACCATGGGTATCCGAACGAGTGCTCGCTCGGTCATGCACCGGGATACGCAAGCTCAAATCAAGACGCAGGGGCTTCTGGGGAGCATGATCGTGGTCTTGGTTAACCCCCCGCAGACAGACACTCCGTCTCTACCCCTGGAGAGTGGAGACATGATTGTTGGTGTTGATCCTTTTGATTTATTTGAAATAACCGATAAGGCACTGGCTTCTGTACTGCGCTTTGAACAATCTGCTACGTCGTTTGAAGCTATTGTGGATGATATTCGAGCCGGGGAGGGCACACTGGGCAAGCTGGTTTATGATCCAGAACTCTATAACAGCATGGTTGCCACCGCTCAGGAGACCGAGCGTCTGATGGCCAACCTGGGTGATGATGCGGAAGCGTTGGTAGCGCTCGCCACCCAGGCTACCGAAGGTGTAGAATCCATTCTGGGTAAACTTGATGAGGGGGACGGTACGTTTGCTCAGCTTCTGAATGAGCCAGGCCTTTATCAGTCCGTGCAGTCCACAGCGGATACATTACAGCAAATCATAAGGGGATTAGGCAGCATCACCGCACGTGTGGAAGTTATGGCTGATTGGGCTTCTCTTGGAGCTTTCAGGTTTGCAGAACTCATGGAGGCTAGCAAACACAATTGGCTGTTCAAACGCTACTTTGAGGAGCGTGGATTTATGGAGCAGGCGCCGTTTGAGATACGTGAACGGGCGATCGCGGAGAGCTTTCAGGCATTGGAGGCCAAGGAGCTGGAGCTCCTAGATCTGGAAGAGCGTCTCATTCGTCAGCAAGCAAAACTGGACTCCCTTCAGCAGCAACTTGATCAGTAAACGTGGCTCACGATATCACCTACACGGCACGAGCACGCTGGTGCCCCAGCCGTTCGCTGCTGGGTCGTTTTTTCTTTCACAGGGTTGACAACCGGCGACAGGCTGAGGCCTGGTATATCATTGCGATATCAGGCATCATCGTAGTAGCGGTCATAGTGCAGTTCATAACCTGGAGTTTACTGGCAGCAGAGATTACTACCAACCCCGTAATAGCCATGTGGTATTGGTCTCTGCAGATAGCTGCTGGCAGCCTGATTCTTATTGGTGGATTTCTGGGTTATTGTCCACGAATCAGTGTTGGTGTTTCAGAACATTTGTTTCGTGTTCGTCAGGGCAAACGATCATTTGAGATAGACCTTGCGAGCCTGACAGGCCTTCGGATCGTGCCTGCGCTGCATTACTATCGCCAGTGGCGGCGGCGGGGAAACGTAGAGCACTTCATGACGCATGTTCCGCCCGATGTATTATTGATTTTTTATGGAAAGGGCTGCATTGCAATCGGTATTGATTCTGATGCACACTCGGACTTGCTCGTTGCCTTGAATAAGCCTGATTCTGTTGAGGTCACAGCCCCTAATGTCGTTTGAAATCTCACATGAATCCGAAGGTGCACGGGCGGGCAGACTGGTGACTGGACGTGGTGAGATACAAACGCCGGTATTTATGCCGGTGGGCACGGCTGGAACCGTGAAAGGCTTGTCTCCGCGTGAGTTGAAACGGGACGTGGATGCACAAATTATTCTCGGAAATACCTACCACCTCTATTTACGGCCCGGTGCTGAGTGTCTGAAGCGAGCGGGTGGATTGCACAAGTTCATGGCCTGGGACCGTCCGATTCTTACCGATTCGGGGGGATATCAGGTTTATTCTCTGGCAAGTCGCTGCAAGATTACCGACGAAGGTGCGATGTTTCAGAGTCATATTGACGGATCCAGACATTTGTTTACGCCGGAAAGTGTGATAGATTTTCAGCGCATACTTGGGTCTGACATAATGATGGTGCTGGACGAATGTCCGCCTGCAGGAGTCAGCCGGTCAAGAGCAAGGGAAGCCAACCGGCGGACGGCTGACTGGGCTCAGCGAAGCATGGAGCAATATGAGGCAACCCGCTCACTGTACGGGCACACGCAGCTACTCTTTGCAATAGTACAGGGAAGCACCTTCACGGATCTGCGGCAGGAGTCCGCGGAGGAGCTAATGGCTATGGATTTTCCTGGTTATGCAATTGGCGGTCTTTCGGTCGGGGAAGAAGCAGAATCGCTCTACGAAATGGTCAGCGTTACCTGTGAACTGCTACCGCCCAATAAACCTCGTTATCTGATGGGGGTAGGAACGCCAGCAAACCTATTGGAAGCTATTGGTCGTGGTGTAGATATGTTTGACTGTGTGATGCCCACACGTAATGGACGCAATGGTATGCTGTTTACGACGCATGGCGTTGTAAATATTCGCAACCGCAAGTGGGCCAGCGATTATACTGAATTGGACCCCGGACTGGATTCTTATGCAAGTCAGACCTACACACGCGCCTATGTGCGCCATCTGTTCCAGTGCAATGAGATTCTGGGGCTGCAAATCTCTGCAATGCAGAATTTAGCTTTGTATGCATGGTTAATGCGCGGCGCGCGATTGGCAATTCAAGAAGGTCGTTATGCCGATTTTGCAAGAACCATGAGTGAACGACTCAGTCGTCGGCTATAGCTCCGGCAATTAAGAATAGAATTCTCGGTGTAGCAAGATTGTCTGCGACCAGGAAGAGCTTACGAGGGCACTATGCTCTTTGCGACTTTCATCAGAATGTACAATTCAGCTTATGGAGAAACGATTTACGGTTTCGATGGCTAAAAGTCTGTTATTCACATATTCTTGGTCTTAAAGGGTCAAACCGCATGATTGCGGGTTCATGAGGAGTTGTATGCCTCTAATCCTTCTATCACGCGGTAGTAGCCGGTCTCTTGTCCTTCTGCCTTCCAAACGATAAGGCAAAGATCGTTGGGCGTCCAGATGAGTCTCGGACGGATGGAGTTTGTGAAACAATGGTCAGGACGGAGACGTACCGAGATTCAACGAGCTATCTGGTTCGCCGGCGGATATGCCCCATTTTTTGGGACAGGTCTGCGGTTATGAGGCTGGATTCACTCTCAGGTGATTTTGGCATCAGCCCATGTGGATCCGAATCTGCAAGTACACTTCTTCTGCAATCAGGCTATCGTATATACATGAGAAAATGTGCGACATTTACGCACGCTATATTCTCGGCGCTACTCGCTTTATATGTGACGGCCGATGCTTCAGCACAAATACTCTTTTCAGGTGACAATAATGGGCTAAGCGTGAACGGGAAGATAATTGACAACAGCAATCTACATGAGAGCCTATTTAGTGTAGTCGAAATCCTGGGTGCCACGAGTGATTGGTTTCACTTTCAGGTGCCTGTGGACGGAGCTTTTCCGGTGCGGGCCAAAATCAATGGTACAACGTATGAGATTTGGAGAGATAGGATTATAGAGTATTGCGGTAACGCGGATCACGAAGTCAAGCTCCAGATAAGACCAGATCCTTCCGTAATGGCAGGAGCTATACGTCCGGGAGAGAAGGCATCCGGTCATCGGGTTAGGACGCCATTTTTGGTCAACTCATTTAAGGGAGATAGGCAGCAAACGGACGTCTTTGTCAATTATGGAATTCCCATGGACTCCATTTATGATCACTCGGACGGAGTGATAGCAGAATATGCGAGTATCAGCACGTCCCTCATAAATGATCAGGGAGATACCTTAGTTGAGCGTACCCGGAACATAGATTATTCCTCTAATCAGGTGAAGGTATTTCCCGATCACTATCTATGGGTTGATGCGCAACAGATGCAGGTGGCGCCTGATACACATGACCTCATGGTCACTCAGATAGCTGACGAACAGACTACGGATGTTTGGCATCGGGAGATTACGGTGCCGGATTACTATCAGGTCGGTTTAAGATTAAGTGACATTATGCTTGCTTATTCGGTTGAACAGACGGAAAATCTTGTTTCCCCTAGCACGAATGAAATTGTCCGTGAGGGCTTCTCTATATTGCCTGCGCCACGGAATGTATACTCAACTGAATGGCCGATCTATCTATATTTCGAGGTCTACGGGTTAGCTTTGAATGCTCAGGGGAGAACAGATTATGATGTGGAAATCACACTGAAACCCAAGGATGCTGATCGTAGGAGTCGGCGTTTGTTCAGACGGAATAGGGACGGGGAAGGAGTATCCGTTAGCTACAGGGGCAACGGTTCAGAGCAGGAAGAATCTCTGTATCAGATACTTGATGTTAGTGGCCAGAAAACAGGACCATATACGCTAACATTGTCTGTCCGTGACAACGAGACGGGTGAGGAATCTGAGCGCGTACAGGACCTGTTTTTGCAGAGATGGGGGTTGTCGTGTAGCGAGTGACTGGGTAGCCGCTTGGAATGTCCTCATCCTTCGGGTAGCGTCCTGTTCCAACGGACTGGCAATGGATACAATGGAAGCTTTGAGAGCGATAGGAGTACTTTGCCATTTAAGCTTTAGAGAGGTGATGGATACGCTCTCGCGCTAGTTATCAGCGCGAAATCCATGTATGAAGCGGGGTTGTCATCTTTGCTTGACACAGATTGCATATTCCGACGATGTGGGGCACTGATTCCGACGATGTGGGGCACTAATCCGAGCGATGCGGGGCACCAATCCGAGCGAAGTGGGGCACTTGTGTGGTGTTAGACTGTCTTTCATGATGTTGCGGATTTGATCGTCAAT
>JAJEDR010000055.1 GCA_022821385.1 Rhodothermales bacterium
CCGACCGGCACGCGCGTGCGCCTGCGCGTGTACGACCTTCTGGGTCGGGAAATCGCTACGCTGGTGGACGACTTTCGGCTTGCCGGGCAACATCGCGTGGTTTTCAGGAAGGAGGGTCTTCCAAGCGGCACGTACATTTACCGGTTGGAAGCCATGGGTCAGGTTCAGCTTGGGCGAATGGTTTTGGTGCGGTAAGGGGGACAAGAATGAGACAGAATACTTGCCCCGGACCCCAATAGACACCTCGTATTGAATTACTACGAATATAGGAAGCTGTTTAGCGGGGCACTGGGGGAAATGCGCGGAGAATTCGGTTCGGCAGCGAGCTTGCACTTGTTCCAGTCGCTTCAAACAAGGCCCCTAGCTACAACTTTTCTTGCGGTTAGAGAGCATAACGCGCAAGGTCCCAGTGCAACCATCAAATACTTTGAAGATCGGACTCTAGTTCAAGGGGAGCAGTTCTGAGATGCACTGGGGATTCCTTATTTAGAACAAGGCCGTAGCCTTCTTGACTATTCGTCATAAGTTCAATATTTTCCTGGGGGCCATGTTTAAGGGGCCTCTACGACTAATTTTGAAGAGTCCTGAGGTCCGAATTTATGTCCAGATTTGAATGGTTTCCGCCCCAATTCCGGAAGCTTTTTTGAATTGTCTCGACTAATAATTGACAAGTACCATAAATGGCATAGATTCGATATATGATCGTGGACTCCAGCATCAGGTACCCATGATGACAGGATTCAATGCGGATGAGGGGGCTGCATTTCCGGGGTATGGCAAAAAGACTCTTGAGGAGTATCAGAAGTCGGCTCATGAGCGCTATGAGGATGATGGGAATCGGTTCTTGTCTATGTATCCTGCATATTCTGATTCGGCTGCTGGAATTGCACAGAAGAGCAGTCTGCGGGACCTAGCGGCTGTTGCATTGGAGCGGTTGGCCGCGGTCCATACCGGCTTATCGGGCGACGAGGTCTTTCTCTACTACTTTGAGCGAGTGATTCCCCGGCCAGAACGCCCCGAATTTGGTGCATTTCACACTGCTGAGGTACCCTATTGTTCTTGGCACACTGGATCATCTTGACCGTCTATTGACAGAAGTGGACAAATTGATTAGTGAAATGATGTCAGACTTTTGGGTGAACTTTGCAACATCGGGATCGCCCAATTGTGCTGACATTCCATTGTGGCCCAGTTTTCGTGCGGATGAGGCTCAGCTTTTGAAGTTTGGCTCCAAGGCTGAACCTATCACACTTACTGAGGATAGGAGGTCCAAGTTTTTCAACGAGTACTTGTCAAGATTCCAGTAGCTATTCTGCAGCTACACATAGTTCAATGTTGTCGTAGACCCCGATAAACTCCAAGGTGGGATGTGGTGCGGAGGCGGCAAACAATTCCAGATGTATACCTGATCACAGTAGCTAACTGTGGATTCAATCCCCAGATCTACCGAAGCTCCAATCAGCTTTGGATATTATCAGTAAGGTATGACGGAGGATCAGGTGCGGATCGAAAAGGACTCAATTCGCAAGGCAGTCTGAGTTCTGTTTACACAAGCAGATCATCAGCGACATTCCAATAGTATCCGGCGGCAATCAAGACTTGATTAATGCCGTCACTGCCAGTTTTTGACCAGGGCTATCAAATTGACGAATGCGCCCCCTAATCGGATGAGCATGGACTCACCCATTGGCACAATCCTCGCGTGCAGGGAGGACCCACACCACGGGTAGACAAAGCCCCGTAGGACTGTGGGAAACTTATTGGAGCACTTGATGAATCACGCTCCGTAACGCGTATCTTTGGAGGCCGTGAAACACGAACAGCAACATAGAGTCTGGAAGGAAGCTCGTCAACTCACACTTCTTTCAATCCCAATCGTGGCTACACAGCTTGGCCAGATATGTAATGGGTTTGTTGATGTGGTCATGGTTGGTCGACTGGGCCCTGCTGAGTTGGCTGGCGTTGCCCTGGGCAACGCTACCTATTTTCTATTTGCCTTGATCGGCATTGGCATACTCCTGGCAGTCGGCCCAATGGTTTCCCAGGCGTATGGTGCAGGAAAATATGATCCTATTGGTCGTACGGTACGGCAGGCGCTCTGGTTGGCGTTAACAATATCCGTTCCCGTAATGTTGATCCTGTGGAATGCAAGTTTACCATGGGACCTGATGAAGCAGGATGCAGCCACAATGGTGCTGGCGGAAGGCTACTTGCAGGCTGCGATGTGGGGGTTCATTCCCTTTATGTGGTTTAATGCCTTGCGGAACTTCGTTGAAGCCATCGCTCGACCACTGCCCATTACAATTATTATCGTAATGGGCATACTGCTCAATATTCTGGCCAATTATGGCCTGATGTATGGCAATTTCGGACTTCCACGTCTCGGGCTTGTCGGAACAGGCTGGGCAACATGTATCGTGCATTGGTTCATGTTTATCTGCATCACCGCGTATGTTCTCACCCAGCAACCGTACAAGTCATACGGGATTTTTCAGCGGCTCAGACACCCAGATCTCAGTTATTTTCGGGAGCTCTTGCGCGTCGGGCTGCCAATTGGAGGCTCGATAGGCCTCGAAGTTACATTATTCAGTGCGACTGCATTTTTTGTCGGCACATTTGGAGCAGTACCGATCGCAGCCCATCAGATAGCGATCCAGTGTGCTGCGATTGCTTACATGATGCCTTTGGGTATTGGTCTCGCGACTTCGGTCCGGGTGGGCCAAAATATCGGTCGAGGCGATCCGGCGGCCGCTGCGCGTGCTGGATATATGGGTATTGCGTTATCCTTGATCGTTATGACCGGTACTGCGCTGCTGTTCTTATTTGCCCCAAATACTGTGACTAGTGTTTACTTGGACACAGGTGATTCAGCAAATGCCGAAACTGCATTGCAGGTCGTCAGCTTTCTGGGTATAGCTGCGCTTTTTCAGTTGTTTGACGGGCTGCAAGCCACTGCACTTGGAGCTTTACGGGGGCTAAAGGATACACGCGTGCCGATGATGCTATGTTTTGTGGCGTACTGGCTGGTTGGTGTTCCTACCGGAGTAGGGCTTGGGTTTGGGCTTGAATGGGGGCCAGAAGGCTTTTGGTGGGGTTTGGTAGTTGGCCTATTGGCTGCTGCAGTCATGATGACGTATCGCCTTTTTCATATGATGCGCGTACAACAACTCACATGATTTTGAATATCCTTATATTTGCGCCTGATCGGGAAATATTCGCGGAAAAATTGCCGTGATTTAGTACTTATGCCTTAACTTAGGGCGCGTACACAAAAAGGTACTGCACTTCAACCATGCCTCAAATCTTTCCCAGAGAGTCAAACGCACTTCCCCACTTATCCATGGGAGCGTTGCTTGCAGGGAGCGTTGTATTGATCTTTTTGGTTTGGTACTATTTCTCACCGGAATACACTGATGTCGGGTATGCACCCGAGCAGCCGGTGGCCTACAGTCATCGCGTGCACGTAGACCAGTTGGGAATGGATTGTCGATATTGCCACAGCTTTGTAGAGGTTGCGGATGTATCCAACATTCCGGCAACCGAGACTTGCATGAATTGCCATGAAGTCGTAAAACCTCAAAGCCTCGCCCTTATGCCGGTGCGTGCAAGTTGGTCAGACGGCTCATCTATTCCGTGGGTTAAGGTGCATCAACTACCAGATTATGCGCACTTCAGCCATGCAGTACATGTCAACAATGGAGTCGGCTGCGAAACCTGCCACGGCAGGGTGGACCAAATGGATGTTGTGCGGCTGACTGAACCCTTATCCATGGGGTGGTGCCTTGAATGTCATAGGGAGCCGGAAAAATACTTGCGGCCCAATGAAGAGATAACGACCATGGGCTATATGCATAGTGAGGGCTTTTTGGAGGACAATTTAAACCGGATTAGGCAGGATGGTATTCGCCCGCCAACGAACTGCAGTGCTTGCCACTATTAGTCCGAGAAGCCAATGATATCCCTTCCTATCGTTGATGGAACCCCCTCAGGTTCGGGTATGAAGGCGTGGCGAAGCCCGCCGCACCGTGAGCAGGATCCACAATTCGTAGAAACCGTCGCTGAAGAATTCCTCCCTGGCGCAAGTGATGCCCCCTCTGGCAGCAACCGCCGCCAGTTCATGCAACTATTGGGTGCTTCCATGGCGATGGCTGGTCTGGCAGCCTGCCGCCGCCCGGTAGAACGTATTATGCCGTTTGTAGACCGCCCTGAAGAAACCATTCCGGGCATACCCCTACAGTACGCCACTGCAATGAACTTTCGAGGGACAGCACGGCCGCTGGTAGTTAAAAGCTATGACGGGCGCCCGGTGAAGATTGAAGGGAATAATCAGCATCCGAATGCGTCGGGGGCATCAGGGGTGTTTGAGCAGGCTTCTCTGCTTCAGCTCTATGATCCTGACCGCTCAAAGAGCACACTGCGTACGGGCACTACAGCAAATTGGGAAGACTTCCTGTCGCTGTGTCAACGGCTCCAGACGGGGGTCCGTCGGGTGGCTGTTCTTGCGGCGCCTGATAATTCTCCGACACGTGCACGGCTGCGTGCACAACTGGAGAGCCAGTTTCCTAACACGCTGTGGGTTGATTATCGTTCTGAAGGTGATGATTCGGAACTCCTGGGCACTCAAATGGCCTACGGTCAGGCATTGCAGGTAGCATATGATTTTGAGAATGCGGATGTGATTGTCAGTCTGGATGCCGATTTCCTAGGGCCTCATGCAAAAAATGGAAGCCTAGATACGCACTCATTCGCGCGGGGACGTAAGCTAAACGGTGCACAGGACCGGATGAGTCGGCTATACGTCGCAGAAAGCACATACTCCGTCACAGGCATTATGGCGGATCATCGCAGACGCATGCGCTCGGATGCTGTGTCTCAAATGGCCAGTCAGCTTGCTACAGCATTAGGAGTATATGATGGGGCAACCCCAGACGCCTTTGCATCATCCATCGCCAGTGATCTTCAAGGGGCAAATGGAAACTGCATCGTAGTTGCGGGCGAATCGCAACCCGCTGAAGTGCATGCACTCTGTGCGCTCATGAACGATGCGTTAGGTGCCGTCGGGACTACGGTTACATTGTTGGATACAGGTATGCCCGTGCAGGCGGCGCAATCACAGGCTCTCCCTGCACTCGTGGAAGAAATGCGTGCAGGACGCGTTGATGTGCTACTCATGCTTGGTGTCAATCCCGTTTATGATGCCCCGCAGTCACTTGATTTTCAGGGAGCACTGGAGCGCGTCAGTGACACAATACACGTAGGTCTGCATGTTGATGAAACCGCCAGAGCGAGCACCTGGCATATCCCAGCTGCGCATTTTCTGGAGTCCTGGGGGGATGGCCGTTCTCAGGACGGAACATTGACCGCAATTCAACCACTCATTGCACCACTATACGAGGATGCGAGAAGCGAAATAGAGATTCTCGCGGTGCTTGGCAGTGGACAGTTCCAGCGAGGATATGACCTAGTTCGTGATTCATGGAGGCCAATACTGTCCGGCGAAGATTTTGAAACCGACTGGCGCCGTGTACTGCACGACGGCTATTTAGAGGGCACCAGTTATCCCTCTGCAACCCCCGCGGCATCTTCCTTCGGTGGGCAGGTTCAGGGGCCCGGTACAGGTTTAGAGCTCGTGCTCAGATTGGATCCCACAGTTCTGGATGGCAGTTTCGCGAACAATGCCTGGTGTCAGGAACTTCCCGACCCAGTCACAAAGATTGTTTGGGATAATGTGGCAGTCGTAAGCCCTAAGACAGCAGAAGATCTAGAGCTTAGCTGTGAGTACTCTAAAGGACGTTATTACTCGGATGTAGTGACGCTTGCAGCCAACGATCAGGTGATTGAATTGCCCGTCTGGATCCTGCCCGGACATGCCGACGATACAGTTAGTGTGACTCTGGGCTATGGACGTGACATCTCCACGACCCGTCCCGAACGGGATACACCATTCTGGGACAAGGACGACGAAACCGATATATACGCGCGAGGCACATTGGCAACCGGTGTTGGGACCAATGTGTCTTTACTCAGAGACCTAGCTGCACACCCGGTGATCCCCGGGGTTGAGTTGACTAAAACCGGCCGTAAATGGACGATCGTTACGACTCAGGATCACGGCATCCTGGACACGGAGGCTCGTCCTATCATACGTTCGGCCACACTGGATGAATACAGGGAGGATCCTGCATTTGCTCTCCAGGGCGAGGTTCCTACCCCGGGATCCGATGTGAAAACTGATTTTCAGGACTATCCTGAGCTTTGGAAGGATCGGCATCCGTCCCAATCCCCGTCTTTCCGGGACAGTGATTACTGGCAGAACCAGTGGGGTATGGTCATTGACCTGAATTCGTGTACCGGCTGCAATGCCTGCATCGTAGCCTGTCAGGCAGAAAACAATATTCAGGTCGTCGGCAAAAAAGAAGTCGGCAATGGACGCGAATTGCACTGGTTGCGTGTGGATCGGTACTTTGTGACCGAGGGTGGGGAAGAGCTGGATGCGGATCCGATGATAGCCGTGCAGCCAATGCCGTGCCAGCATTGCGAAAATGCACCCTGTGAGTCCGTATGCCCGGTTGCAGCCACCGTGCACTCCCCTGATGGTACGAATCAGATGATCTATAACCGGTGTATTGGCACGCGCTACTGTGCCAATAATTGCCCTTACAAGGTTCGCCGGTACAATTACTACAATTGGTCAAAGACGATCCCAGAAACGGTACAGATGGCGCAGAATCCCAATGTGTCTATTCGGTTCAGGGGCGTAATGGAAAAATGCTCATTCTGTATTCAGCGGATTCGCGGTGCACAGAAACGGGCCGGTCTGGAAAAACGCGCACTGCAACGCGACGAGGTCGCTTCGGCTTGCCAACAGGCTTGCCCGGCAGAGGCAATTACGTTTGGCGATCTTAATGATGAGCAAAGCCAGGTCAGTCAGGCGATGCGCAACGCACGCAGCTATAAGTTGCTGGCTGAGCTGAACATTAAACCGAGAGTATCCTACTTGGCACGCGTAAGTAACCCGAACAATGCCTTGGAGTCTGCAGGACAGACCTAAGGGAGAGAAACCATCCGATTGTGAAGTGGCTTCATCTACTGACAAGACTGTAACACTGCCCGCTGGTGCTGACCCCCCACTGGTGACGGGGAACCTGGGATTCCATGACATAACCCAGTTAGTGTCCTACCATACGGAAAAACGCCCACCTTCTGCGTGGTACATGGCCATAGCCGTGTCCTCAACACTACTTTGTGTTCTGCTCATCATGATCGCCTACCTGGTATGGAACGGGATAGGTGTCTGGGGCAACAACAATCCGGTGGGCTGGGGTTGGCCAATCGTAAACTTTGTGTTCTGGGTTGGTATCGGGCATGCAGGGACGCTGATTTCTGCGATCCTGTTTCTCTTCCGACAGAAGTGGCGTACGGCAATTAACCGGAGTGCAGAAGCCATGACGCTCTTTGCCGTCATTTGTGCGTTACTCTTTCCTACGATTCACGTAGGTCGGATTTGGGTCATTTACTGGACACTACCGATCCCGAATCAAATGGAAATGTGGCCGCAGTTCAAGAGTCCGTTACTCTGGGATGTGTTCGCGGTCAGTGTTTATTTCATCGTATCGCTCATATTCTGGTATGTCGGTCTGATCCCTGATCTTGCGACGCTGCGTGACAGAGCGCGTACTGCGCTGCGCCGTCGTGTCACAGGTTTCTTCGCCTTGGGCTGGACGGGTGCCAACCGTCATTGGCGCAACTATGAGAAGACTTACCTGCTCCTGGCTGCGCTTGCGACCCCCCTGGTCCTGAGTGTGCACTCTGTAGTGTCCTTTGACTTCGCCATCAGCATCATACCCGGCTGGCATACGACCATATTTCCGCCATACTTCGTCGCCGGTGCAATTTTTTCGGGGTTTGCTATGGTGATGACGCTGCTGATTCTAGCCAGAAAGATCTATGGGATCCAGAACATCATCACGATGGATCATCTGGAAAAGATGGCCATCATTATTTTGCTTACAGGAACGATGGTGGGCTTTGCATACATCACCGAGTTCTTCATCGCCTGGTATTCTCAGGTTGAGTACGAGCAGTATGCATTCCTGAATCGTGCGACAGGCCCGTACGCCTGGGCCTATTGGACAATGATGTCCTGCAACCTGCTTTTCCCCCAGTTTTTCTGGATCAAGCGACTCCGACGGAGCATTCCGTTCCTTTTCATAACCTCAATCGTTGTTAACATTGGTATGTGGTTTGAGCGGTTTGTTATCACAGTCATCAGTCTACACCGGGATTTCCTGCCGAGTAGCTGGGATTATTTCAATCCAACCATCGTAGATGTGCTGACTCTTATTGGATCGTTTGGCTTGTTCTTGACATTGTTCCTAGTTTTCCTTCGCTATTTGCCTATGGTAGCTATAGCAGAGGTAAAGATGGTACTTCCGGAAAGTGATCCGCATTATCATCACAAGCATGAATCCGAAGAGCATTAGGCTGAGATCAGGATGTTAAAAAAGATTATCCGGCAAATTAAGGCGACTATGGGGGTCTACGAGAGTAGGACGGATGGCGTCTACGGTCTATTGGCGGAGTTCTCCAATCCGGGTACGCTTATTGATGGGGCACGCAAGGTGCATGCGGCAGGCTATCGGCACTTTGATACGCACACGCCTTTTCCCATCCACGGGATGGATCGCGCAATGGGTCTTGGGCAGTCCAAGGTGGGATACATTACGCTAATCGGAGGGCTTTCTGGGTTAGGGCTTGCAACATGGCTTCAGTGGTGGACGTCAGCAGTGGATTACCCCATTAATATCAGCGGTAAGCCATTCTTTGCGATTGAGCCCTCCATCCCCATTATGTTTGAGCTTACGGTATTGCTATCGGCACTCTTCGCCGTGGGCGGCATGTTTTTATTGAACGGTCTGCCCCGGCCATATAACCCGCTTTTTTACTCCCGTGCGTTCACCAGGGCCTCGGATGATGCGTTCTTCCTGCATATCGCAGCGAGCGATAAAAACTTCGACCTGGAGGAAACGGAATCAATGTTGCTGGAAGCAGGCGCCAAGGTGGTCGAAGTAGTTCACGATCATGGTTACTCAGAGCTGCATAGGGCCTAGTATGAAGAAAATATTTTTCTTACTTGGTGTTACAGTGGTGCTCAGCGGTTGTCGCGGCACGCTAAAAGAGGATCCGCCCATTCATATAAATCCGAATATGGATGAGATGGAGCGGTTTGAAGCGCAGGAGGCCAATCCGTTTTTCGCGGATGGCCGCGCGATGCGTCCTCCTGTGCCAGGCACAGTGGCCCGTGGGATGCTTCGTGAAGATGTGCAGTTTCACACTGGCCGTAATGCGGATGGCAGCTACGTGCAAGTAATGCCGGTTGAATTCACCGTCGAATTCGCCAATCGTGGCCGCGAGCGATACGACATCTACTGTGCTGTCTGCCACGGAATTGTCGGGGATGGACAAGGCATCGTGATGTCAGGTGGGTATGGATTCGCGCCCATTGGTTACCATGATGACCGTTTGCGCACAATTGAGGACGGTTACCTTTACGAAGTTATTGCAAGGGGTGTTCGAACGATGCCGGGCTACGCTCAGCAGATACCCGTTGCTGATCGCTGGGCTATTGTAGCCTACGTACGTGCACTGCAGCGCAGTCAGAATGCAACCGTCGAGGACGTGCCGGCTGACGAACAAACAAATCTTCTGAATACGCCCTGACATACTGGATCCATGCGTGATTCGCTGCGAGGCAGCTCGCCCTTGATGAAGCTTGTTGATCCCTTGGCCCCTACCAAGAGTGACAGGTATCCATTTACTGGTGGAAGCCGCAGCTATATCATTCCGGGATTGATCGGCGTGGCAGCGATTGCAGTAAGTATTGTTGTTGGGATGAGTGAGATGTTCCTGGAGCAATTTTACTTCTCCTACCTGATCGGCTGGACCTTTTGTCTTTCACTCGCGCTGGGGTGCATGTTTATTGTTTTGATCAAGCACCTAGTCCGTGCTGAATGGATTGTTGCCCTAAGACGCATTCCAGAGGCAGTGGCCGTTTCCTTCCCTCTCTTAATCATATTGTTCATCCCTATTGTGGTAGGCGTTTTTGATTCCCATGGACCGTACCATCACTGGACGGCCGAAGGTATAGATGATCCGACCAGCAATTACTATGATGAGATTCTTGCGGGCAAGGTTGCCTATCTCAACATCCCGTTTTTTCTGATTCGGATTGGGTTCTACTTCGTGGCATGGACCTTCCTTTCCTCGCGCCTGTGGAGGTTGTCTATTCTCCAGGATGTAACTGGGGACGCCAGTATTTCGGCCAGGCTGCGCCATCTGAGCGCCTGGGGGTTGCCGGTATGTGGATTAACGACTGCTTTTGCGGCATTTGATTTTCTTATGACGCTGGATCCACACTGGTTCTCAACCATATTTGGCGTCTACTTTTTTGCGGGCGCGTTTATGTCTGCATTTTGCTTCACAGCACTTTGTGTTGTTGGATTGCAGCGGGCAGGTATGTTGCGTGGAGTGGCTACGGCCGAGCATTATCATGATCTGGGCAAACTCATGTTTGGGTTCGTGGTCTTTTGGGCTTACATCGCCTTCAGTCAGTATATGCTTTATTGGTATGGTGGCATTCCAGAGGAGACGGCCTGGTTCAAGCATCGTTTGGAGCATGGTTGGGAGACGCACAGTGGCATACTGCTGTTCGGACACTTTATCCTCCCATTCCTGATCCTCTTGCCCCGGGCGATCAAGCGTTACTCTATTCCCCTTGCCGTAATGGCGGCATGGCTTCTTGCCATGCAATGGTTTGATATTCATTGGCAGGCCATGCCGGTATTGCACATTGACCACGCGCAGCTCCACTGGCTAGACATTAGTTGCTGGATCGGTCTTACCTGCGTATTCGTTGCGATCTTCTTGTGGAGACTTAGCCGGCATGCAATCGTCTGCGAAGGCGATCCTCAACTCGAAAAGTCACTACGCTTCGAAAACGTATAATTAAAAAGCTATGACTACTGGATCTGAGACTGGGGCTCCGGATCTACCTTCGGTTGAGCTTGAATCGGTAGATGCACTCCCGATCCTGACCTTCGTTCTGGTCCTGTTCATTCTTTTGGGCGGACTGGTTTGGGGAGGAACTTATTGGTGGAAGAGCGAAGCTGATCTGACTGACAGAAGGGGGGCCGCCGAAGCCTCTTATCCCGACCTGGAACGATTGAGGATCGCGGGTCAGCAGCAACTTAACCGGTATGAGATATTGGCAAGCGGAGCTGTACGGATACCAGTGGAACAAGCCATCATGAAACTCTCGGAAGAGTTTCCGGCAGACGCACAAATTTCCGAGGAAATGGGCGGCAACCCTACAGGAGAGTAACCATTCATGCCTTATGCGGCAGATCAACGAAAAAAGGATGCCCGATTCAGCCGGTACCGATCACGACATCACAGGCAGGCTGTTGCCTGCAGGCAAAGCGAAGAGACTGGCTGGATGGGTAGGTGCAGAAAGGTTTCTGAATTCTGTGGTTTATGAGATGGATATGCGAGTAGCTGCACAACCTGGCAACTCAACCATATAATTCTCCGATGCAGACTTGAATGCTCAAAGGATACGTTGCCATACTCGCTTTTTGCATCTGCACGATACCAGTGTATGCACAACTGACGGAGCAGGCCAGTATCGCTTACGAAGGCGTTGGACTTGCTCCTCGGCTGGGAGATCAGATTCCACTTGACCTTGTGTTCGTAAACTCTACGGGTGAGTCAGTCCAACTGCGTGACTATTTTAACCGGGGGCGTCCAGTAGTGCTAACCTTTGTTTATCATACCTGCCCCATGCTGTGCAGTGTACTCCTGGATGGCGTTACCCGGAGCCTGGAGGATGTACCATGGGCACCGGGCGACGCATACGAGATGGTTACCGTTTCTTTCAGTCCGCAGGATACGCCGGAGCGTGCGGCCGAACAACGCGCCCGATATCTGCGACGCCTTGATCACGAAGATGCCGAGTGGAGGTTTCTGACCGGCAGTGAATCATCTATTGCTGAGCTAACCGAAGCCACGGGTTTCATGTTCAAATGGGTTGAAGATCAGAACGAATACGCGCATCCTGCCGCCGTCATTGTGCTCAGTGAGAAGGGGATCATTACACGCTATCTGCCGGACCTTGCCCCTAGAGGGCGTGATCTGCGTGCAGCCATCGTTGAAGCATCAAACGGTACAGTTGGCAATCTGCTGGACCGGGCCTTTCTTTATTGTTTCCAGTTTGATCCCGCGTCCAATTCATACGTACTAGCGGCTCGGCGAGCCATGCAGGTTGGAGGAGGGATTACAGCGGTTGCGCTGATTGCAGCGCTCAGCCTTTTGTGGTTGCGGGATACTAAAAAGTCTGCGCACGCATGAATGACCAGTCCTCAATATGGCTTCCTGAACCTGCATCCACAGTCGCAGGAGATGTGGATACGTTGTTCTATTTCATATTGGTCACAAGCGCTATTTTGTTTGTGGGGGTCATGGGAGCGATGGTTACATTCGCCTGGCGCTATCGTCGGCGCAGTGAAAACGATCGTCCTGAACCGGTCCAGGAGAGCAAGATCATTGAAGCTTCCTGGATCGCAATCCCATCCATACTCGTCGCGGTAGTCTTTATATGGGGGTTTCGTGTGTTTCTTGAGCTCGGTATTGCACCCCCTAATGCCTATGAGATCAATGTAACCGCACGTAAGTGGAGTTGGACATTCACTTACCCAAACGGGGCGGTATCCACCGACCTGCATGTTCCCGTGAATCGACCAGTCAAGCTTCGCATGAGCAGCGAGGACGTGATTCACAGTTTTTTTGTGCCTGCTTTTCGTGTCAAGGCGGATGTGCTGCAGGGTCGATACTCCTACGTCTGGTTTGAGGCTACAAGGGCAGATACATTCAACGTTGTCTGTGCAGAGTACTGTGGCACAGCGCATTCAGACATGTACGCTAGTGTTGTTGTGCAATCCCAGGATGACTTTGAGAGTTGGCTTGCAGAGAATATGGGCGATGGATCTTTGACTCCCGCGCAGCGGGGCGAGCGTGTATACACTCAACAGGGTTGCTTTGCCTGTCACACATTAGATGGGACTACATCGGCAGGACCGACCTTTCTCGGCTTGGCAGGTAGCACAAGGAATTTCACAGATGGAACGAGTGCGGTGGCTGACGATAACTATATCCGCGCGGCCATCGTAAATCCCGCGCAGGAGATTGTTGAAGGGTTTTTGCCCGTCATGCCAGGACAGTATGCTACGACATTGCCTGCGGAGGATATTGATGCGCTCGTGGCATTCATTCAAGAGCAGCAGTAGGCGATGCGTGAAGGATCACATAATTATTTAAGTGCAAGGAAGGGACTCTGGTCGTGGCTTGCCACGACGGATCACAAGCGTATCGGGATTCTGTATGCGATAGCTTGCGGGACCTTCTTCCTTTTGGGGGGCATTCTAGCAACGTTCGTTCGAACAGAGCTCGGTACTCCTGGCGAGACAATACTGGATCAGGACGGATACAATCAGATCTTCACACTTCACGGTGTGGTAATGGTTTTTCTGGTCATCATTCCGGCCATTCCCGGGATCCTCGGAAATTTTGTTCTGCCCATACAGATCGGGGCCAAGGATGTCGCCTTTCCTCGCCTCAATCTGGCCAGTTGGTATCTCTTCATGGCCGGTGCACTGATGGCGGTGTTTGGCTGGTTGTTTGTAGGGAAGGTAGATACGGGTTGGACTTTTTATACTCCGTATTCAAGCGGTGCATCAAACGCAGTTCTCTGGCTTACTTCAGCAGTTTTTGTGGCCGGCTTTGCCTCCATTTTTACGGGGCTGAATTTCATTGTTACCGTGCACAAGATGCGTGCACCAGGAATGACCTGGAACCGGCTGCCCCTGTTTGTCTGGGCGATCTATGCAACGGGTATCGTTCAGGTCTTGGCTACACCCGTGATTGGCATCACAATGGTGCTCTTGTTCCTGGAGAAATTGATGCAGATTGGCATCTTTGATCCAGCGCTAGGGGGAGATCCTGTTCTCTTTCAGCATTTCTTCTGGTTCTACAGCCATCCGGCTGTCTACATTATGATCCTTCCCGCCATGGGGATCATCAGTGATCTTATGGGGACATTTTCCAGACAGCAGGTATCCGGTTACACGTTCATCGCTCTTTCCTCAGTTGCGATTGCATTCCTGGGATTCCTTGTTTGGGGACATCACATGTTCGTGGCCGGGCAAAGTGCGCTGTCTTCAATCATCTTCTCAATGCTCACCTTCCTGATTGGCATACCAACAGGCATCAAGGTATTCAACTGGGTTGCCACGATGTACAAGGGTTCCGTGTGGCTGCGAACGCCCATGATCTATGCACTGATGTTCCTGTTCCTGTTCACAATTGGTGGGTTGACGGGGATCATGGTAGGTGTTCTGGCCGTGGATGTCCATTTACACGATACCTACTTTATTGTCGCTCATTTCCATTATGTAATGATGGGAGGTGCACTCATCGGACTGATCGGGGGGCTCCACTACTGGTGGCCGAAGATGACCGGTCGTATGTACAATGAGACGGCAGGAGTAATCGCTGCGGTGCTGGTATTTATCGGTTTTAATCTGACGTTCTTGCCACAATTCATTCTCGGTAGCCGGGGGATGCCGCGCCGCTATCATGACTATACTGAGTTACTGCCAAGCTTTCCAGAGTTTGCTCCACTGAATATGGCATCCACTATTGGTTCCTATATCCTTGGCGTCGGATTGCTGATGATTCTTGTGTATGCGCTGTATTCATTGTTCAAGGGACCGAAAGCTCCTGCAAACCCCTGGGGAGCCTGTACCTTGGAGTGGACGCACACGGGTCCACTCCCTGATGAACATAATTTTCACGAAACGCCTTTGGTCACGCGCGGACCGTACGACTTCCACCTTGCAGATGATGTCTTTGGCCCAAAGGAGGAGAATTAGGAGATGAGCAGTACAGGTACAACGCTGAAACATTACTTCGTCAACCACGAGCAGCAGTTTGACGCGGCAAAACTGGGCATGTGGTTGTTTCTTGTCACGGAGATTCTACTCTTTTCTGGCATGTTCGTGGCCTACGCGGTATACCGTTCCTGGCATCCAGAGGTGTTCACATATGCCAGTGAGCTGCTGGACTGGCGTCTGGGTGCGCTGAACACCGTCGTGCTTCTGGCTTCCAGCTTTACCGTTGCCCTTTCGATTCACTTTGTACAAAAGGGCGAGAATGACAAGGTAGTCGTGCTGCTGCTCCTGACGCTGGCGTGTGCAGCTATCTTCATGGTTGTGAAATACATTGAGTACGAAGGAAAGTTTTCACATGGTGTTTTTCCCGGGGCTGGTTTTGAACCGCATGGGATCGTAGATGGCAAAGATTACTCTAAATACGACATCCCGTTCGCTCCGCAGTTTTTCAGCATTTACTTCGTAATGACGGGTATCCACGGGATCCATGTGTTGGTGGGTATGGGTCTGTTTGGGTGGCTCATAACGCGTGTTGCACGAGGGCATTTTTCTCCGCAGTGGTATACTCCGGTTGAGCTGACCGGACTGTACTGGCATCTGGTAGACATAATCTGGATTTTCCTTTTTCCTTTATTGTATCTGATATAAAGATCAACCTCAATGGCACAGGGGCAACATCATATTATCCCAACTCGTACGCTCGCGGCTGTTTTTGGCTTGTTGCTGTTTCTCACAGTGGTTACAGTAATCACTGCTCGCATCGACCTGGGAGTTATAAATATTCCGTTGGCACTGGCTATTGCAGGATCCAAGGCAATATTGGTTGCCTGGATTTTCATGGCCCTCAAGTATGACAATAAAGTCAACTTGCTGGTTTTGGCGCTGGGGTTTGTTTTTGCCGTCGTATTTCTGGCGCTCACCCTGGCAGATACGGAGCTCAGGGGTAACATCGGCATAACCGAACCTGGAACCACAGAACTGACTGTAGAGCCCGTGGAATCAGAGTGATTCATTTCGCGTTTCATTCATTGTGGCCTGCTCTACATTTTGCAACTCAATCCGATCACCAGATTTCGACGATGGGATGCATAGACGATATTTGTTTTCGGGAATAGCCCTTCTTTTTCTAAGCGTAACATTATCTGCGTGCGACCCTATTTCAAATCAACCCGAGGAGGGCAATTTACTCATTGGTGTTGGGCTTCCTGAAACAGGTACGTTAGGCGGTGCCGGACAGAGTATTGCTCGTGGTGTCCGTTTGGCGGTGAATGAGCATGAGGCCATAAGCGGATTAACAATCGCGCTTGCATTCAAGGACACAAGGAGTACGGCCGAGGGTGCAGTTCAAGCTTATCATGAGTTGGCCAGTTTTGAGAATCTACGGGTCATCATTGGCCCATTGAGCTCCACCGCGACAGAAGCTGTAATCCCCGTGATCAATGAAAGCAATATTGTTTCGCTGGGTCCAACCTCTGCCAAGGCAGGTCTGTCGGCGCAAAGCGATTATCTTTTCCGGTCGGCGCTAACGGTGGAGCGTATTGTTCCATCCGGGGTTCGGACTGCCAAGGAGAATCTGCAGTTCAGGAATGTTGCCACATTACATAACGCGGGAGATGCTTTTTCGATATCCAGCAACGATCTTGTAACGGAGGAATTGAGGAAATACAACGATGTAAACATCGTTATAGAAGAATCCTATTCCCGTCCACCGGGCACTGCGATCAGGGGAGCAGATATTGCTGGGCCACTGGATAAAATTTTGTCAGCAACGCCGGCAGTTGATGCCATTTTTCTTTCAGCATTACCTGAGGACCAAACAGCGATCTTACCTACAGCATATCGGAGGGGGAACGATGCGCCGTTTGTAGCCCCCTTTCTCTCGATAGCTGAGGTTAAAACCATTAACCGAATAGAGCCCGGAGCCGCAGAGAGGGCGGTAACCTTTACTGTCTGGCTTGCTGGTTCGCCGAATGATTTAAGCCAGACTTTCGTGCGCGACTATATGCGAACCTATGGTGTTATTCCAGATGACTGGGCTGCACGGGGATATGCTTCTACGGTCGTCCTTCTGGAAGCACTCCAGCGTGCATCTGAGTACGATTCTAATTCAATCAGAGAGGCGCTATCCGGAATTGATAATTTCCCAACTATTTATGGGGAGTTTTCATTTGATGGCGACGGGGATGCGATTTATGATCCCGCGGTTGCCGTTGTTAGGGACAATGATTTTGTAACCTGGCCTGTAAAAGGCAAGCGGTAGTTATAAGCCATTGCAGTTAAGGAAGTATTCTCTGAATTGTCAGGGTTTAGCTTCCAGCTTTTGCGGTCCTACCAGAAGATTAGGCACAGACGTGCGCCAGAAGATGTCTGTCTCGGGTTTGGGACCATTTAGTTATTGATGGGATCCCGAACATCATTGCAAAATGGGGCAGGGGCGAATTGTATCTCGACCTTCTAGTCTCCGATATCAGGATCCACTCGATGTTATTGGAGAAGTGTGTGCTGCTACATCGTCCAATTACTCCTATCGCCCGAATTGGGCCGAGCAGATAGTATTTCTCAACAGCGGGGTCTTTAGTCCGCGCACAATCATAACTCGTTTGATTTCTTGTCTGCTAACCAACTATTGCTCCAAAATCCACGTCTCAGGAATCCAAAGATGCCACCTTGTCACCAACTTGTGGCTTGGCATAGTTGGGGCAAGCTTTGCATTACCCTTTGTCATTCTCTGCTTACAGGCATCTATGAGATAGGTGTTGCCTGATTCGCGTTCTGCCAAATAACCTAAACGCTTGAAGATAGCCCCATTTCCTAGACGCTCTGCGTAGGATATCAGTTTCTCGTCCTGTCTGCATTCATGACGTAAGTATTCTGTAAAGCAGTCTGCCACATGTTGTATTCCCCCTCCGAATTCAGGCTTGTTCAGGAGGTCCAGAATAGTTCGATTAACATCTGAGACACCAACCTTGATATTTTGGAACCACACAGGCTCAAGACCGAAAATCAAATCTGGGCGAATGTGCTTTACGGTATAGTGCAAGCCGAGCCGTCTCTGATATTTTGATCGCACAGGCCGACCTGTGACTACGACTGTGTCTCGGAAAATCTGTTCTGTAAGTCCCCAGTATTCGGCAGCGGTCCGGCCACCGATGTAAGCTGGATCGAATAATGCTGGTACGAACACCCAGGGATCATCCGGTACTTGTTCAATGTCAATAGAGGCGAGTTCAACCGTTGCATATATCCCTGGACCAACCCGCCGTAGCCAACCCTGACCAGCCCATCTGGAGAGCAGCTTAGAGGCAGCGGCCCGACTGACGCTTAGGGATCGCTCAACATTGTCAGTACGGACTATTTCCCCAGCGGTTTGCAATACAGTCGCCAGTCGAAGCCGTCCTTTTGGCAAATGTCTTTGTTTACTCATCTCATAATTAGTACACTATGACTCCATAAATTCTCAAAATGTGGCAATTACTACAAATGAATTATACTATTCTAGTATGTTTCTGACCACTTTAGGGGTTGTATCTACGGAAATCGGAAATATGTGCACAAGATCATGTTCCATGCGAATGCAAAACCGGTTATAACAGTTTTCTGGAGTAAGCACGCGAGCACGATTTACCGTCTGCCACCAACTACTGTAATGTTGAAAGCCAATTCTTTGGCGACGACCAAAATGAGAACCGTTAAAAACGAAGAGACAGTTGCACTCCGTAATTGCAACTACAGGGTAGTCTTTGGGGAGGGTAAATGGAAAAGCGCAGAGCTACTCACGAACTTCATTAGGAAAGGTGGTTACGAACAAGCAGGTAACGGTGTTATTAAAAGAACGTAGTTTCGCACCGTTTGTCGTTGCAATAAGTCTTTACTCACATGCAAGTCCATTGATTTGGCACGGGCCCCTATCGCAACTATATTCTGACAGCAATGAATTCGTCGGGATGCTCGGTGTCCATATTGGATTCAAGGACGGATAAGTTTCTTGACTACACAGAGTTCCGTATTGTCTGTATCACTATGCATAACAAGCAGCGGTCGCAGAGTGTGATACTAATTTTCTTCTCGGGCGTTGAATGCCTGATATATTGGCCTCGTCTCAGGTGCTCTCGTAACCCTGTGTCAGTGATCATTCACTAAACCACAATGCTATCGTGATCCATGCAGTCTCTTAACAAGCCCAACACAGTTGCTTCTCGGCGTCAGTTTCTTCGAACATCCGGTGCATTTGCACTGGGTTTTTCCGGACTACACGCGTTTATAGGTTGTAATCCTTCATCTAAATCGGTGAAGGAGAGATTCGGACCGCTAGTATCTGACCCCGCTGGAATTATGGATCTACCTTCGGGATTCAGCTATAAGATTATCTCTCGGGTGGGTGACCAGATGAGTGATGGTTTCTATGTACCCGGCGCAGCAGATGGCATGGCTACTTTCGCAGGGCCTTCCGGGCAGACAATAGTTGTACGAAACCATGAAGTAAACGCTGGGGCAGCTCCAGCCATGGGAGCCTTTGGTCCAGACAATGCATTGTTGAGCAAGTTGGATCCCAATCTCCTTTATGATGCGGGTACGGAAGGAAATCCTGCACTGGGAGGAACCACAACATTCGTGTACGATACCGCACGACAACAACTGGTTTCACAGTACCTGAGCCTTGCGGGCACACTGCGCAATTGCGCAGGCGGACCTACGCCTTGGAATACCTGGATTACGTGCGAGGAAATCACTACGCGGGCAGGGGAAGATGGAGCAACCAAGGATCACGGCTACGCTTTTCAGGTTCCGGCAAGTGCGACACCGATGGTTGCTGTTCCTGAACCGCTGCGTGCAATGGGGCGGTTCAATCGCGAGGCGGTGGCTGTGGATCCGGCCACAAACATTATTTATCAAACGGAAGACACGCATGACAGCCTAATCTATCGGTTTATCCCGGGTGATCCGTCAGATATCGCAGCAGGCGGTCGGCTTCAGGCACTTCGTGTCAGAGACCAGGCCAGCCTGGATACACGCAACTGGGATGCACAAACAGTCCCTGTCGGGACCGTACTGGAAATAGATTGGCTGGACATGGAAGATGTTGAGGCACCGCTGGATGATCTGCGTCTCCGTGGATTCGATCAGGGAGCGGCCAGATTTGCGCGGGGGGAAGGGATGTGGTATGGCAATGGTGCGGTGTACTTTGCCTGTACAAATGGAGGGGAAGCCGAGTGTGGTCAGATTTGGCGGCTAATCCCCGACGGAACGCTTGAGTTGTTCATCGAGCCGAACGATCCGGGCCTCATAGAAAATGCGGATAACCTGACCGTAACTCCCTGGGGTGATTTGATCGTATGCGAAGACGGTTCAGATGAGCAGTTTCTTGTCGGAGTCACACCTGAAGGAGAACTCTACAAGTTTGCCCGCAATGCAGTCAGTAATTCCGAGTTGGCCGGTGCGACATTCTCTCCAGATGGAACGACATTGTTTGTGAACATCCAGCACGATGGGCTAACCCTGGCTATCACCGGCAATTGGACGTGATAGATTTTTCGTGTGATGGTGGTCACATAAAAAGTCGCTCCTCAATCTCCTCAAAGAGCTCCTGATAGTATCTCCGGGCCCTTCGCGGGGACATGGAGCGCGCGTTGTACAGATTACCGGACTCAACCGATGGGTTGGCATCCTGCAGATCGAAGTTTAGCAGAACATGGGTTCCGTTATCTGCATTTGAGACCAGTGCAGAAACTTTCAGACGGGTAGGGCCACCGGAAAGGAAAGCGAAGAAAGCGCCCTCGGCACGGTAATCTGTGTTAATGATTCCCTCGTCTTTCTCCGCGTCAATGATTGCAAATCCTTCTTCGGCAAGTGCCAGCACAGTAGCGTCAAACACGAAATCATAATCCAACTGGTAGATTCGTGAGCGTTCTTCTGAGGGTAGGCTCTGTGTGGTTGCGCAGCCTGCGACCAGTAGGGCGAGTAACAGGAAACGTTTCATGGGTTCTGGTTGGGGTAATTATAATTGCTCTGTTTGCCTATTATACGCCTCAAAAGCGGCGAAAGTAACGTGAGTGTCAGTCGTTGGTCGTGACGGTGAGCGTTATTTCCGGGTGCGTGTTTGGCGCGGTAATCGCATTCATCACCTCAAACGATATCAGGTAAGGGGTTTCCTGCTCAAGTGTTTTGAGTGAAAATGTTGTTGTGGTGTGGGGGCTAACCTCCAAGATATCAATATCCTCGTGAAATGTCCATTCTGATGTGTTCCGTAGAATAAAGCGGGCATCTGAGTGATTTTCCAGTTGGACTTCCAGGATTGAGGTTCCTCCCCTGAATTCTGCGCCTGCAACGGTAATTGAGGCGTTAATGAGCGGCACGATTTCGGATTCTCTACCAATGAGTGTATTTCGGTGCCAGGCAATGGTACGGCGTGCACGCAGACCTTCATGAATCCCTTCCGCTGTCCGCTCTTCTGCGAGCACCAATGTGACGGGGCGATGCCCTCCTTGGGCCACCTCAAAGTCCCAGTCAACGAGTCCATGAATGTCACTGGTACCAATGATGGCCAAGTTATTGGCCAACGCAATCTCGAGTGCCTCGTCGGAATAGGTAAACTGGTTAACCACTTCTATTCCATGTAACAAATCCGCGTCAATAAGCTCTCTGTGCATATTCTCGAGCACAGCCACACCATCTGAGCGCTGTGAGGTCCATGCGGGATGATTCCAGAATGCAAAACCACCCTGGCGTGCAACCTCTTCAAATACTTCCCTAGCATCTATTGCTTCTTCACCGACAGGGGCTACCAACGCATTGGCATCTGTTATGAATATGGCGTTCGCATGTCCAGGCGGCATGGACCGCGTAATTTCGGAGCCGGGAATAACGATCAGCGGGTGGTCTCCATTGGAGTTCACAGCTACGTCAAAGGCGCGATTACGGTCAGGATTCGGGATATCGTGTCGATGTGGTTGATACTCCAGATGGTCGGTAATTGCGATTGCATCAAGTCCATCGCGATGCGCCTCTTGGACCCGGATGTTTGGCCAAACGCTCCCATCGGAGAAAACAGTGTGCATATGCAGGTCGCAGGCCAACGTATAGTATCCAGGTACATCAGGAAATTCGATGGCACGGTTTTGTTGCGCTTGGACACGGCTAGAAACTGCCAGGGAGATCAGAATAATTAGGATGCGGTACACGGGTATCGGGGTATGAGTTAGAAGTAGGGTCAGGTGCGTTGTGGTTCAAATATGAACCTGCATCGTTTAATAACTGAAACTTAAACATTCGTGAGCAATGTTTTCCCCATCAATGCCCAGGCATACCAAGATTATTTCGACGCTTGGGCCTGCTTCGAGCGATCGCGATACGATCAGTGAATTGATTGCAGCAGGGACGAATGTCATTCGCTTGAATTTTTCACATGGCACGCACGAGGATCATCGCGCTGCGGTTATGTGTGTTCGCGAGGAAGCTGCAAAACAGGGGCGGCAGATAGCAATCCTGCAGGATCTTCAGGGGCCACGTATTCGAGTGGGTCCTGTCCAAGGGGGGGCTGTTGAGCTGCATGAAGGAACGGAGGTGAAAATTTCTCCTTCTGCAGAGGCCGAGTCATCCGCAGAACACATATTTGTAAGCTATAAAGCCTTGGCTCTGGACTTGGCGCCGGGGGGACGCATTTTGATTGATGATGGCCGCCTGGAGCTCACGGTCAAATCAATTTCGGAGGGAGAGGTGCACGCACATGTGGATGTTGGCGGGGAGTTAAAGTCACGTAAAGGGGTCAATTTTCCGCGTGTACGCACGAGTGGGCCTGCGCTCACAGAAAAAGATCTTGCAGACCTGAAAGTGGGGATTGATCTGAATGTTGACTGGATCGCACTGTCTTTTGTGCGTAACGAATCAGACGTCGTTCACCTGCGCAAGCATCTCAGGGCTGCAGGTCACCGAGCAGGTATTATTGCAAAAATTGAGAAACCTGAAGCGTTTGAGGCCATCGACAATATTCTGGCGGTCAGTGATGGCATCATGGTCGCACGTGGCGATCTGGGAATCGAAATGCCCATGGCATTGATCCCGCATGCACAGAAGACGATCATTCACAAATGTCTCCTGGCCGGTAAACCGGTAATCACAGCGACCCAAATGCTGGAGAGTATGATTGAAAACCACGTACCTACACGTGCGGAAGCGAGCGATGTAGCAAATGCGGTTCTTGATGGAACAGATGCTGTGATGCTGAGCGGCGAGACCGCTGTAGGGGATCATCCCGCACATGTGGTCAAGGCTATGTCCAAAATTATCAGATCTGCGGAAGAGCACTGGTACGCACTCCCCAAAAACAGCCGCGGACTTCCAGATGGATTGAATTCAGTTGAGGGATTTGAGGATATCACCGATGCGGTGAGCCTTACTGCGTGTGAATTGGCTGCACATGTCGGGGCGCGGGCGCTGGTCTGCCTTACAGCGTCAGGTGCAACAGCCCGATCCCTTGCCAAACATCGTCCTCGCATGCCGGTATATGCATTCACGGATGCACCAAGCGTTATTGGGCAGGTAGGGGTACTCTGGGGAACAAAAGCGTTCCAGATCCCTTTTCAGAGTGATACCGATGCCGGGGTCAGGTTGGTTCAGCAGACTCTGGTTAGTAAGGGGTATATAAGGAGTGGGGATTCAATCGTTATCTGTGCGGGGATGCCTTTACCTCGTAAAGGACGCACCAATTTGGTTCATGTAAGCTATGTCGACTGATCCATGAAAAGTACGCCATTCTGGATTCTTTGCATGCTGGTTTGTCTTTCGGGGTGCTCCAGTAACTCATTCCTCGGCTCACGATTCGAAAACTTTTCTGCATACTACAACAAGTACTACAACGCTGAGCGTGCGCTTTCCGAGGGTATCCGTAATTTCGAGGAGAGTCTGGAGCAGCGTCCGGTTGACCGGGACGTGTTTCTCTCCCTTTTTGCGCGCAGTGAGCAGGCATCAACACAACGCAAGCCGTTTGAAGATGCGATTACAAAGAGTATAGATATTCTTCAAAATCATCCCAACTCCAAATGGGTTGACGATGCAATCATGCTCATTGGAAAGGCATGGTTCTTCACACTCAATTTTGCGGGCGCAGAAGAAAAGTTTAATGATATCCTAGAGCTGGATTCCCCACTCAGAGATGAAGCCAATTTTTGGTTGGCACGCACTTTGATAGCCAGTCAGGCCTATGAAGGAGCATTCACCCACCTGCAGGCTATACTCAACGCGGAGGAGATTTCCCGTCGCTGGGAGCCACGCTATCGACTGGCACTCGCTGAATTACACATACAGAACGAAAACTGGGAGGAGGCCGCGATCGAACTAGAAACGGGCTTAGCCGCTAATCTGAATGACAATGGCCTGGTCGCCAAAGCTCGGTTTCTGCAGGGGCAGTTGATGGAGCAACTTGGCCGATACGAGGATGCTATTACTGCATACGAACTTGTGCAGCGCTACAAGCCGTTCTACGAACTTTCTTATGCCGCCCAGTTCAGTGTCGTTCGGGTTGCTGCTGATCATGTTGATGCAGATTTGGCGATGGAGAAACTGCGACGCATGGAGCGGGATGACAAGAATTTCGATTATCGGGCAGAGCTGGCTTATTTGAGGGGCCGTGTGCTGGTGGCACAGGGGCACTATGATGAGGCGCTGGCGCAGTATGATGAATTACTCTACGATCCCACTTTAGGTGGATTGCCGATGCGCGGGCCGGTGCACTACGCACTGGGTACGTATTATCGGGATATTTTGCTTGACTATCCGTACGCAGCTGCACATTTTGATACGGCTTCCCAGACAATCACGACCCTTCCCACCGCAGGAGTATCGCGGAATGCAGGTTCAATCCCCCCTAAGCCGTCTCCCAGTGCGATTACTGACATGAAGGAGCAGGCCGAAACCTTTGGAAGTTTTTCCGAGGTGCTCGATGAGATCATTTTGATGGACTCGTTACTGTATCTCGGTACACTGGATGACAGCAGCTTTGCAGAGGTTGTTCTTGAGTTGCGGCAGCGCAGGGCGGATGAAATAGCTGAGATGCAGCGTCAAAGGCGTCAGAATGAGTCTGAAGCTGCTTTCATGGGAAGTGGAAGGGGTGCAGATTACGAGAATGGAGGTGGACAAACGCTAGTAGCAGGATCCGAGGGCGAGGCGGGCTTTCTCTACCATAGGGATCAGTTGCGAATGGAGCAGGCACGTCAGGATTTCATACTGATCTGGGGTGAGCGCCCATTGGCCCCCAACTGGCGTCGGATCGCAGCCATTGAAGCTGCACAGGCCGAGTTGACAGCGGAAGAGGAAGGTGGAGTATTTCAACCCATATTGGACATAACTAGGCCGATGGTCGATGTTTCTGCTGTGCCTCGGAGTCCAGAGGCATTCGATAAGATGCTGGATGATAGGGCAAATGCGAGATACAAACTTGCTAATGTGCTTTTTTTGTCTATGAATCTTCCCGATTCCGCGGCGGTCTGGTATCGGATGGTGATTGAAGAGGACTTTGAGGAGAGTGTAGCGCAGCGGGCTTACTATGCGTTGGCAGAAGTGCAACAGGTGCTGGGAGACACACTGGCGGCCAAGCGTTTGTACGAGGTAATCGTCTCCGACTACCCTGACTCTGACTTTGTAACGCAGGCCTACACTCGGCTTGGACGCCCCATTCCCGAGCGTGCATCCACCGATTCATTAACGCTGGCGGAAGAGGACTACAAAAAGTATCAAACTGAATTGGAGGAGGAGAAACCGGAGGAAATGGTGACCCACATGCTGGATCTTGCCCTTAAGTGGCCCACTACACCTACTGCACCTCAGGCACTCTATGCTGCGGGAACAGCCTACTTGCAATGGGCAGCCAGAGATAGTTTGGATGTACTGGCTGAGCTGCCTGTACAAGCAGACGCCACCCGCCTGGAAGCAGCGGGGTTTTACTCCAGGCTGGATTCCACTGCGACCGCGGAAGACAGTCTGCTGACGCTTTCTTTGGTACTTGGACATCTTCAAAGCAATTTCCCCAATTCTTTACAGGCAGATCGAACACGGCGTCTATTAAATGCACTCGTGGAGGAGAGGCAATTCCGCAAGGCGGTCGCTGATTCTATACGAATGGCGGATTCACTTGCCGCCCTACAGGCGTTAGCGGTTGCTGATTCTTTACGAATGGCGGATTCGCTTGCCGCCCAACCTGTATTGGCGATGGCCGACTCAATCGCACAATTATATGTCGCTACCGACTCGCTTGCGCAGATGTTACTAGCGGACTCGTTAGGAATAACTACAGATTCGCTTTTTCAACTTATGCGGATGGATTCGTTGGCGGTAGCTTCGGACTCGCTTTCACTGCTTGCGCTTAAGGATTCGATGGTAGCAGGCGCAGCACCAATTGTGCAGCCCCTTCCGGACGAAGTGATGAACCCAACCGATTCGCTAGATCAGTTCTTGGAAAACGAAGAGGCAATAGAATCACAGGATACGCTCGCGACAGAGGATCCCAACCGTGCTTTGCCTGCCGTTGAGCCCGACGAACAAACACCTGTCTTAGATGAGAATGTTGATCCGAGCCTGGGAAATATAGATTGGTCCAAGGGCGGCTATACCCTTCATCTTATGTCCTATCCCGACCATGAGATGGCCAAGGCATTTGTCTTGAACTATGGTCGTTCGCTGCAGGATGTCGGGCATCCGCTTGACATTTATGGTGCGGTGGCGCAGGAGGGTGTCGAGTTCAGGGTAGGACTTGGGCTTTTTGATACTGTCCGAGAAGCGGAGGCAGTTATGCAGCAACTCGCAGGCCGAATACCCAATGAGTCACGTGTATCTCGTATTCAGGGGAATCAGTAGTTGATGGTCTCCAGAAGACGAATTTAGAAACAGTTTTATAATCTTACGAGTTAACCCTTGCTGTCTACTACGTACTCGCAAACGTAACGCTTGAGGGGGCCAGATGGGGCCAGAAAACTCAAACCAGAACGTAGGAGGGTCCGGGCCGGAGCCACGACGCCCACCTAGGCGTCGAATACGCTACATGTGGATTTATGTAGTTCTGCTCGGGTTTCTTCTATTCAATCTCGTATTCTCCCTTGGACGCCGTGATCCGAATGTGATTGCGTACAGTACTTTTCTGAATTACGTTACCCAGGGTTACGTCGAAAGTGTAACGATCCGCAATGATCGCCAAGTAACTGGGAAACTGACGGATGCCGGAATTGAGGCACTCGGAGTCAGCACTGAGAGCAATCAAGGGCTGCTTGGAAGTGAAAGAGATCCAGCATTATTTACCACTACGAAGGCGGCTACACATGACCTGGTTGCCGTCCTTGAGGAGCATAACGAGAGTCAGCAGGACGCGTTTGTATTGTACGATTTCATCTACCCGGATAGCTGGCTAGGTAGCGCGCTTATATGGTTGCTGCCGTTGGCGCTTATTCTGCTTCTTTGGGTTATTATTCTTCGACGCGCAGGCCCGGGTTCTCAGGTATTGAATATTGGTAAAAACCGGGCGGTACTGTTTGAATCACTCGGAAAACCCACTGTCACGTTTGAGGATGTAGCGGGTTTAGTGGAAGCAAAAGAGGAGGTGGCAGAGGTCGTAGAATTCCTGAAAAACCCCAAAAAGTTTACAAAACTGGGGGGTGTATTGCCCAAGGGCGTGCTTCTGGTTGGCCCGCCAGGTACCGGCAAGACGCTGATGGGCAAGGCAGTTGCGGGAGAAGCCGGTGCACCCTTTTTCTCAATCAGCGGCAGTGATTTTGTGGAGATGTTTGTTGGGGTAGGGGCCGCGCGTGTGCGTGATCTGTTCAAGAAAGCCAAAGAGAAAGCCCCGTGCATAATCTTCATTGATGAGATTGATGCAATTGGTCGCAGCAGGGGACGCAACATGATGATGGGCGGCAATGATGAGCGTGAGAATACACTCAATCAGTTGCTGGTGGAAATGGATGGGTTCAATACGGACAAAGGCGTCATTATCATGGCCGCCACTAACCGACCTGATGTATTGGACGCTGCCCTGCTACGGCCCGGACGTTTCGATCGCCAAATCCTGATTGATCGTCCAGATCGAATGGAGCGCGCGATGATCTTTAAGGTCCATACGCGTGATCTAGTTCTGGCAGACAATGTAGAGCATGATGTGTTGGCTTCTCAAACCCCTGGATTTGCTGGCGCAGAAATCGCAAATGTGTGCAACGAAGCTGCGCTTCTGGCGGCACGTCTGGATAAGGAGGCCATACACATGGAGGATTTTGAGCAAGCGATTGACCGTGTGATCGGAGGACTCGAGAAGAAAAACAAGCTGATCAAACCAGAGGAGAAAAAGATTGTCGCCTACCACGAAGCAGGCCATGCAATTGCCGGCTGGTATCTACCCAATACAGATCCTGTCATTAAGGTGTCGATCGTTCCGAGAGGATTGGCTGCGCTGGGTTACGCGCAGTCATTACCAGATGAACGGTATATCACCACACGCGAGGCCTTCCTGGATCAAATGACAATGATGATGGGGGGTCGGGTAGCCGAAGAAATCAAGTTTGGTCAGCTGTCCACCGGTGCCCAGAATGATCTGGAGCGCGTTACCAAGACCGCCTACGCTATGGTGGTGGATTTCGGGATGAGTAAAAAGGTTGGGCATGTGAGCTTTAACCTGTCCGGTAATCGGAACAAAACTCCCATGTTTGAGAAGCCATACTCAGAGTCTATGGCGAAAACGATTGACGAAGAAGTACGTGCCATCATTGATGGTGCACGTCAGCGGGCCTGGGACCTGCTTAACGAGAAAAGGGGCCGATTGGAAGAACTCGCTCAGTTGCTCCTGGATCAGGAAGTTTTAGGTCCCCGGGATCTCGTAAAGGTTTTGGGCGAGCGACCTTTTGGTGAGTATGTATCGTTGAATGGTGTTCCGGAACGGAAAGAGGACGAAGACGCTGTGCCAGGTTCCACCCAGGAACAGGAGGCAGTGGTTACGACCTGATAGGTAGCACTCTCGAAAAAAATCAAAAACGAACTTTAAAGAGATGTGCAACTTTAATAAAAAAAGTCGTATATTGAAAGGCTGTAAAGAAAACCGCCGGGCACCTGCAACAAAGGTTCGCAGCAATACCCGATAAATAAAAACTGAGTAATTAAGTGCCAACAATACAGCAACTTGTTCGGAAGGGTCGCCACCCGAAGGTGAAAAAGACAAAGGCGGCCGCGTTGCAGGGTAACCCGCAGCGCCGGGGTGTATGCACGCGTGTATACACCACGACACCAAAAAAGCCCAACTCCGCTCTTCGGAAAGTGGCCAAGGTGCGCCTCACGAACCAGATCGAAGTGATCGCCTATATCCCGGGGGAGGGACATAACCTCCAGGAGCACTCAATCGTGCTCGTAAGAGGGGGGCGTGTCAAGGACTTGCCGGGCGTGAAGTATCACATTGTGCGTGGAGCACTGGATACCTCCGGTGTGGAAGACAGAACCCAGTCACGCTCAAAGTACGGCGCGAAGCGACCTAAAACATGATTAAAGGTAATTACCGGGCGACAGGATATCGCACATGTGCTGTTGCCACATTAACAGATGCGTAGAAAATCAGCTGAGCGGCGTTTGGTCACGCCGGATCCAAAATATCAGGATGCACTCGTGGCGCAGTTCGTCAACTACGTTATGCTCCACGGCAAGAAAAGTATTGCCCGGAAAATCGTATACGATGCGTTCACGCAAATTGAACAGCGTTCGGGAGAGCCGGGTGTGGATATTTTTCGTAAGGCAATTGAAAATGTTGCCCCCCTGGTTGAAGTGCGCAGCCGGCGCGTGGGTGGAGCGACCTATCAGGTTCCCATTGAAGTTCGTGCAGAGCGTCGGACGGCCCTGGCTTTCAGATGGATCATTCAACAAGCATCAAAAAGGTCCGACCGATCAATGGCGCAGCGATTGGCGGGAGAGCTTTATTCTGCTTCAAAGGGAGAAGGTGCTGCGGTCAAGAAAAAAGATGACACACACAGAATGGCAGAGTCAAATAAAGCATTTGCACACTTCAGACTGTAGATGACCGTGATCCCAATGAATACGCTCAAGGATTCCAAACTCCGCCGGATGCGCAATATTGGCATTATGGCCCATATTGACGCAGGCAAAACCACAACAACCGAGCGCATACTCTTCTATACGGGGCGGTTGCATCGGATGGGAGAGGTCCATGAGGGCGGAGCCACCATGGACTGGATGGAGCAGGAAAAGGAACGTGGGATCACTATCACCAGTGCTGCCACGACCTGTTTCTGGAAAAAGGCGAATACAGAGTATAGGATCAACATAATTGATACACCTGGTCATGTTGATTTTACGGTCGAGGTCGAACGGTCACTGCGTGTACTGGACGGCGCCGTGGCACTGTTCTGTGCTGTTGGCGGCGTCGAGCCTCAGTCAGAGACGGTGTGGAGGCAGGCTAACAAGTATCGGGTGCCCCGAATCGCATTCGTGAACAAGATGGATCGAACAGGTGCAGACTTTACTACGGCACTCAATTCGATGAAGGATCGCCTAAAGGCCAATCCTGTGCCTGTGCAGATTCCGATCGGAGCCGGTGCCATGTTCAGTGGAGTCATTGACCTGATCATGAATAAAGCCATAATCTGGCACGATAAAACACAAGGCTCAACATGGGATCTGATTGATATCCCTAAGGATCTTGTAAAGGAAGCAAGACACTGGCGAATCCTTCTCCTGGAATCCGTAGCAGAGCACAATGACAATCTGCTCATGAAATATCTCGAAGGCGAGGAGATTACCGCCGAAGAGATCCGGGCTACGGTACGCTCAGCCACATTAAACTTGGATATTACGCCCGTATTCTGTGGGTCGGCGTTCAAGAATAAGGGGATTCAGCGTCTGTTGGACGGTGTAGTTGACTATTTGCCAAGCCCATCAGATGTCTCGTCGGTGGTAGGTATAGTGCCGAGTTCCGGCAAGGAGGTCGTACGTGCTCCACAGAAGGACTCACCGTTTTCTGCTATTGCTTTCAAGATCGCCACCGACCCTTATGTCGGAAAGCTTACGTTTTTCAGGGTTTACAGTGGAGTACTTGATAAAGGCATGCAGGTATACAACTCTACAACAGGTCGTAAGGAACGGGTTGGCAGGCTCCTCTTCATGCACGCCAAAGATCGTGAGGATGTGACTCGCGTCGAAGCGGGTGATATCGCGGCTGCTGTGGGACTGAAAAATATCAAGACCGGAGACACCCTCTCTGATCCCAGCCATCCGGTGATCCTGGAGCAGATGGATTTCCCTGATCCCGTGATCCGCATTGCTATAGAGCCCAAAACAAAAGCAGACAGCGATAAGCTGTCTACCGGTCTCCAGAAGCTTGCAGAAGAGGATCCAACCTTCAAGGTTTCCATTGACCCGGAGACCGGCCAGACTCTTATTGCGGGAATGGGAGAGTTGTACTTGGAGATTATTGTGGATCGCCTGCGTAGAGAATTCAAGGTTGAAGCCAATGTGGGCAAACCTCAGGTTGCATACAGGGAAGCCTTCAGGAAGTCGGTCCTCGAGCGATACACACACAAGAAACAAACCGGTGGGCGCGGGCAGTTTGCTGTTGTTGAAATGGAGATTGGTCCAAACGAAAGTGGTGTAGGGTTTGAGTTTATCAGCGAGGTGGTTGGTGGCTCCATACCCAAGGAGTTTATTCCAAGCGTACAGAAAGGCCTCAGGAATGCAGTGAGCCATGGCCCACTTGCAGGATACCCGGTCGAAGGTATCAAGGTGCGTCTTATTGACGGTAAGCATCATGAAGTGGACTCTGACCAGAATGCCTTTGAAATAGCAGGGCAGATGGCGTTCAGAAGTGCAGCAAGGCGTGCAAACCCCGTGCTCATGGAGCCACTCATGAAAGTAGAGGTGATTACACCGGAAGAGTACATGGGAGATGTGATCGGTGATCTGAATGGCCGTCGGGGCCGGATCATGTCAATGGATCAGCGACAGGATGCCCGAGTCGTCAAGGCCCTGGTTCCTCTCTCAGAGATGTTTGGCTACTCAACAGATATGCGATCATTAACGCAGGGGCGGGCCATCTATACGATGCAGTTCGAATCTTATGAACCCGCCCCCAAATCTGTAGCAGAGAAAGTTATTCTTTCCAGTTACGGCAAAACAGGCTAGCAACGTTAACCAACCAGTTTTTAGTTAGACAATTCAATGGCAAAGGAAGTATTTCAGCGTACGAAGCCGCATGTGAATGTGGGCACGATCGGTCATGTGGACCATGGAAAGACGACGTTGACCGCGGCGATCACGCGCGTGTTGAACGATCGTTATGGCGGGACGGAGAT
>JAJEDR010000063.1 GCA_022821385.1 Rhodothermales bacterium
ATCTCAGCGAGGTCAGTTCATCAAAGATGCCCTCGGGGAGCGGGTCCAGATCATTTTCTCTCAAATCAAGGCTTGTTAGCGAGGTCAGTTTATCAAAGATGCCCTCGGGGAGCGAAGTCAGATCATTTTCGCTCAAAGTAAGCAATGTCAGCGAGGTCAGTTCATCAAAGATGCCCTCGGGGAGCGGGTCCAGATCAATACCATCCAAGTAAAGCCAAGTCAGCGAGGCCAGCTCATCAAAGATGCCCTCGGGGAGCAAGTCCAGTGTATTACCATCCAAGCAAAGCCAAGTAAGCGAGGTCAGCTCATCAAAGATGCCCTCGGGGAGTGTGTGCAGATCATTACGCTCCAAACCAAGCCTCGTCAGCGAGGTCAGTTCATCAAAGATGCCCTCTGGAAGCGTGACCAAATCATTTGACCACAATAAAAGCACAGCCAGCGAGGTCAGTTTATCAAAGATGTCGTCAGGGAGCGTGTACAAATAATTACGCCCCAAATCAAGCACGCGCAACGAGGTCAGTTCATCAAAGATGTTGTCAGGGAGCGTGAACAAATAATTACCCTCTAATTCAAGCACGCGCAGCGAGGTCAGCGAATCAAAGATACCACCGGGGAGCGAAGTCAGATCATTTTCACTCACTGTAAGCAATGTCAGCGAGGTCAATTCATCGAAGATGCCGTTAGGGAGCGATCTCAGATTACTATAATCCAAGGAAAGCCCAGTTAGTGAGGTCAGACCATCAAAATCTCCAGCTTTCAGGCTTGAAATATTGCTATATCTTAACGATAGGGTATCTGTGATTGCGGCTAGTTGTGTACTCGTAACTTCTGCACAATCATTCGTACCAGAGATCTTAATCAAGATCGCATGCATTACGGCAGCCGTTCGATCACAAATATTCGTGCCCGCATGTACGACTGGCTTTACTGCCGAAATTGCAGCCACAGGCATTTCCGTGTGGAACCTGTCCAGAATTTTTTTGCGCACTTCTGCCTTCGGACGAAAGCGCTCATCCTGGTCAAGAATTGACCTTCGTGTGTCTATACTCTCCAATCTTAGGTTTTCCCACTCTCTGAAGTCGATCTTTCTGGGAAGTGCATGCTCCGGCGTTTGCGCGAGAACTGGGCCGAGCAGAAATGAGAATAAAACGACCAGAGAAGAGAGACAGACAAGCCAACAGTGAGCCTGTCGCGCTATGGGGCTGAGATGGCAGAATGTGGTGCTATATCTCCCAGTGGAGCAACGTGCGCCGGCCCATGCGGATGTATTTGTGATCCACTCTTCTATGGAATCTAAAATTAGCGCCGTAAAGCATTTCTTTTCCAGCATTTACCCTTAGCTACGAGAATTTTAGCGTCTCCTGGCTCACTGTAAAATCATGTTTAAGTTACGATTAGATCAATAGACACACTTCAGGATTAGAGATTTCCTGGAAATATATTTGAAATTGGCCCCATCCGAGAACATCATTTGGACACAAGCACTGGGCTCTCATTCACCTGAACTCAATCGAGGTTTGGAGTTCATGGAACCCATACCAAGTCCGCAATCCCCTAATGAGCCAGGCATCCTGTGTCAGAAATATCCGTGCTGCATAGATGAAGATTATGCAATTAGAATGCACAGCGTACATTAATTAACGCTGATCGTGGGCCTTCAAACTAGCCTATGATTGCGTCTCACTTTGAATTCCGTACTGGTTCTACCTGATGAGCGTCATATGTCCACTGGCATGATGAATTTCCTTCCCAATTAGTGCAGTGACTTGATAGACGTATGAGCCAGAAGATAGATGAGAAAGTTTGAGGGACAAGGACTGTGAAGGACCGGCTGCTACACTCGGGAAATCTTCCCGGTGTATCCGCTGCCCCAGCATATTAAATACATCTACTGATACTGCTGCTGTTTCCGGCAAATCCAGCAGAATAGTGGTAGACGGATTGAACGGATTCGGGTAATTCCCGAGCAAATCAAAGTCCACAAACGGAGGAGCTTCCGCTACATTGGTGGCGACATCCACGCGTACCGTAATCCAATCAGGGTCTGAGGTTGCATGTCCGAAGGCATTGGTCGGCGTCCCTACATGCGCTGGAGCTGCAACCAGTCTAAAGTGCAGTTCTCCTCCCGTCATTGGTGCTGTAAAGCTGGGCATGGCTGTGTCTCCGCCCGCCAAGGCAATGCCCCCCGAAACAGGAGAATCTGAATCTGGACCGTCTACTTGAGTCCAAGTCCACCGTACGAAACTCCCCCATGGCCCCGTGACGCTGCCCGAAATAGAAACTTCAGTTCCCGGCTGTACGGTTAGATCTGCGCTTGCGTTGACCACCGGATGGAAGGGTGCTCCTGGGTTACCTTGAAGACGTATGCCGCGGGATGAAGAGCTACGACTATTCAAGGACAACCTAGTAAGGTTTTCAAAAATGCCCTCGGGGAGCGTGACCAGATCATTGTTTGTCAAAAAAAGCCCCCACAGCGAGGTCAGTCCATCAAAGATGTCCTTAGGGAGAGTGACCAGAGAATTATTGCTCAAATAAAGGCGAGTCAGCGTGGTCAGTTCATCAAAAATGCCCTTGGGGAGTGTAACCAGAAGATTACTCTCCAAATTAAGCTGCTCCAGCGAGGTCAGTTCATCAAAAATACCCTCGGGGAACGTGCTCAGATCATTTCTCCCCAAATCAAGCTCAGTCAGCGAGGTCAGCTCATCAAAGATTCCCTCGGGAAGCATTTCCAGATCATTATTGAACAACCGAAGCGCCTCCAGCGAGATCAATTCATCAAAGACGCCCTCGGGAAGCATCTCCAGATCATTTTGCGACAAAGTAAGCCAACCCAGTGAAGTCAGTTTATCAAAAATTCCCTCGGGGAGCGTGTCCAGACCATTATTACTCACGTGAAGCCCCCGCAGCGAGGTCAGTTCATCAAAGATGCCCTCTGGAAGCATGTCCAGAGCATTATAACTCAACCAAAGCCCAGTTAGCAAGGTCAGTTCATTAAAGATGCCCGCTGGAAGCGTTTCTAGACCATTTTGCGCCAGAGTAAGCGAAGTCAGCGAGGTTAGTTTATCAAAGATGCCTTCGGGGAGCACCACCAGAGAGTTTCTTGCCAAGTAAAGCGACTCCAGCGAAATTAGTCTATCAAAGATGCCCTCGGGGATCGTAATCAGATCATTAGTATCCAATTTAAGCCAAGTGAGCGTGGTCAGTTTATCAAAGATGCCCTCGGGAAGCGTGTCCAGACTATTACCATCCAAAAGGAGCCACTCCAGAGTGGCCAGTTCATCAAAGATGCCGTCCGGGAGCGTGTCCAGATTGTTACGCCATAAATCAAGAGCGCCCAGCGACGTCAGTTCGTCAAAGATGCCGTCTGGGAGCGCGCCTAGATTGTTGTTCTTCAAATCAAGCGTAGTCAGCGCGGTCAGTTCATCAAAGATACCCTCGGGAAGCCTGATCGGAGCATTATGACCCAAATGAAGCTCACCCAGCAAGGTTAGACGATCAAAGATGCCCTCGGGGAGCATGCTCAGATCATTATCGACCAACCAAAGTTCAGCCAGCGAGGTCAGTTCGTCAAAGATGCCCTCGGGGAGCATGTACAGTGGGTTATGGCTCAACCTGAGATCAGTCAGGGAGGTCAGTTCATCGAAGATGCCCCCGGGAAGCGCGTCCAGAGCATTAATATCCAAGAAAAGCCCAGTCAGTGAGGTCAGTTCATCAAAGATGTCGTCAGGGAGCGTGAACAGTCTATTACGCCTCAAATTAAGCGCACGTAGCGAGGTGAGTTCATCAAAGATGTCGTCAGGGAGCGTGCTCAGATTATTTCCATATAAGGACAGCCCAGTCAGCGAGATCAGGCCATCAAAATCTCCAGCTTTCAGGCTTGAAATATTTTCAGAGTTCAACGATAGGGTATCTGTGATTGCGGTTAGTTGTGTACTCGTGACTTCTGCACAATCATTCGTACCAGGGATCTTACTCAAGATCGCATTCATTACGGCAGCCGTTCGGTCACAAATAATCATACTCACATGCGCTACTGGCTTCACTGCCGAAATTGCAGCCACAGGCACTTCCCCGTAGAACTTGTCCTGAAAGATCCCATGTGCTTCTGCCTCCAACCGGAAGCGCTCATACCGATCAAGAATTGACCTTCCTGTGTCTATACTCTCCGATCTTAGGTTCCCCCATTCTCTGAAGTCAATCTCCCTGGAAGGTGTATAATCCGGCACCTGTGCGAGAACTGGGCCGAGCAGAAATGAGAAAAAAGCGACCAGAGCAGAGAAGCAGATAAGCCGGCGATGAACCTGTCGCGCTACGGGGGCGATATACAAATAGGTTTTCACGTTTCGCTAATGTTTTCTGTGCTATTGATGTTACGACATTGGGCCGGCGGACATTTTTCAGGCCGCCGGCCAAATGCAAGGCTAGTACACGTTCAGCTGAATGCGTTTTTTGACCACGGCGAATTTGATGGTATGCGATCCCACACCGGGGACCTCAACATTAATCAGATACATCCCGCTTGCTATGGGCAAATTGTGATCCGTCGTTAAATTCCATGGAATAGTAGCCACACCCGGTGATTGCTTATTGATCGTCTTAATTAGCGTACCGTTTAGCGTAAACACACGAATAGTAGCTACGTCGGG
This sequence comes from Rhodothermales bacterium, assembly GCA_022821385.1. Classification (GTDB taxonomy): domain Bacteria; phylum Bacteroidota; class Rhodothermia; order Rhodothermales; family Bin80; genus Bin80. The sequence continues at coordinate 4,647 of JAJEDR010000063.1, forward strand.
CAGGTTTGTGAAACGTACTTCGTCAGTGAATTTACCTACTTCATAGGAGGATGCTCCCTTGTACGGGTTCGGCACAATTCCAATATCCTCCAGGCGAAGTTGCCTGGTCGCCAGATCAAACTCCGTCGCAGCATAACCTTGGGTAGTGAACGAATGCACATCCCCGGGCTGGTTAGGCTTGGAGGTGACAATCCTGAGTATTGTACCCAACTCAGGCATATCGGGATCATATGGAGGGGCTTCGCCAATATTCCACCCCACAAGCACCAATCTGGCAATTATTTCATGCCCTACCCCAATGTCGCCCGCAAAAAACCTGTTATGACCGACCTCGCCCGGGGTCAGGTCCGCAGGTGGATACCAGTAGACCCAGTCTGTAAAGGGATCATTCGCCGCACCTGAAGCAACATGATCAGCACCGATATCGAATACACCGTGCTCCGTTCCCCCTCCACAGGTATTTGTATCACAAATAATCGGAACCAGACGCACATCATCACTGGCATCATTCGGCGTGGCAACACCGGTGTCCCATAGCTCAATTGGAAGCTCAATCAACGAGCCATCGCTAAAAGCACGAAGACCCAAACAGTCGTTCGGCTCAATGACACCGTTTATCTGATTTGCACAACGCTCAGTGAAGCGCATCTCATAATCACGAATCCCGATGTAGGGCGAGTTACTTCCGTTACGCGTGCTGCGGGCAAAGAAGGAGTCATACGCCTGCGAAGCGCCGCCCGCATGAGTCATCCAAATTGATCCATTCGTTTGCTGCCTTGATCGGTCAAGCCCTACACTTTGAGCATTAGGGAAGTTATTCCACGTTATTGCGGCATAAGCAGGCGGATCAACCGGACCACCTGCATTCGCTGTAACCTGAAAATCCTTAAAACCCGGACTTGGACCGCGAATCGTCCACAGCAACCCGTCAAGTACCATAACGTTATCACGCTGTGGAGCAGCATAATCAATAGATCTGCCGTCAAACAGTACCGCGTCGTCCCGCCTGACACTGTACGTAATCACGCTCGCATTGATATCGCCAACTTTCTGAATGGCCTCTACCGCGCTAAGCGGATCAACCACATGCCCGTCTTCCTCCACGGGGGCAGTTACAGCATTCAAAGCCTTGCCCGGGACATCATGCTCAAAGAACTCTACCGAGTAAGTGCCTTCCTTGACCCCGGCCGGGTTGAAAATGTCTGCGGTCACAAAGCCGTCGCCAATGCCTTCCTTGGTTGCCACAAAGTCAGCAGAACTGAAGTCCTCAGCTGCGGCGATCGCAGCAGGCGCAACTTCCAGCGTTGATTGGCTTGGAATCACCGACACGCGGGTAACGGGTCCTCGTAAAATCTTGTTCCCAGGAAGATCGTGGTTCTGGGCGTAGGCCTGAACACCAAAATGATAGGTCGTGTAATTTGTTAAACCCGAGGCTACATGAAAATTCTGGACCCCACGGTCCGTCCCGTTCGCCACAACAGTCTGCTCCTCTTGGATTAATCCATCAAGAACCAACTGGCCGCCGTCAACTACGCGGGTCACGCCATTAATTACGTCGTATACCGCCACCGTTACCCCCACCTGATCCAGAGCACTGGAATACTGGATTACCTCATATCCCTCAAACATAAATACATTGTTGTCCTCCGGTGCAAATGGGGCTTTGATCCTATAAGACTCGAGGAAATTATTCGACTGAGGAGAATTGGTCCACTCCAAAATTGCGCCGGCATCTACAGCGGTAACCGTTACCTCGGGAGGAGCCGGTGGTGCCGGAAACTGAAAATCCATGTCGTACCACGCCTGCGCAAGCGCACTTGCCTCTTTCATTTTCTGGACTGAATCAAAATTGTCCGTTCCCCGTGCCCAGACTATTCCATAAACAATTTGCTGCATACTATCAGGATTGATCGTGAACGGCCCCGTTCCCATTACAAAGCGCCGGTCTGCTGCTGGATTGTTTGTCCCCGCGCCGTAATAATTGCACTCAGACCAGTACTGGCAGGTATCATCACTTTCGCCAGGATCCCCCGGGAACATATATGCGGTGCAGTCTAGAGAGAAATCTCGGCCATTCCCCCCTTCCGTAATACACTTGCCATCCTTCCACCGTCCACGCATATAGTTATAGTGGTCCAAGGCAGTGCTGGGGTCCTCTGTAACGCCGCCACCGCCATAATAGAGCATGAACGAGGTCATTTCAAGGTTCCTGAAATCCTGAATCCAGTCCGCACTCACCTTGGCCGAATCACCAGGCGATGGCACGATCGGCCCCTGGAAAAAGTCATACCCGGCCGCCGGAGCAGGAGAACCATAACCATCACTTCCCTCATCTTCGTTGTCCGAATTCCACACGTAGCCGACCCCCAACGTCGTATCGGAACCTACCCAGTCATCCTGGAAGTGCCCCAGATCAACATCGGAAAAAATTGCCATGTGCACATCGGTAAATGGCCAACTCCCTCTGTAATAGAGATCGTACTTGTAGAATGTGGCATTACCGATGTCTCCTGCGACCCTGAACGCAAATGCCGTAGCGTGCACCTCCAGACCAATCGGCGGCGATGATGCGCCGTTATGTTCATTCCCGCGATCATTCATGACCCACCAGATCGACTGATCCCCGAGGATGGCCGGCCGCTCTCCGCCGGCCAGGTCAATCACACGACTTACCCGTTGCAAAAAAGGCTGATCCAAGACGAAGATCGTTTCTCCAGCCTCGTCAACCTCTCCATCTCCATCATCATCAACCCCGTTGCCGGGAGGAGCATAGGTGGGAGCCCCCAACCCCGTGGGCCAATCACGTAAATCTGGAGTAGTTACCCCCGTACCTTCGTAATCCTGAATATCATCAACGCTCACCTTGTAGAGCCGATCGAAATCTGCACAGTCAGCCGGAGGGGCACCATAGTCATCCAACGGACCGGCCCAGAACTGGTAGTTGCCGTAGCGCGCTGCCGCTACACGCAACTGCCCATCTACTTTACCGCCAATCCAAACACCACTGGTGAAGATAGCCTGCGCTCTCCCGCCCTTCGGTACATTGTAGACGTGTGGATTTCCACGCCAGAACAGATTACCGTTGTTAAGAATACGGGCCCGGACATTGTTGATGTCCAGATAGGACTCACCTTGCGGCGAAGTGCACGTTCCAACCTGAGCGCGCGCGTCGAGCGCTGGATCAAACCCCAATACCACCAACAAGATCAGTGAAAGTAAAAATTTGCGTGTGCTCATTTCCGTCGTCTTTAATTGGACGAGAGGGGAGCAGGTTTACAAATAAATCCAGCTTCCGCTGAAGGGGTACGCTCGCGATAAAGATCCACTCGCAATCGCTGTAGTATCGGTTCCCTCAGGGTATCCACGCAGCAAAAAACCTTCAGTCTGCCTCAGCGAACTCTGAACCGATACCATCTCCTAGTATCCGAACAACAATATACGGCGCTTGAGCAGTACAATTCGGCTCCGGCTCAAACGGATGCGGAGCCGCAAACCACCGAACCTGGAAAATCAGGAGAGAAAAGTCTAGGCGCTATCTGAAAACTAAGCTAGACCGCCCGTAAGGCTTGCCTGCAAACGATCCGCCGCTGACGGATCACTCACATATTGGAAATATCCCGCCTGGATGAATAACTGATTCGAAGCGTTCCTGCTTTTCGAAGCTCACCATGGACGTCCGTAACGATCCCCATTTCCGATTCCTCATCCACCCGAAGAGATACGATCAATCTTGGCTGTTCGGTAAGCTTTCTATACATGATTGACCGGATATTGACCAAATCTTCGATAATAGCGTCATCTATCTGCACTTTTGTATCCCCTACGGCATTACCCCGCAACTTCTCCGGACCCATCCATACGTAGGATACATACCGCTTCTGCTCAATTTTCGTAAGTGCTTCAGCTTGGGGCAGGATTGTCCGAACCTGCACCTCCTGTTCTCGCAACACGGTTGTAACCATGAAGAAGATCAGAAGCATAAAAATGATATCCGGCAATGATGCCGTAGATATTTCCGGCTTAGCCTTGGATTTTTTTGTGAAATGAGCCATTGGTTCTTTTTCAAATTCAGTTACCTGGATCAGGTTCTGCTAGTGAAACCTGGGCCGGCCATTTATCTCGGATCTCGTTTTCATTGGGATCCTCCAAGTCTGCACGATACTCCACGTAACTTGCAAACCCCATGGAACGGGCCTCCGTATCCCATATCTCGAAGTAAGCCATCCATACCTCGTCCATCGTTTGGATATATAGGTTGTATGGTGTTAAACGGTCCGTCTTGATAGATACCACAGCCTTGCCCGGAGAATCAGAATACCGTGGGTCAGCACCGTTATTCTGAACGTGAGCCAGGACTTCATTCCGGATCTGACCAACAGAAGATGGCAGATCTTCCAAGAGAACCTGCCCCTGAGCATTAATCAGAATCTTAAGCATGTTACGATCTGCAACTGGGGGCGGAGGCGTTGTCTCATCCGGCTCCGGTGGCAAGGTCATACCAATCCCGGTATCTACATCAATTGTGGTCGTGACCAGGAAGAAAATCAGAAGCAAAAATGCAATATCCGCCATTGAGGATGTCGGAATCTCCGCACCCGCACGCTTCTTTTTCTTAGCAAGAATACCCATTGTAATGCAAGTTTATAGGTCAGGAAATGAGATTCTTGATGCCCGACACCAAAAGTGCAACTAGTGTCAGACCAAGAGAGAGCACAATGGTCATGATGCCGGCATCAGTCCATGTTGGCAATGCTAAGCCCAGAACAACAAATAGCAACAACGGAACCGCTGCTAGTCCAATTGAGAGCATCTTTATCTTGCCGAACATCAAGCTGCGCACACCAGAAGCCAGCATTACCAGAAGGCCAAGCCCCATCAATGCAAAGACTACATAAAGGGCAATATTTAGAACAGACATAGTGACTTTGTCTATTGTGAGGCGAGCAAACACCCCGGTTAGTGTACTGTCTGGGCTCCGTCTAAGCAGAGGATCCAGACTCCTTCATGACAAGAGAGTCGATCAGTTCGATCGAAGCCTCCTCCATCTCTACAACAATCCGGTCAATTTTTGACACAGCGTAATTATAGAAGAACTGCAGAATAATAGCAACGATCAGGCCGAACACCGTTGTCAACAGGGCGATTTTGATGCCTCGCGCCACAAGGCTCGGAGAAATATCACCGGCCGCTTCAATCGCGTCAAAGGCCGCAACCATACCGATAACAGTGCCGAGGAAACCAAACATTGGCGCCAGCGCAATAAAGAGCGATAACCAAACAAGACCACGCTCCAGAAAACTCATTTCGATCGAACCATAGGCGACCACTGCCTTCTCTACGGCTTCAATGCCCTCATCTGAACGCATCAGGCCAGCTTGAAAAACTGAGGCTACCGGGCCACGTGTTGAAGCGCATATCTCTTCAGCGGCTGAAACCCCACCATCCTGCAGGGCTTCTTTTACATGCACGATAAATTTGCGTGTATTCACATCAGCCAGGATCAACTGGATGACGCGCTCAAACGCTATGGCAAGACCGACTATGAGAATAATCAGTACCGGCCACATGAACTCTCCGCCCTGGTTGAAATAATTCACCAAAACGTTAATCATTCCTTCATCTGTGGCAGCTGCATCCTGTGGCAGCAAGACGTTTCCAAAAAGCTTCATTGACTAGTCCTCCGAGGAAATTGGTTTTAGGATTGAGAAGTAGGGTAACTGAACGACAACCATACGATACACTGCGCACTACCCAAAAGCAATGCATCGTAAAAATGTCTTTCGTTGTTGAGTAACATAAGCCCGCCTAGTTAGGCGACTAATTTAATACTTTAATCTGAAAGTTGAGCAATCAGGAGCATTTAGTCAATTATTGACTAATGCCTCGGCTTCGGGCCAAAGCTCAAGTGCTGCCTGCAATGTTTTGTCCTGCGGATGCATGACCGGGTAGAACGCTTCCAAGTCAAATATACGCACCGCCAACCTTGCTTTTATTCTGGCCTCAAGATACGGCCTATCCGCTTCTATTTCTGACTCGCTGAAGGCGCCTTCTCCTTCACCTATGCGAATGCCCCGTACACGGGCATATTCCAGAAACTTCTGAAACTCGGCATTTTCTACGGCAAACGAGTCAAAAAATCCATGCCGGTCGTCCCCCCATCTTGCTACAAGCGCTTCACTTTCACGATCATACCACGTACGGGCATAAGTATTCGCCAGATTCCGGCTTAATACCTCGCGAAGAAAAAATGATGCAGAATCAATGTCGGTAATGAAGTCCGGCAAAATCCCTCCACCACCGATTACTGTCCGACCGTTAGCCGTTTTGTAGAGTAGCGAGTCTGGCACGCTGTCGATGATTTCCTGAGCACTCAACAATGCTGTATTCGCATGTAGTTCACGCTTGGAACTCATGTAATCCTCCCGGTCTCCACCAGCATACGGGGTCTGAATCAGCCGGCCGGACGGTGTGTAATAGCGGGCTATCGTTACACGCATAGCACTCCCATCAGGTAGCAGATGTTGCTGTTGCACAAGACCCTTCCCAAAAGTGAGTCGTCCAACAATAAGCCCACGGTCGTGATCCTGTAGCGCACCAGCTACAATTTCACTCGCCGATGCGGACGCTTCATTCACAAGTACAATAACTGGTAAGTCTTCAAGTAAACCCCTGGAGCTGCCAACATACGACTGGTTTGCCTCGCGAATACGGCCCTGCTGAGATACAATCAATGCATCATCCGGGAGGAATTCATCTGAGATTTGCACGGCCATCTCCATGTAGCCCCCCGAATTTCCACGCAGGTCCAGGAGTAACCGTTGCATATTCTGGGCACTAAGCTCATCAACGGCCTGCCGAAATTCCCTGTGTGTCGTACCTGAGAAGCGGTTTATCTTGATGAATCCGGTTACGTCGTCAATCATGTAGGCCGCATCCACCGCATTTAACGGAATCCGATCGCGTACAATAGTGAATTCAATGGGCCTCGTATATCCTGGGCGAACGACAACAATATCAACAGACGTTCCTCTTGGTCCCTTGAGAGTACGCTGAACATCAGCGGTCTCAAATCCAAGTGCGCTTTGCTGGTCTATCTCTACGATCCGATCCCCCGAATGCAATCCTACCTCTTCGCTGGGACCTCCAGGAATCACACTGAGCACTGTTAGTGTATCCTGCCCTCCAATACCCTCAATAAACTCAAACGAAATACCAATACCCTCAAAACCGCCGCTAAAGTCTTCCTCAACACGCCGCATCGTCTCGGCATCTATATAGACCGAATGTGGATCAAGCTCTTCCAGCATGCCTTCCAGTGCATGCTCAGCAAGCGCCCCCGAATCCACATCCTCCACATAGCGTTCATTGATGATCAGGAATGCGTCTTCGAGTTTCTGCAGTGCGGCCCGCGTATCATCCGACAAAGCAGACTCAAGCTGCATTCCCAGCAGTATACCCGTTACCAACACCATGACACCAACCAGTACCTTTGTATACGTGGCCCTGGACTTTCTCATTTTCTCACCGCAGTTACGTGACTAACAAGGATACGAAAGGCGTGCAACAACTGCATACAATAATGGATCCAATCTACGGATTTATAAGCATCTGTCCATGAAGATAACAGTTTTCGCGACTCTAGCGCTATTCATCTGCCTAGTCGCTGGAATTTCAATATGGCGAACGGCATATGACTGGCAATCTTCTCCCCCAAAGAAAGTAACCATAGAGACTTTGGATGGTCCAGTACAGATTCTTTGGGGAGAATTCAACTCAGTGGAAATAAAGGCAAATTCCATGCCGGATGCATTAACAGGGCTTGGTTACGTCCAAGGACACTTGAATGGCTGGACTATTGCGCTCTGGAGGCAGGCTGCATTGGGCAAACTCACGGACTGGTACACACCTAAGGGAGAGCACGCAGACCGGCTCGTGCTCCAACTGGGCCTTGCGGAAATTGCCCAAATGGCTGCCAATAATCTGAATGCAGAGGAAAAGGACCTGATAGCCGCATTTGGGGCAGGAATACAAGCTGCATGGAAAGACACTGACCATATGCACGAGTTTTTCCTGCAAGATATTACTCCCGAACCATGGGAGCCCTGGCACACGCTCGCCATTGAGCGCTTGCTTGCATGGATAAGCACCAGCCCAGACTCTGTGTGTAGTCTTGGCTTGTCCGTTTGCAGTGGAGATGCCGAACTACGCTCCATCCTGCATCTGCAGGGATTTGAGTTTAGCAGTTCATGGGTTTTGTCTACCGCGGAACGCTCCCTGCTTTACCAACGCCATGTGGTCGGCAACGCCGTACCACCGGTATTTCAAGAGGCGGTACTGAATGTGCAAGGACAATCCGAACTGGAGGGGCTTTCACTCGTTGGAACCCCGTTCTTTCCCACTGGCAAGTCTCGGAATTATGCCTGGTCAATACTCGTTTATTCTCCCAAAACCAACGGACCTGTTCTCGACAGCCTTGACCAGCAAATGCATCTGACGTTCCCCCTTCGGGAAGAGATTGTAATTCATCGGCGCACGGATAGCACCTTCAGCACCCCCGAGGCGCAACATGAGTTGAAATGGTCCGGCTTCAATGCTGTTTCCGATGTACAAAGCTGGTTATCTCTACCTCATGTTCCCTCCGCAACATTTCAACTTTGGCAGGGTGCTGGAATACTGATGATGACTGACGGTTCGTGGCATGTCCTTGGAGATCCAATATTTATGTTTCCTATGGATTCAGGTTTAGTCATAGGTAATAATCCACAGGTTCGACATGCGGCTCTCTATCTTGATGACATTGACCCGAGGAGGAGCGATGTGGATACATGGGTTACTGA
>JAJEDR010000065.1 GCA_022821385.1 Rhodothermales bacterium
CAGAACTGTAAAACAATTCCGTGGCCCCACTTCCCAGTGGATCTACACCCGTACCAAGTCGGCTTTTCATAGCAGACTCAAAAGCCTCCATCTGTTCCGCATTCTCGAACTCAAACTGAGAATGTATTTGCCAGTCTGCCCCATTCGCTGTGGCATAGTTGGAACCAGTATCATTTAATGACACAATCCGATCGACAACATTCTCTTCAGTTGTCATCCCAACCTTATAAATATCTGAAGAATATCCTCCTCCTAGAGGCGGTTTTGCAATATATACTGTGTAGGGCATCAAGATTCGACTTATATAGTATTGGGCAAGTAATCCTTCGGCGCATCAATCCGAGAACTCCACCCGCGATACAACACTAAGGGGATTTCCGGTGCCTAAGTTACAACAACTGCCCAACTTATTGCGGGCGTTGTCCGTAATGCACCGTTCAGCAAACCGAGCGCATTTGGGTGCATGGCGAAACCTACGCGCCTTTTTTCCTGATTTCGAGAATGTTGGTAACTGCACGCTGGTATGAAGCTGAGACGGCATGCCAAGATCAGATAAAACTCCAGGTGCTTCATGAGCCTTAGGTTGATATTCTAGAGTTGCAAGGCACAGAGTAACCGAATAATCGTTCATGCCTGTACTATGTGGCGTGTTATCACCAATAGAATTTGATCCGTGGCCTGCATCCTAACAAACGGGAGTTTTCCATCTGATTGGAACGCGCCACTGGTGGAAGTGAGTGACCTAAGCGTTCAGATCCAGAGAAAAACCATTATCCGCGATGTTCACTTTGAGTTGAATCCAGGTACAATCACCGGACTCATTGGCCCCAATGGTTGCGGAAAAACTACATTACTGCGAACCATTTGCGGATATTTGCCCTACGAAGGGTCAATCCTTCTGAAAAACCAACTCCTTACTGACTGGTCGCGACGGCAATTGGCGCGCGAGGTTGCCTCTGTTCGACAGGCACCCTCATTATCCTTCGATTTTACGGTCAAGGAAGTCGTGCTCCTCGGACTGTTGCCCAGAAAAGCATGGCTGGAAGGCGTATCTGACCAAGACCGTTTATCGCTGAAAACTGTACTGGACCAGGTAGGTCTCTCCGGTTTTTCCGAAAGATCACTTCAGTCACTCAGCGGTGGCGAACGCCAACGTGCCTATCTAGCCCAGGCGATACTGCAGGACTCCGAACTCCTACTCCTTGATGAGCCCACCACTCATCTAGATGTTTGTCATCAGCATCAATTCCTCAGTCTGATCAAGGAATTGGCGCAAAAAGGCAAAACTGTTCTCGCAGTCTTTCACGACCTTGGCCTGGCAACGCGGTTTTCCGACCAACTACTCGTTTTGCATGAGGGGCACCTAGTGGCAAAGGGCTACCCGAAAAGTGTTCTTACAGAGGAACTTCTGTCTGAGGTGTTCGGCATGCATGCCAAGATCGCCCAGTATGAACACGGACAGTGGGAAATCATCTACGAACGCCCCGTATCGGGATAACCATTTCTTCAAAAGCAAATCATCCCCATCGCTATGACGTACGCCTCCATCTGCGAACACCGTATCAAACTCAACAAAAACGAGGGCTCTATCGTTCTTACTCCTCATAGACCGCTGCGTACAGGAACGTCAGCCCGTACATGGATTCCAGGTTAATTCCTAAATGAAAATCTACACACGTACAGGAGATGACGGTACGACCGGCCTATTCGGTGGGGATCGTGTTCCCAAGGATCATCCACGTGTACAGGCCATGGGTGCGGTGGACGAAACCAATGCTGCACTTGGGGCCGCACGAGCTATGTTGCCGTCCGAGGCAGAACCTATGCGCGAGCTGATTTTGCATCTCCAGCACGAACTCTTCGTTCTCGGTGCTGATCTTGCAACTCCTGCCCAGTCACGAGCAAGCGTCCCGCGTATTCAGGCAAAGCACATCAAGTCTCTGGAAGAAGCCATTGATACCTGGGAGGTGAAGCTAGAGCCCCTCAAGTACTTTATACTGCCTGGAGGCACCCAAGCCGCTGCTATGTTACATCTATCCCGTGTAATATGCCGCCGCGCAGAGCGCTCACTGGTGGAAGCACTTGATACTATCTCGCATAATTCTTACGTTCTCGGATATCTTAATCGATTATCCGATCTGCTTTTCGTACTCGCCCGACGAGCAAACCATGATATGGGACTACCGGACGTGAGATGGATCCCGTAAGTTGATAGCCACAAACGAAACCAACAACTTCCCTCAGGTATGCGAAAACCCTCCGTCCGGCTTGCGCTTTGTCTCCTCGCGTTGCTAGTAATCCAGCTGCCTCACAGCGCTCGTATTAAGCATAGACCTGCTGCCCTCCCCCTCATTGAGCGTGACGCATTTGGCGTTCCCACGTCTGGACTTGATAAGCATGCCTCTACGGTCCAGCGGAACGAGTCCCTTGAATCAATCATGAATGACCGGAAGGTGCCTAGAGAAAAACAGCAATTGGCTTTTCAGCAGGCCGAAGCATTCATCGACTTTCGGAAGATTGGCAGGGGCGATTCGTTGTATACCTATACCGACTCGAGCGGCGTTGCCGAGTTTGTAGTCTATAAACCCAGCATTAAGGAATTCCTCGTCTTTGACTTTGGGGATTCCGTACGGGTCCATGAAGATTCCCTTACCTCTCGAAAGGCAGTCCGGCGTGCATCTGGAACCATTGCAAAGGGCAGTTCCCTTTTTCAGACCATCCAGGACTCTGGTCTTAATCAACAATTAGCCCTGAACCTTAGTGAGATTTTCGCCTGGCAGGTCAGTTTTTTTCATTTACTCCCCGGGGACCAGTTCTCAATCCTGTATGAAGATGAAAAAGTGCATGGACAATCCATCGGAACTGAGATCAAAGCTGCCCGCTTCCGCCACGCAGACCAGGATTACTTTGCGTTCTATTTTCCTGAGGACGGTATAAGTGGATTCTACGACGAAGAAGGGCGTCCATCAGAACGTCCGTTCCTGCGTGCACCCGTGGAGTTCAGTCGAATATCATCTCAGTACAGTCGCAGACGATTCCATCCCATCCAGAGACGCTACAAGCCACATCTCGGTACGGATTTCGCTGCCCCTAGAGGAACTCCTATCGTTGCCACCGCGAATGGCACGGTGATCAATGCTGCGTACGCAGGCGGCAACGGCAACTATGTCAAGATTCGGCATAACGATGTCTACACAACGGGGTATCTCCACATGTCCCGGATAAAAAGCGGAATCCGCCCCGGAGTACGTGTTCAACAAGGTGATGTAATTGGATATGTCGGCAGTACAGGCCTGGCCACGGGTCCCCATGTCTGCTACCGCTTCTGGAAGAACGGCAGTCAGGTTGATGCAATGAGAGTAGAGATGCCGAAATCAGAACCCCTGCCCGACTCTATTCTGCCAAAATTCTTCGCGGTCAGAGATGGGCTATGGAAACAATTACCAAACACTCTTGAAGGTCAATTAACGCCCGAATCGATTACGGGGGCTGGTGACTGAGAGCATTACTGACTCCTCAGCATCGCCCAGTTGAAAAGTCAGCTTATAATCCCCCGGAACCAGGTAATAGACGTCGTTTTCTCCGGGTTCGAGTGGTGCATCGTCTTCCCCCATCAAAGCGTCCGCAGAAGCTTCGTCTACAGAGAGATGATAGGAAAGGAAGTTCAGGCCACGCTCGGCCTCATCTGTGATCGTGCGAAGAGCTGCATCCTCTTCCCCTTCAACCTGCACGGTAACCTGCCCCGCAGACCCGGCCCAGTAGGTGATGATTACCTCCGGCTCATTATAGTCTGCCCACCAAACAAAACGACGGCCCCAATTGGGGCTTCGTGTGATATCTGCCGGTGCATGCACTGTCAAGGCGCTCGCAATGATTTCAGGAGTCAGACGCTGTAACGCTGCAATGTCTGCGCGGTAGATTGATCGACCATGCGTACCTGCCAGCAAATGCTTTCTGCGGGCCTGGATCTTTAGATCGTGAACGGGCGCATGCGGTAGTCCATTCTGCATGGACATAAAGGATGCCCCGCCATCAATGGATACATACAAGCCATTATCCGTGCCCAAAAAGAGCAAGTCTGGATTTTCTGGATCTTCGAGAATAACATTCACAGGCTCCATCGGTAATCCTGCGTGTAACGCCTCCCATGTCTGTCCATAATCGTCCGACCGATAGACATACGGCGCAAAATGATCCCACCGGTATCCATTGAGCGTCACATACACGCGCCCCAGCTCATGACTGGAGGCTTCCACACGACTTACCCACAGCTCTCCCCAATCTTCCCCCGAGATGTTCTCCCATGTATAGCCTCCATCTTTTGATACATGCACGAGACCGTCATCTGAACCGACATACAGCAATCCAAATCGCAGCGGCGACTCATCAATGGTAGTCAATGTACCATACGGCACATCCCCCCTCCGCCCTCCACGCGTTAAATCATCCGACAGGGTTTCCCAGTCATCTCCCCTGTTAAAGGAGCGATGAAGCTTGTTGGAACCATAATAAAGGACATCCTGGTTGTGTCTGGACAAATGAATGGGGGTTTGCCAATTAAAACGTAGGGGTCGTTCACCCAGTGTGTGGCGTGGACGAATTGAACTTCGGGTTCCAGTGGAAGTCTCTATACGCTGATAAAAACCAAACTGCGAACCGGTATAGATGATATCGTTCGTGCGCGTATCTATTTCCACCTGCATGCCGTCACCGCCCAGATACCGATCGTACGGATACGCACCACTCGCATGCCAATTGGTTGATGCCGTGTAGGTATGTGGTCCACCCCATACGCCGTTATCCTGCAGCCCCCCGTAAACATGATAGGGCGTCTGATCGTCCACGCCAATGGCATAGAATTGCCCGACAGACGGAGTATTCCCCTTGAACCAGGACACGCCATCATCATAAGTGATATTCAGCCCTCCATCATTGCCATCAATCAGATGACCTGGGCGAGACGGATTTACCCAGAGCGCCTGGTGATCTGCGTGTACACTTGGCCCGCCAATGGACTCCCAAGACCTTCCGCCGTCGCTGGACGCCAGGAAGGGAACGCCCAGTATGTAAATCCGCTCAACATCATGCGGAGCAACGCGGATTTCTCCGAAGTAGTATCCATACGAATTGTATACCCTGTCCAAGTAATTCTCATGCGTTCGCGTCCATGATGCGCCCCCATCTTCTGATCGATAGACCTCCGCTCCAATTACGGGCGTGTCAAACAGCTCTCTGTTTGCATCCTCCACATACCATACCAGATGCACTGGCTCAAGTGTACCCTCTTCCACCATTCCCCAGATTACTTCCGCACTGTATTGAGGTCCGAAATTATTATCCTCCAAATACTCCGTTATGGATTCATCATCCAGAGCTAGGAACTCATCCACAGTCATGGAGCGAAGTGTCTCGCGTGTAAGCGTCGGAACTTCCTCTTCATCTTCAGCGGGGCGTCGAGCCTGATTGTCTACAAGGGCATACAGTATCTCAGAGTTACCCGGGAAAATATCCAGACCAATGCGCCCTACCGTATCCCCACTCGGCAGTCCGTCTGCCGATAGCCGATCCCAGGAATCACCCCCGTCAGTTGATTTCCAGATACCCGAGTCGCTCCCACCTTCGACAAAATTCCATGCCCGCCGCTCCCGATGCCAGCCGGCTGCATACAGGATGTCTGGATTCATCGGATCAATGACTAGGTCGATCACACCGGCCTTGTCCGAGATATAGAGTGTTTGGGTCCAGGTTTCCCCACCATCACTGCTCTTGTAAACACCTCTGTGCCGGTTTGGTGAATAGAGTGCACCCACTGCAGCGACCCAAAGCGTTTGTGGATCCGTCGGGTGTAAGACAATCCGCCCGATCCTGTGTGTATCGCCCAGGCCCATATGCTCCCAGGATTCACCACGATCGCGAGACCTGTAAACTCCTGTACCGGCATAAGACGAACGGCTGGAGTTATTTTCCCCCGTACCCACCCAAATGACTTCATCGCGTGCCCAATCAACAGCAATGTCCCCCAATGTCATGGATGCTTCCTCGTCGAAAAGGGGCTCAAATGAAATCCCATTTGTCTCGCTGCGCCATAGTCCCCCGGACGCATAAGCGACGTACATCTGCACGGGATCAAGGGGATTGGCATCAATATCTACGATGCGCCCGCTCATCACTGTCGGCCCAACGTTGTCAAACGCCACATTAGAGACCAGCGATTGGCCTGCGTTCTGGATTCGAAGGGAAAAACTGTTTAGTCGGTCGGCTGCAGGCGTCGGAGCCATTGCCGATGGCATCTCCGGCACCTGAGCGAGTGATCCCGGTGTTAGGAAAATCAGAAAAAAAAGTGCAGACAGAAAGAACCGCATAGGACAGCCGATTGAGTGAACCCCTAAGTTACAATCAACGGCCCGAATGATCCGCTTATCCCCGGTTGATGCCTGCCCGCAAATTAAACGTCAGCTGATTTCTGGATATGCACCCTTCCAGACGCACACAAATCAAGGCATAACGCGCCCAATCAGCAAAAACAGGGGACCAGAGTGTGCTGGTTAATCGTCTGCTTCTGCCAGACGCTCAAGGCGTCGGAATGAAATTCTGTCACGGGCTTCTTCGCAAACCGGCATGGAGGCACCATCGCCTGAGATCGCAACAAGGAATCGATCTGCCACCCATGAATGAAGCTCACAGGATTCACGACCCTGCTCACGATGATATTTCTCATAGCTTGGGTACTCCCTTTGGCGGCTACGGAAAATACTCGTACGCTCAAAGCCTCTGTCACTTTCTTTATCAATCTCTTCACCAATCCAGTCAGACATGGCATGGGCGGCGATCCCGCTCAGAAATGCCAGATCGGCAATCACAATCGTTACGACTTGCTCTTCGTCCTCGTATTCTCCACTTACACTTGAGAGTCCTGGACCAAAGTCGATCGTCTGTCCTTCCGTTACGTTTAGGGAAACCCCGTTAAGTCTGTTGGGCAGTAACTCCTCCAGCTCCCTCCAGTTGATCGGTGAAAGCACTGCCCCCTCCCCCAATCCATCAATCCGTAGATTCCCGTGTACGGTCAATCCACCTTCTTCGAACGCAAAGTCTTCTTCCCAGCTGTCATCTTCCGAATACATAGGCGCGTCATCCACACTTACTGCGTCTTTTGAATCCTCTGATACAGAGTTTTCATCCTCAGGTGTGATTTGACATCCTGTGGATAGAAAAAAGAAAACGATTGCAGCGAACGCCCCGGGGCGCACTGGATTGATTGAGTAGTTTTTCATGGTGCCTTCAGTTGGTGGAGACCATCTACCTACTACTCCTTACGGTATTTTTTTCCGCAGGATTCACTCGGCCTCTCTTAGCTTCGCTTCAACCGCACTCCAGACCTCCTGAGCGATGTCTTCCCTGCTCCGTAACCTGCCATCTTCATCCTGACAATTAATCTTCTCACAGGGGTACATATCATAAGACTTGATTAGGTGGTAATACATTTCATGGACCGCATGAAGATATTTTGTGTTTTCCTCATGGATGTCATATCCCGAAGTAGGCTTTCTCATTTCTTTTAGCATCCCTATCACAATTTCGTCGTCGTCTGTATATCCACGAGCCCCCCTTTCTGAAATCAAATGTTCGGAAAATGCAACAGGCATGTCCAGAAATAATGTCAAGTCGGGCCTTGGTAGCCCGTATATCTCGTATTCAAGTTTCAGCAACCGATCAACGAACGTTGTACGAACCTCTTTTGCAACACGTGCACTCTGGTAGGCCAGATTAGACGCGACATAGCGGTCCATGATAACCAGGTCACGCTCGGCTAATAAGCCCTCGATCCGTCCTTTACTTTCAAAACGATCCAGCGCAAACAGCGTACCTGCAAGTAGCGGATCAACTTCGTTGAGCTCCCCCAAATCACCCCTCAGGTATTCTGCAATCCACTTTGAGCTTTGCGTGATCTTGTACCGTGGAAAGGACAATAGCTTAGCGGTTTTATTCTCCTCGCGAGCACGATCCAGGAGTTTTTTCGCCTGCGTTCCTTTCCCCGCACCATCGATCCCTTCAATTGCTACTAACATCTCCTTGTCGAAATTTGAGACGTAACAAGATTGCCACTCATGCCACGTGTAGTCTAAAACAGCACGCCCGGAACACCCATAATCGGATTCAGGTGTGCTGAGTCCACACGCACATGAGAATTCTCGTGCAATATACTTACTTGTTGCATGTAACAATAACACAACAAAGTACTTTTCCCAATTCGGACCGCGCAACTACTGAATCTCATGCATCTTGTGGCGGGTACTAGGAATAGTCTTTTATCATTATGTGTTTACACAGTGGCACAAATGAGAGATTCGCGTTACCGGAATTCCTGAAACGTTCGTGCGTTACACTGGTCACTCATTGGATGGAATTATGAAAAATCGTTCGATTTTGCTCCTTTGTGGCTTTGCACTGCTGGGCCACACACTCATGGCACAGGATTCGTCAGTTGTTTCTCTACCAGCCATGACGATCCAGTCCACACGTCAACTGGAAACGGAAACCACCGCTGCCCGCAGCCTATATATTCGGCAACACGCTATAGTCGCTTCTGAACCTGGTCTATCGCTGCAGCGAGTACTTCGGGGGTTACCCGGACTTCAGATCAGTGAACGCGGCCACTTTGGCCTTGGTGAGCGTATCCTTGTTCGAGGAATGGGCTATCGCGCAGCGTTTGGTGTCCGTGGCTTGCAAGCTTTCCTGGACGGCATCCCGTTAACAATGCCAGACGGGCAAAGTATGCTTGATGTCGTGGATCCGGCATTCATTGGGCGCTCGGAATTACTCCGGGGACCAAGCTCACTTTTCTGGGGAAATGCTAGTGGAGGAGTTCTACACCTTGCCAGTCTGGAAGACTCTACCCGTCTGCGAGTCCGGTACATGGGAGGGGGTTATGGTCTGAGTCATGCACTGGTAAGCACGGGCTTTCGGCGTGGAGTACATAGTGTGCGGGCTTATGCCTCACGCGTGAGCAAACGAGGACATCGGGCACACAGCAAGGGCAGTTTCCACCGTGCCGGTGTAAACGCACGGACCGTGCCAAGCTCTAATACTGCACTCCTGTTCACGCTGAATATGGCTATCCAGGATGTCCTGTCCCCCGGATCCCTCACACTTGAACAACTATCTCTAGACCCCAATCAGGCAGATTCCAGATACGTCAATCAGTCGGCTGGAAAAGCCAGTGTCCACGTGCAAGGTGGAGTGACGCTTCATGCACAAACCCGCTTAGGCAATCTAACCGCCACGGCATACGGGATTCGTAGAATTCTTGACAACCCCTTGACTTTTGCCTGGATTGAATTGGATCGTTTAGCCGGTGGTGTGTATACTCAGCTTCAGGCAGATATGGGGGTGGTTGACTTAGCCGTGGGGATTGACCTGCGCCAATTGCGAGATGACCGTTTCCGGTTCAACAACGATGCAGGTAACAAAGGAACGAACGTACTCCTGGATCAACAAGAACGTGTAGGTAGCATTGCTGTATTTGCAGGTGTGAACACTCAACTTTCACCACGCTTTGGGCTATCTGTCGGAACACGACTCGATCGGTTGCGATTCGAGATGACCGATAACCTTCTCTCCAATGGTGATCAGAGTGGCGTACGAGACTTTGTGGCGCTGAGTCCATCGCTGGGAGCTTTCTACCGCACCAACACGCTGACCTGGTACGCGAATATCGGCACTGCCTTCGAGACGCCAACCACGACTGAGCTGATTAACAGCCCCTCTGGTCAGGGTGGATTTAACTCGGATCTCGGCCCGCAACAAACTCGCGGCGTCGAAGCCGGCGTACGTGGCCAACTTGACCGTATGCGCCTCGGGTTGGACTTCGCAGTTTTCTCTCTACGTATCCGGGACAGACTTATTCCGCAGCAGGGAGAGGATGGACGCACATGGTACGATAACGGCGGGAAAAATCGCCACAATGGCATCGAACTCGCAATGAATTGGCCCACAGGTTCATTAATCGGCATGAGAATGGCGTACAACTATGGATCGTTTCTCTTTCTGAATGAACCCGGCGACGGTTTACGAATCCCGGGAGTACCCAGACACCAACTGCACCTAACGCTTCACGGCGCAACACGCAACGGGTGGGGAGCCCAGATTGTTCTTGAATCCGCATCCGGGATGTGGGCCAATAATACAAATTCCGTGCAGTCGGAAGGATTTACCGTTCTAGATATTTATCTGACACGATCGAATTGGCGTCTACGCAGCATCTCTCTGCATCCTTTCGCCCGTCTTCAGAATATTCTTGACAGCCAATACGTGCGTTCTTTGGTAGTTAATGCCTTTGGGGGCCGATTCTTTGAACCAGCAGAGGGACGCTCAATACAGGCTGGTGTTGGAATCAGCCTGCACTAATGCCGATCAAATGCGTAGCTGTAACTCCACGATAACACTGACCACCGATTTTGGAAACAGCGATGGGTACGTCGGTGCCATGAAGGGCATGATGCTTGGCATCAATTCTGATCTGCTGCTTATTGACATTACCCATGAAGTAAAAGCATTTGATATCGCGGCAGCCGCCTTCGTGCTGCGTCAGGTCATCAGATTCTTCAGTGCAGGAACCGTTCATCTGGTTGTCGTTGACCCGGGAGTTGGAACTGCTCGTCGAGCAGTAGCCTTGAGGCATAACGATCAGTTTTTCGTGGGGCCGGATAATGGCTTGTTCACCCTCTTACTTGAGACCGACACCCCTGATCAATTGGTTGAGCTGAAGGCGCCCAATGATGGCCCCCTATCGTCTACATTCCACGGGAGAGATCTGTTCGCCCCTTCAGCTGCACGCCTGGCAAGCGGAGTGCCACTTGAAGAGTTAGGTACCCCCTTTGCAAAATTAAAGCATCTGCAGTGGGCAATGCCGATTGATGATGAGGAAGGCATACGTGGCTGGATCGTGTATATTGATCACTTTGGTAACTGTATCACAAATATTTCCCGTGCACTCTTCGAAAAGCGCCAAACTGGACGCAAAACCAAAGGGTATGCGGGCAGCGGAATCATTCGGGGAATTCACAATACGTACAACGATGTACCTGTAAGTGAGCCTTTGATGCTGTTCGGGAGCAGCGACCTGCTCGAGATCGCCATTAACCAAGGCAGCGCAGCGGATCTCTTGCACATTCAGAGGGGAACGCCTGTGAATATAGTATTTGGAGACCTCCTTGACAGCGCGTCTTCGCACCAATAAATACCGCACAGGGGTCAACTGCTCAGAACTAGGGTCCTCCTCAGTTCTAGATAGGCGGTCGATTCTTATTTGTCTACGTCAGACCTACTTGGAGGACAGCATCTTCCGTTGCCGCGAGGCACTTTCGACCTGTCGCGAGGCAGTCAAGCACCGGATTTCGCGCACCTGTGGTCCATGTTGGGAATGCGCACCCGGTGTTAGAGCAGTCACATTCCCTGCAAACGTGAAGCCGCAACGCTTATCCTATACAAAAGTGCCTGGATACCACTTGGCTGCTGAGCCGCGTGATCTGCGCTACTTCACCAGTGTCATGAGACCAGCCTTATCGTACCTACTCTCCAACCCCGTCGCGGTCATCCGATATATGTAGGTCCCCGATGCGAGGTGGCCCGCATTCAGTTCAATCGTACGGTTAGCACCCGCTTCAAACGCCTGTGCAGGTAATTCAATCACTTTACGGCCCCATAAATCTACTACCTGCAGCTTCACTTGTGCCCTCTCAGGAAGATCAAACTGTATCCGTGTTGACGGATTGAAGGGGTTCGGATAATTTCCATGGAGTGTAAACTCTGTCGGGATCTCTGTGGTCGTGCCCTCCACTGAGGTGGTGAGGCTCGGGAAATAAGCACCTGCGAGGATATATTCCCCTTGTATGCCGTCCGGCATAATAGATGTCCCGTAAGCCCTCCTGAGGGTTCCCTCCTGGTCATCGTTCGGATCGTCGGGATTATCCCAATAATAGTCCACAAATCCTCCACCAGACTGGGCTTCTTGGATAATCCTCCGAACGAAAGTAGTATCACCCCTGATATCAGGGTTGTTGATAACTATCCGACCTTCACGCCACGCATCCAGTCCATGGAATACCACAAATCCGTCGGGAGTCATGCTGTACAGATATACTAGACCGTCCTTGAAGACTCCTCCATCTTTGACATCTTTTCTGAACTCAACTTTCCAGTGAAGGACCCCCGCAAACCCCACATGATTAAACAGTTCAGTAGACCACTGCGCCGCACCTTCCACAAACTGCTTCAGGGATTCGTCGTCTACCACATCAGCAGCGGTAACAGCAGGAACTGGAATATTAGGGAGTGGTGTTACCAGAGCGCTCAAATCCTGGTAGTATCCACCAACGACAACAAGATCGGTGTTGATTGTCGGCGCGAAGTAACGCATGGCATAGCTGGGCTTGCAAGTAGCACCCGGAGCGTTATCTGAATCGTCATTCGGGTCATTCCAACAATACTCTACTCTCATTGCCTCGCTTGTGCCCGCAGCTAACATATTCTTGATTACTTCATTGCCTTCATCGTCGGTAACCTCGAGTGCTGCTATACTCTCCAAGTTCCGATTCCCAGGATGAAATATGATGGTGCCCTTATGATCCGTCAAGTACATGAGATAGATATTATCGCCCGATCTATAATCACCGGTGGTATCATAAATTGCAGCTCGCAGAGCATTGCCTGCCGTGATATCTGTTATCTCCGCAGATACAGCTGTAGCCCAGGTGACAAAGGCCTTTAGGGAATCTTCATTTATCTTTCCATCGGCACCCACGACTGCGTCGGCGGTTACCTTAGGCACTTGTGCTTGAACTGCGTTTGAGTCGGATAACCCTATTCCTGCGCCCAAAAGGACAACTGAAATCACGATAACCAGTAATTTCCTGCTGAAAAAATACATCATCTTTAATATTTGGAAGTCTCGCTCGTTCGACAATAATATAACGAAATAACAACGAATACGTAACGCAAATGTAACGGAAACGTAAGGAACCATTGCAGTTACGCTCGCAATAAAAGCGGTTGATCGTTTAATTTCCACCGAAAAAAACGGAAGGCTCGGGATAAAAACCAACCTATTCTCCTGCCTTCACGTTTCGTGTGAACAGATCAGTATCAAGCGCGCTTCCTTTACACTGAATAGTACATAATACTTGTTATTGATATCTGGCTCTCGATTTGGAGAGTACGCGCGAATGAGGAGGCTAGTATCCCAGATATTTCGGTTAAAAATGGGACCGTACGTTAAGGGTAGAATTCGAAAGCTATCCGCTTATTTTTGTATCTTTTACTGTGTGGGTTTGTGATGATTGTTCCAACCTTATTGCGCGTTGAACTTCTGTCTCCAACTCCTAAAATCAGTTTGTCGAGAGGAACATCAATAAACTCACGCTCTCGGCAACAACGGAGCTGTCGAATAGTCAAGGGGACCACGGAATCTCGTAATCTGGGCGAAATCATCCCCAGATTAACCAATAAACATAGCTTCTAATGATGATAGCAAAACATCATCCTAAGGACCCCATCGCTATCGTGGGGATGGCCTGCCGCTTTCCAGGCGCACCCGATCTTGCTGCTTTTTGGCAGCTGCTTGAATCCGGCACGAACGCAGTCATACAGGGAGAGCCGGGATCCGGCGTTGGGCGAATTGGGAAACTCGCTGTTGGCCCCGATCCAAAACCCGCCTGCTGTTTTGGGGGGTATCTTGACGAGGTAGACCTGTTCGATGCAGCTTTTTTTCGCCTCTCTCCGGTTGAAGCACAATTTCTAGACCCCCAGCAAAGGTTGATGCTGGAAACATGCTGGTATGCTCTTGAGGACGCGGGGATCGCCCCGGAGACCCTTCGAGGCAGCCGCACCGGTGTCTATACCGGGGTCAGTTCCGGCCAATACTATGACCTAGTAAGGGATGCAATAGATGTTGAGACTGCAGACCCGGCTTCAAGTCTCTATGCGGCGACCGGTAATGCACCGAATACAGCCAGCGGACGGGTCTCCTTTGCACTTGGATTACAAGGACCCGCGGTTTCGATTGACACAGCGTGCTCGTCATCACTGGTTGCAATTCACCAGGCAGTGTCTGGCCTGCTGAGAGGGGAATCAGATATAGCGCTGGCAGGGGGGGTCAACATGGTCCTGTCCGG
Organism: Rhodothermales bacterium; assembly: GCA_022821385.1. Lineage (GTDB taxonomy): Bacteria > Bacteroidota > Rhodothermia > Rhodothermales > Bin80 > Bin80. The sequence goes on from JAJEDR010000065.1 coordinate 14,169, forward strand.
GATGTCTATGGAGTTGCGCGCCAATGCTGGAATGCTATCTCCGGATGGACGCTGCGCAACTTTTGACGAAGCAGCGAACGGATATGTACGGGGGGAAGGGTGTGGAATTGTTGTGCTGAAGCGGCTGGCAGAAGCTGAAACAGACAGAGATCGAATATGGGGTGTTATTCGATCTACCGCATTGAATCAGGACGGTGCCAGTTCTGGATTAACCGTCCCCAACGGAATCTCACAGGAACGTGTTATCAAGGCCGCCCTGAAGCGGGCAGGCCTTGACCCTTCTCAGATTGACTACCTGGAAACCCACGGAACTGGTACAAGTGTAGGTGACCCCATTGAATTGCAGGCCATAGGAAACGTGTATGGCTCGGAGCGTGCTGCTGATCAGCCACTTTTGATCGGTTCTGTAAAAACAAATATCGGGCATCTAGAGACGGCAGCCGGCGTAGCAGGGGTCATCAAGGTGATTCTCTCTATGAATAAGAGATGCATTCCAGAGCACCTTCACTTCAGCAAACCGAACTCGGCATTAGCCTGGGAGGAACTTCCTATTCAGGTGACCGCCGAAAAAAATGACTGGCCAAATAATTCTGGAAAACCACCCTATGCGGGCGTCAGCGGGTTCGGTTGGTCAGGAACGAATGCCCACATCATTCTGCAAGGGTACGACGGGCCGGGCCTGAAGGCCGAACATGCTGACTTGGGTGAAAATGTCGTGGGGCTACCCAAGCGGATCCCTGTTGCATTACCCAGATCCATCGCACAGTATCCATCGGAACAACTAGCGCTCCCACGACGCAAACTTCGCATGCTTCCCCTGTCAGGCAAATCAGACGGGGCACTCGTTGATGCTGCGAAACAGTACCGGTCATGGCTAAACAAAAATAACGGGCAACCCAACTCTGATACAGCGCAGTCTCTCCTCTCAAATATGGCTTGGACCGCCTCTACGGGGCGTAGCCACTTTTCTCATCGAGCCGGGCTCCTGTATGATGACCTTGCACGACTGCGCGAACAACTGGACGCGCTTATTGCGGCCGGTAAAGGATCCGATCCATATAGACCGGAAAAAATTGGATTCCTGTTCACCGGCCAGGGAAGCCAGTGGATCGGGATGGGGCGGGATATATATGAAACCGAACCGGTAGCGCGAGCGGTACTTGATCGTTGTAATGAAGTCGTACAGTCAGAACGAAACACATCGTTGCTGGATGTGATTTTTGGTCGAAGCAGTGAAGATCTGTACAATACTATCTGGGCGCAACCTGCGATCTACGCGATTGAGTGCGCCATTGCTGAGCTCTGGATAAGCCTTGGAGTTCGTCCGCAAATGGTCATGGGACATAGCGTCGGAGAATTCGCTGCCGCGCATATTGCAGGGGTGATCAGCTTGGAAGATGGCCTCCAGATCATGATGAGGCGAAGTGAGATCTTGTCTTCGCTTCCCGAAGCCGGGGCGATGGCAGCTATATTCGCTCCGGTCTCCGACGTGAAATCTGCTGTGCATGAACAAAACGGAAAATCACAGAGTGAACGACTGGGGATTGCGGCTACGAATGGGGCACATCAGGTGATCAGTGGATCAGTGAAAGCGGTCCAGCGAGTGGCCAAGCAATTCGAATCCAGAAATGTCCGTGTAAGCTTCCTGAGGACCGATCAGGCGTTCCATAGCCCTTTGGTGGCGCCGCGCCTGGACGCACTGGAAAAACTCTTTGAAGAGATTGAAATAGCCACACCCTCAATACAATTTATAAGTAATGTAACCGGCCAGGCGGCTAACCCAGATATGATACTTGATGGGAGCTACTGGCGCCGACATGCCCGTGAAGCCGTAGCTTTCAGCCGGGGAGTTCAAACGTTTGCAACACTCGGAGTTGACCTGGTCATTGAGGTTGGGCCGCACGCCGTACTCGGACCTATGCTCTCTCTCGCATGGCCTGAACCGGGTAAGAGTCAACCCAACAATGCTGCTCCTCCGCGCGTGCTGTCAAGTCTTCGGCGTCCCCCGGAAGACAGTGCTGACTCCGCGGACCAATCCGAATATGGGTTCATTGCATCCGTGGCAAACGCGTATGAGGCTGGGGTAAACCTATCATTTGAGGGATTATTTGCCGGTGAGACACGGAATCGGATTTCGCTTCCTGGATACCCATTTCAGCGTGAGCACCACTGGGTTGATGCCCCTAAACGTCGGAAACGAGACGCCGGACATCCCCTGCTGGGGGAGCGACACGAATCAGCCAGTGGTGAGATCTTCTTTGAGACCGAGCTGTTTCCGTCAGATCCGACATGGCTCCAGGATCACAAAGTGTTTGACCAGATTCTGGCACCAGGCGCATTGTACGGGGCCCTCGCGGTAGCCGCCTCTCATTCCGAAAACGGGGGAGGAGTTGTACAGGATCTGCAATTCCACACTCCGATGATCTTTTCCGGAAAAAGTTCAGACGAAGGGATTGATCACGATACGGGACGCAAGGTGCAGACTGTGGTGCGTCCATCTGAAAAGTCTCTCCAACTTCAGATTCTAAGCAAAGACGCGGAGGACGCGGAGTGGACCGTACATGCGGAATGTAATGTATTAATCGGCCCAAATGCATCCCAGGCCCCGCAGACCATCAGTCTGGATCAACTCAGGAACGCGATGTCTCCGGGGGATATCGCTGCTTTTTACCGGGACAAGGCAAATGTAGGGATTGGTTTCGGGCCGTCCTTTCATACTGTTCAAGCAATCTGGATCGGAGAAGGAGAAGCTCTGGGAGAGATTGTCTTGCCAGAGAAAAACACGCTGAGTAACGTGAGCATACATCCTCTGTTGCTGGATGGGTGCTTCCAGGTGATGTCTGCTGCCCGTCAGACTATACCAGAACAAGAGAAGATTACGTACTTGCCCTTTGGTTGCGACCGACTATGGTTCCCAGCACAGCTGCCGAACCGAGTGGTTTGTCACGTTCAAATGAACGAAGCGGCTGAAGAAGCGAATGAATCATCGGGTACACCCGCGGAGATCATGAGTGCGGAACTGCGTGTCTATGACACACATGGAGTTCTACTCGGTGGATTAAACGGATACATTGTAAAGCGTGCAACGCGGGAAGCACTGCTTTCTGCCGTTGACGATATAGAGGATCTTCTGTACGAGATAAGCTGGCGGGAAAATCCTCTGATCTCGACCGTGCTGCCGGCAGATTTTTTCCCATCCGCCAGAACCGTTGCTTCGAATTCGGGACTTCTGTCAGACTATTTGGCTGAAGAGGGGGTTCCAGTACAAGAGAGGACTGCTCTTCTGGATGACCTGGAGCGGTGGGCAAGCTCACGTGCACTCCAAACCTTGGATGAATTGGGATGGCAGCGGGAGCATGGAGAAGTCGTAGAACCGGAGGTTCTGCGCGAGCGCCTGGGGGTTCTCTCTGATCACAGCCGCGTCTTTCGCCAAATGCTCAAGATATTGGCTAAGTCCGGGATTCTAGAGGAGATAAAGGACTCGTTTGTCGTCAGAATTGCGTCCGGGGAGATATTGCCCGACGAATTGCCTATGGAACTGGATGCATTTGCGGACAAGATGGCTGCGCGATACTCACATGGCGCCACAGAGATCGGGCTCTTCAGGCGTTGTGGCCCTGCGTTGGGAGCGGTGCTCCGCGGGCAGGAAAACCCACTAATGTTGTTATTCAGCAGTGGAGATCCAACGCCTGGAGATCTGTACACAAAAGCACCGGTGGCACGGGCGGCTAACCGTATTATGAAGGAGACCGTTCGTTCACTTATGAGCGGTTTACCCGCCGACCGCCGCCTCAGGATCATTGAGGTTGGCGCGGGCACGGGCTCCGCTACTGCCGTGATCCTTCCCGAACTCCCCGAGGGGCGTTTTGATTACGTGTATACTGATATTTCGGTGGGCTTCTTTGCGGAGGCTGAAAAACGATTTCAGGATGCTGCTGCATCCATAGAATACGTTCCCCTGAACATCGAAAACGACCCTGCTACACAGGGATTTGAGTTGCACAGTTTCGATTTACTGATCGCTTCAAATGTGCTGCATGCCACGCGATATCTTGACGAAACGCTTGGGTACTGCCTGGACTTGCTTGCACCATCTGGCCAGTTGATAGCGCTTGAGAACCTGCGCGGATGGGGTTGGATGGACTTGACTTTTGGACAGCTGGATGGCTGGTGGCGATTTGCCGATAGTTACCGCACTGACCACGTCATGGCCAGTCCAGCGGTTTGGCGACGTGCACTTGGCGATGCAGGTTTTGGTGAAGTTGAAGTTCTGGGTATTGAAGAACCTGATTTGACAGGAAGGCAGGAAAAGGGCGTGATCATAGCACAAGCACCAACCGTAATTCAGGAACGTGCTGGAGTTTGGATACTGGTGGGCGATCAGAACGGAGTTGCGCAAGACTTGGCTGAAGATCTATTCCTTCGTCATCAGACGGTCATGCTGGTAGAGGCAGGGGAGGCATATCCGAAAGCCCCTGCCCCTGAATTGAATGAACCTGGCGTCATCCGGGTTACCGCAGACATCCATCGCCGGGAATCGTGGGAAACGTTGCTGCAAGGCATGCCCAAGGACCTGACGTTGAAAGGTATTGCACACCTTGTTGCCCTTGATGGAGAAAGTTCAAATGTATCGGCCGAAGAGTTAGCGCAGAATACTCAACGAATTGTGGAAAGCGCACTTGCTCTCGTACAGGCCGTGATAGATACTAATGTAGTGCCAGCTAAAGGCATTTGGTTTATTACACGGGGTGCCCAAGTAATAGAAAGGGAGTTTACAGGGCAACTAGCGGGCGCGGCATTATGGGGATTTGGTAAAGGTGTCGTCCGGGAACTGGCTCATCTGCAGACGAGAATGATCGACCTGGATCCCGGTGAATGCGCCCCTGCCCCCGACCTGGTGGCAGAACTGCTCAATCCTGACCGTGAGAACCATATTGCCTATCGTTCTGGCCGACGAAGTGCGGCACGTGTGGTCAGAGAGAATGTAGGTTCGGAGCGTCTCAGCTTCTCCGACAACTCGGCCTGGGTACTGACACCAGATCCACATGGCTTAATTGAAAATCTTGACGTCAGGACGCTGCCAGATCGGGATCTGGAGCCGAATGAAGTTCGTGTAGCAGTCAAGGCCTGCGGCATGAATTACTGGGATGTCTTCCGTTCTCTTGGGTTCATTCAAGAGGATGACCTCGGCCGGGAAATGTGCGGAGATGTGCTCGAGGTCGGTGCTGATGTATCAAGGGTTTCGGTCGGCGACTATATCGTCGGGTTGGGGTTCGGTGCATTCGCGTCGGAAATAGTGACACACGAAGAGCTGGTGGCACCCGCACCAGCGGGCTTCTCGGTATCGGAATTGGCGACAATGCCATGTGCTTTTGTTTCAGCTGCGTTGTCCTACGAGCTTTCGGGACTGGAAGCTGGCGACCGTGTGCTGATCCATGCCGGATCAGGTGGTGTGGGTTTGGCTGCAATTCAACTGGCCAGGGCCGCAGGGGGTGAAGTTTTCACAACCGCAAGCGCTCCGAAACAGGGATATCTGCGCTCGCTAGGTGTGAAGCATGTATTCAATAGCCGTGAGACCCGGTTTGGCGAAGAAATTCTCGAGGCCACAAATGGTGAGGGGGTAGATTTGGTGCTCAATAGCCTTACTAGTGAGGGATTCATTGATGCGAGTCTGTCATGTCTTGCCAAGGGAGGCCGGTTCGTTGAACTGGCAAGAAGGGATATTCTTAGTGAAGAGGAAATGGCAGCTGTGCGTCCCGATGTGAGCTATGCTATCCTTGAACTGGACCGGCTCAAGAAAACCGACCCCGCCCAAGTTGGCAAAGTTCTTCGGAACTTGGTGAGACGATTTGATTCCGGGGACCTTAATCCCCTCATTCACAGCAGATGGCCAATAGCCGAAACCGGAGATGCATTGCGATTTATGCGGTCTGCCCGCCATCTTGGTAAGATTGTTCTTACGAAATCGGCACTGGCACAGGGATCATTTAGACGGGATCGAAGCTATCTCATTACTGGTGGACTAGGGGGAATTGGATGTGCTGTTGCAAACTGGTTGGCGGATCATGGAGCGAACGTCATTGTGCTGAACGGGCGACGCCCACCAGGAAAGGAGGCCCAGAGAGTAATTGATGCCTTGCAAGCACGTGATATTACCGTGCATGTAGCCCTTGCAGATGTGACGGATCCCGTTGCAATGGACAAGATGCTTGCCGACATACGGCAGGAGTTGCCGCCCCTTGCCGGGGTCATCCATAGCGTGGGGGTATTGTCAGATGGCGAGTTGGGAGGCCAGAGTTGGAAACGATTCCAGAAGGTACTATGGCCCAAAATGATAGGTGCATGGCATTTGCATCGTGCTACTGCAAATTGTGACCTGGACATGTTCCTTCTTTTTTCCAGTCGTGTAGGCGTCATGGGAAATCCAGGACAGGCAAATCACGCGGCTGCGAATGCATTTTTGGATCAACTTGCTGCACATCGCCGTGCGGTCGGACTCCCAGGCCAGACAATTGCCTGGGGGGCTTGGTCGGAAATTGGCGAAGCTGCGGAGCAGAAGGAGCGGATTGAAGAGCGGTTGGCGGCGCTTGGCAGTCGCTGGTTTACACCGCAGCAGGGCATCAAGGCACTTGACGAACTCGTGCGCACTGACGGTACAAATCCCGTCGTAATGTCAATGGACTGGGGAGTTTACCAGGAGGCAATTCAGGACCGTCCGGCTTTTCTGGAGGACTTGCTGGACGACGCTTCTGATGAAGAAAGCGATTCGACGGTATTGCTTGAAGATCCGCTATCGCTGTTGCGAGGAATGCCAGCGGCCGAGCACAAAGACCTACTAGTATCCTTCCTTCAGCAAGAGCTCCAGGCCGTGCTGCGCTTACCAAATGCCCCCTCTCCCACGGTAGGATTCTTTGATTTGGGGATGGATTCGTTGATGGCAGTTGAACTGCGGAATCGACTAAACCGCGCGTTTGCCGACGAGTACGTGGCCTCTAATACAGTGGTGTTTGACTATCCAGATATCAACACTTTGGCAGGGCATTTGGCCGATGAATTAGGATCAATTGGCCCCGCTCCTGCCCCGCTACAGCTTGTTGCACAACAGCAGCAACCGGTTGCACAGAGCGATGAGGACGGCATTGCGGTGATAGGTATGGCGTGTCGCTTCCCTGGTGCACCAGACATTGAGGCATTTTGGGGATTGCTTGAATCCGGGCGCAATACCGTTTCGGATGGACGTACTGATCCTGGTCCTTGGGAGGGGGTAATGGGGAATCCCTCTGCGGAGGATCCTGTCCTGAGACGGGGATCGTTTCTGGACGGGCTGGATCAATTTGATGCAGAGTTTTTCAAGATCAGACCAGTCGAAGCTCGGATCATGGATCCGAGACAACGCATTCTCCTGGAAACCAGTTGGAACGCGATTGAGGACGCTGCAATTGATCCTGACTCTCTCAGATCCAGCCGAACAGGGATCTATGTTGGGATGGGACCCAGCGAATACAGAGAGCTACTTTCCGGGAGCGGTCAGGATTACAACTATCTTGGTACTGCTGCCAGCGTTGCAATAGGACGTATTGCTTTTCTGTTGGGGCTGATGGGGCCAGCTGTTGCGCTGGATATGACGTGTGCGTCCTCGTTGGCTGCAATCCACCAGGCAATATTGGGTCTCCGGTCTGGGGAGATAAACCTTGCTCTAGCAGGTGGTGTCAATGTGGTTCTTTCTCCCGCAACCACAAGGTTTATGGCGGATTACGACCTGCTGTCGTTAAGCGGAAATTGCAGAACATTCGATGCAGAAGCCGATGGATTCGTTCGGGGAGAGGGCTGTGGAATCGTAATCCTCAAGCGGCTAAGCGATGCGGTATCGGATGGAGATCGCATATGGGGGATCATTCGTGGTTCTGCAGTGAATCAAAATGGTGCCAGCGCAGCACTTACGGTACCGAACGGCAAAGCACAGGAACAAGTCCTGGAAGATGCGCTGTCTCAGTCTGGGATTTCCCCCTCAGAAGTGGACTTTCTGGAAGTACATGCAACTGGGTCACCTATGGGGGATCCGATCGAGGTTAATTCAGCTGCTTCCGTATATGGCAGGGACCGTGAAGCGGATCATCCACTTCTGCTCGGAACCGTGAAGACAAATATTGGCCATCTTGAGTCGGCAGCAGGCGTAGCCGGCCTCATTAAAGTCCTGTTAGCAATGGACAGGAGAGTCCTTCCTAAACATTTGCATTTTGATGAACCGAACCCATATGTAGAGTGGAGCCAGTTGCCAATTCAGGTCACTTCGGAAAACGTGGACTGGCCAAGCCGAACAGGCCGCCCACCTCGGGCGGGAGTCAGTGCATTCTCAATCTCAGGGGCGAACGCGCATATTGTAGTGGAAGGTCACACCCAATCCAGAGATGCAACCTGTAATTCTCCGGCAGGTGCTCCTAAATCTATCCCCGTTCCAGAGTTAAGGGTGGACGTGGACATTTCAGATACTGAAAACTGGGACCAGCGACGTGTAAGAATACTGCCTCTGTCATCAAAATCAGACAATGCACTGCGAGAGCTAGCCGGACGCCACATCCACTGGCTTGACGAGCACAGCACGATGCAGTATGCCGGGATTTCTGTAGAGGATTTGCTCGCAGATATGACATGGACCGCAGCAACAGGACGAAGCCACTTATCCCTTCGAACAGGGATTGTGTTCGACGACGAAAAGTCACTTCGAAGCGGCTTGATGAGCGTCGCCGGGACAAATGGAAGATTACCCGTGCCTGAAAAAAGCCCGAAGCTGGCGTTTCTCTTTAGCGCAAAGGAAACCCTCGAAGTTGGAGTGGGGGCGGAATTGTATCGTACTGAACCGGTCGTGCGTGCAGTTCTGGATCACTGTGACCAATTGCTACAGGAAGAATTGGGAGCCTCGTTGCTTGATGTGATGCTTGGGAATTCCGAAAATCTCTCTGATTTAACGATATGGCGAGTCCCAGCTCTCTTTGCACTTCAATGTGCCCAAGCTGCATTGTGGGAGAGTGTCGGGATTCACCCCGATGCAGTAATCGGGGTTGGTCCAGGAGAAATAGCGGCTGCGTATGCAGCCGGTGTTTTGAAGCTGGAGGATGGGCTCGCTCTTGCTTTGCGGCATGCTGAACTGGTTGAAGCGAATCCGCGTACCGAGGACACTCAAACCTTCCTGAACGAGATGTCATTTGCACTACCATCCACCCGTATTGTAAGTGGAATGACCGGTCTACAAGTGAGTGCTGATATGCCCATAGATGCAGCCTACTGGGCCCGACAGGCGCGTTCACCTGCGACACTTGACAAGTGCCTCTCGACCATCACGGAAATGGAAATAACGGTCGTCGTAGAAGTCGGTCACGAAATGTCGGTGAATCCAGAGGCACCTTCACCTTGGCCAAAAAGTTCAGAGCACGCGGACACTAAACAGGTGGAACCGGGGCCGGCAGGTTCAGGAAAAGACATCGCCAACGTATCCAGCGAGAACTTTATGCGCTCGGTTGCAAGATTGTACGAAGCAGGTCTCAATCTCGATTTCTCAGGATTGTTTGCCGGAGAAAAGAGAAGTCGAATCTCGCTGCCTACCTATCCTTTCCAACGGCGCCACTTCTGGTTCAAGAACTCTGCTCCGAGTTCATGATCCTGGAAGTGCGACCCTGAATGTTGACCCTTGGCCAACGACGGATCTCACCAATGTTAGCGACCCTCCATGATAGTCTACTACGATACGCTTGGCTAAACTGAGGCCCAACCCCCAACCTCGGGTCTTTGTGCTGTACCCCGGCTTGAAAATATTGGACCATTCGCGGCGATCTATGCCTTTACCGTTGTCGCTGATGTCGATGTATACTCCATTGCGTCCCGCCCCTGCAATTATCTCAACTTGGGCCTGCCTATTCTCTATGGCATCTAGAGCGTTCTTGAGCAAATTTTCTATCACCCAGGCAAATAATTCTGGATTAATTGGTGCTTTCAGTTCCTTCGACACATTAACCGTCAGGGTTGCGCCGCGGCGTGGCAGGCGCCTGCGGATGTAATCTGCGGTTGACTCAATAACAGGAAACAACTGCTGGTTTTCCAGCTTTGGCATCGAACCGATATCGTTAAACCGATTCGCAATCAGACTTAATCGCTGAACATCTTCGTCGACTTCTTTCAGCACCTCATGATCCGCGTTCGGACTCGTACGCATCACTTCAAGCCAACCCAGCAGGCTGGATATTGGGGTCCCAAGTTGGTGCGCAGCTTCACGCGCCATACCTACCCATAGATTACTCTGCTCACTCCGGCGAGCAGATGAAAAGCCGAGATAGCCAATCCCAATGAACAACGCAACAAATGTAAGCTGCAGGTACGGGTACACGCGTAGATCCCGAATAATCGTGCTCTCATCGTAGTGTACCCTCTGGACCAATGGTGCGGCAGGGGAATCTGATAGAATCTCAATCAAGATCGGCTCGAACTTTCTGTCCATCCGGGCAATACTCCGTGCAATTTGCAACGAATCCTGAGGAGTCAGGTCTAAGGAATCCGGCACCCCCAGATGTTGCCACCTGATAGGTGTTCCGTCGGCATCAACAATCGCCGCAGGAACATCAGGGGAGTGTTCGGACATAATATTAAAGATGAAATCAATATGATCCCCCTGGGGTAGCCTACTAGCCCAGGCCAGCGCCGCCCGATTCCGCTGTGCATTTGGATCTGCGGGATCCAGGGTTTCTGCCATAGCGCGAAAATCCTGCTCATAGGGATTTTCCACGGCGGCACGTGCCATCTGCTCTATCGCACCTGCCCAAATGGTCACGCTTGTGCGTTCCCGCTCTTGCAAGTGACGAACAAGAGAGCTGGTGTACAATAGAGACGCCGAAGCAATGCCCGAAGCGAATACAATGAGCACCAGTTTTAGCTTGGGGGTTGTTAAAAAGGCTCGCATGAAACTGAATAGTCTGCAATGGGGACCATTGGTCATCTACTCAGCTCAACGGTTTGAGCACGATTTGGTCCCGTAGAAATGGTATTAACCCGCACACCCGTGAATGAATGAATGCGATCAATCAGGGCCAAAGCCTCAAGCGGCAACTCGTCCGCTTGGGTGCACATGCTTATATCCTGCGTCCACCCCTCCAGCACTTCGTAACGGGGCGTAGTTATGTCTAACGCTCGGGTGTCGTTGATGAACTGAGATTTGGTCGTACCGCCATGGTCGTATTCCGTGCATACCTTGACGGTATCCAGACCTGACAGAACATCCAGTTTTGTTACGACCAACTCCGTGAACCCGTTAAGTCTGCAGCTATATCGAAGGGCAATCAGATCCAGCCATCCACATCTGCGGGGCCGACCTGTTGTTGCCCCGAATTCGACGCCAACCTTTCGAAGGTGCGCACCAGCTGCATCCGTTAACTCAGTGGGAAATGGCCCATGCCCTACTCGCGTGCAGTACGCCTTCGTGATTCCGATCACCCGGTTGATTGAAGTTGGAGGCAGACCCAGGCCCGTACAAACACCACCCGCCGTTGGATTGCTAGACGTTACGTACGGATAGGTCCCGAAATCGATGTCCAGTAACGCCCCCTGTGCACCTTCCGCCAGAATGTTCTTACCTGCTCCCAATGCCTTGTGCACCAATTCTGTGGTGTCTGTGACGTATCCGGCAAGCTCAAGTCCGAGGTTGACATAGTCGGCTATTATTTCTTCGGCGTCCAGGCCGGGATGCCCGTATGCACCACGTAGAACTGTATTCTGCCGGGCCACCTCACTCCTTATGCGCTCGGCAAACAAATCAGGATCAACCAACTCACCAACCCGGATCCCAACACGGGCCACCTTATCCGTGTACGCAGGTCCGATCCCACGCCTTGTTGTACCAATCCGGTCGGCAGACAGAACCTCTTCTACCGCCTTGTGATACGGAAGGATACAGTGAGCATTCTGGGAAATCCACAACCGGCCAGTCAGATCGTACCCCAACTCCTGAACCTTCTGGATTTCAGACACAAGTGCTTTTGGCTCGACAACTACACCGTTGCCGATAACACAATGAACCCTTGGGGTAAATACTCCGCTCGGCAGCAGATGAAGAACTTGAGTCTGGCCATCCCATCGGATGGTATGTCCTGCATTGGCGCCCCCCTGATACCGTGCAACAATGTCGAACTGAGGCGCAAGCAGGTCTACAACCTTCCCCTTGCCTTCATCCCCCCATTGACTACCAACTACTACCGTTACCGCCATTGAGATGCCGTTACGTGACGTACCTCACGCGAGTCAGACACCTCAGATGGAGCCTGCTGTAAGGAATATGTAACCAATTCTCCTAGTCTTCTTTGAAGCTGTCAACCGCTTCCTGAACAGAATCGAAATGTTCAAAAACAGTGACCAGTCGGGTCACTACAAGTAACGACCTGATTTTTGAGGCCGGATTCGCAAGGCGCAAGTCTCCACCGGCGTTCCGCATCGTGGTCAGTGCACTGATCAGCATACCAAGTCCACTGGAATTCATGAACTTGACCTTAGCCAAATCCACAATTACATTCAGCTTACCCTGCTCCTTGAGCTCATTCAGCGATTCGTGGAGTTTTGCGGTGGCCGGACCACCCATCACGTTGCCCTTGAATGTGATGACCACTGCATTGTAAGAGTCTTTGACGGTGAAATTCATACTACCAAGTGTTAACGGCGGACCGCCCTAGTGGCCGATCCAGACCGGCTATGTAACTCGACCACCACAGGGGTGGCCACGAAAACAGACGAATACGTCCCAATAATAACGCCAATGATGAGTGCAAAGGAGAAACCGCGCAGAACCTCTCCTCCGAATATAAACAGTGTAGTCACAACTAACAACGTCGTTCCCGAAGTTATAACTGTGCGACTGAGTGTTGTGTTTACCGAACGATTAACAACAATCTTGTATGGCTCCGTTTTGAACAGGTTCGTGTACTCACGGATCCGGTCGAAAATTACGACTGTATCATTGAGTGAATAACCGACAATCGTAAGGAAAGCTGCAATGATCGCCTGATCAATCTGTAGCGAAAACGGCAGGAATCCCTGCAGCAGGGAGAATATCCCCAGCGTTATCAGAACGTCGTGAAAAAGCGCTGCCACAGCTCCCAGCCCAAACCTCCATTCAAATCGCAACATTACGTACAGAAAGATCACCAGCAATGATCCGAGTACAGCATACAGTGATCCACGCTTCAAATCTTCCGCGAACCTCGGTCCAACGACATCTGTCTTGACCACCTGCGGATCGCTGCCAGGAAAGGCATCCGAAATACCTTGAACCACTATGGTCTGAACCTCGGTAGTCTCTCCTTCGGTTGGGGTTCGAATCAGCAGTGCATCCCGTCCACCTGCCCCCACATCACTGTAGGTCTTAACCTCAGGTGCGGCCGGAAGTACTGAGGTCAGAGCGGTACGTACAGCTGTGGCGTCCAATTCCTGGTTGCTCTCAACAACAAACTCCATACCTCCCCTGAAATCTATACCGAGCTCCAATCCACGGGTAACTATTGCGCCGAGGCTGAGCAGAATAAGAATCCCGCTCAGAATATAGCCGCGCCTTCGGCTCCCTACCAAATTAAAATCAGTGTTCTCAAAAATGCGCATGGCAAAATGCCTGAATTCAAATTATATCGCTCCCGATCAACCGAAGTTGACGGACATACGACGACCAATCACTGCGTAATCAAAAATGATGCGGGTAAACACAATCGCACTGAAGAGTGAAGCCAGTATGCCCGCCATCAGCGTCACTGCAAAGCCCTGAATGGGACCTACCCCGAACGAATAAAGGATAAGACCTACAAAGAAGGTCGTGATATTGGCATCAATAATAGCACTGAGCGCCTTACTGTATCCACCATCTATGGAGGCCTTCAATGTCTTTCCAGTGGCCTGCTCCTCCCGAACACGTTCAAAGATCAAGACATTTGCGTCCACCGCCATGCCGATCGTCAATACGATTCCCGCAATACCGGGTAATGTCAGGGTAGCGTTGAATCCCGCCAGAATCCCCAGGATAAAGATGATGTTGATGATCAGTGCCATATCGGCCACCATCCCTCCTCCACGATAGTAGACAATCATGAAGAGAACGACAATAACCAGTCCAACCATGAGCGACGTAAAGCCGGCTTTGCGAGCAACAACGCCAAGGCTGGGACCAACTGTCCGTTCTTCAACGATCTCCACCGGCGCCGGCAAGGCACCACTCTTGAGCACCGTTACGATATCCGCTGCCTCTTCCTGTGAAGCCAGTCCCGTAATCTGAGATCTGCCTCCACTGATCTGGCCAATGACATTTGGATACGAATACACCACGCCATCAAGTACAATTGCAATATTTTTTCCCACATTCGCACCGGTAAGACGCGACCATATGCGTGCACCTTCCGAATTCATCTCCATGTCAACAAGGGGTTGATTCGTGGTCTGATCAAAATCTGCCCGCGCATCCGTAATCGCATCACCACTCAACTCAACGTTCATATTGACTGCCAGTACTGGGTAGTACTCCGGGCCACTTACGCTGCTGGGATTAGCATCATACCGCAACTCAATATCGCGTGGGAGCATCGCCTGAACCTCAGGATCTGCCATGAGGGCATTGAAGGCCGCTGTATCCTGTACTGAAACTTCCCCGAAAACAACCGTACCCTGCCCTGCTGGAATAAGGACATCCAAAAGAGGATTGCCCACCCCGTCAAGATCTTCCGTTTCAGCAAGTAACTGGCTTACATCAAAGGAGGTATCTGATTCTGCCTCCTCACTGATTTCCTCGTCATCAACATCAACCGAGTCGGCACCGGCAGCTACATCGACCTCGTAGTAACTTATGATTCGCTGAAGGGACGAAGTCAGTTCACCGGGATCCGCCATAAGGTGAAAGCCCAATCTTGCCGTACCCTTAAGCAACGAACGGACACGCTCAGGATCATCTATACCCGGTAACTCAACAACAATTCGCCGACTGCCCTGAGTTTGAATTGAGGGCTCCGTAACTCCGAATCTGTCTACACGGTTGCGGATCACCTGCATGGCACGCTCGATCGCGTCTTCGCCCTGTGCCTGCAAATACTGCGTCACTTCCGCATTGCTTGAACGACGTGTGATCTCTTCACTACGGAAATAGCGCGAAAGGCTGGCGTCGGGATCCCGATTTTCAAATTCGTCAACGAACGCGTCAATCAGGGAGACGCTTTCTACCTGGCTGCGAGCATTTGCCGCCGCCAGAACCTCATCAAATGCCTCGTCTCTGCGCTCGCCCGCCAACTCGGAAATTAAATCCCTGAGTCCAACCTCCATGGTTATATGCATCCCACCCTGGAGATCCAATCCCAGGTTAAGTGATTTCTCCTTGATTGATTCGATCATGGAGAAATTGTCACGTTCATAATCAACCCTTTCCTCTTGACTCATACCTTCCAGCCGGTTGTTAAGGGATAACCCCCGCAACGACGGGAACAGGTACCAGGCAGTGAGTGCCAGAAAGAAAATAACTGCTCCGACCTTGAATCCGTTACCTTGCATGTAAGCTCTTGACTAGTATGTTGTCCACTTTATAGCTGGGCCACCAGCATTTTGATCACAGCCCCATAGAACGCCATGAAACTATAAAAGGTGCCAGATGTGCGTCGTCTTAGCTAACCCAAATTCACTAAACCTGACATTCGGGCATAGATATAGGCCCAGTTCGCCGTCGAGATGCACTTATCCTGACTGATATGCTTGAATGGCGATTGCTTGCCGCAGAATACTATACAATCCTTGCACGGGGTTCGGCCCCGCCTCCGTACTTCAGATGCATTAAGGTTCCTAGACAGCCTTAGATCACCACGACGCCTGCCACATGCAATTACATCAAGGGCTCCCGCCGGGACAAGTAAACCCTGTCAGCGTAACCGTGGCAATTCTCTCAGGGATCTCTGTTTACAAGTCCTTGGTACCTACGAAAATAAACCTCTGCATTCAACGTGTCTCCGGTCTGTACAAGGTAACGTGCCATATTGAAAAGCATCACGGCGGATTCAGGATAACCGGATTCAATTGATCGCAAGAGCGATCCGGCAGGCTCAAGTGCGCCCTGACGTATTCGTAAAGCCGCCAGCGTATTCAGATAGGTCTCTGACGGTTCTCGTGCCACGATCAGCTGCATTACTTCTCCTGCCAGATTGCTTGACTGGAATGATACAAGCTCGGCGGCCTCCCGATGTAGTCTTTCATTGAACGGTTGCCAGTACAACAGCGATCGCATATGTGCCAAAGCTCGTGCTGTGTCTTGTGCCGCCAAGTCATGTTCTTTGGCTTTCATCAGTGCTTCGTATACAGGGAGCTGGACCGTAACTGCCAATGCGGCTAGTGAGTCTGCTGATCGTCCTGATTCGCGGTGTGCCTGTAGAATATTCTCGAATCGACGTAATTCCTCTGCCTCCGACAATCCAACCGTAAACGGAAAACCCAAACGAAGCCGTGCAATCAACAGCCTGGCCTGCCCGGCATCTAGTGGCGCAGGCTCTGGAGCACCTAAGTCTGTGGCACTATTTGAAAGATTGTCTACCATTGCACTGACGAAAGCACGCGCCATCCGATCGTACCCCAATGCAGTGGGATGAAGATGGTCCGTAAATAATGAATCCCGCACATCTGGCTCAAAATGTGGCGCCTGATCGACAAGGATGGCAGCATGACGCTCTGAAAGACGGAAGAGTATCTGATTCATTTCCTCGGGAGCCCTGAACCTGATCGGATCATAATCCTTTGCCTTTACGAAAGATGTCATAGCAGCGGCTGTATCTCCTGCTGCCCAACGCTCTTTTCCACTGATCCATGCTGCACTGGCAACAGAATCAACTCCGAGCGGCGGCTGGGATTGCAGGTTTGAGACCAGCGTTCCAACATACGTTGGGATACTTGCGTTCTCAAATCGGCCAAGAATTGCTGTCATGTTTGCTTCGAAGCTCTCCACTCCAGCCTGATATACCAGTCCCCCAAAAGCAATGGATACATCCGTGGTTGATTGTGCCATCATGGTGCGATTAGACCGAACAGGCGGGGCTATCAGGCGCTCCAGCTTCCGAAACAATACGCTCCTCTTAAACCATAAAAGCGTTCGTGTAAGTACCCTGCTCCGATTCACACTACCCGCTCCGTACGCTCCATAATATTCATTGTGTCCCGCGTAAATCAAAACGGCATCGGGTTGCATGCGCAATACATGCGGCATAAGGTCTAGCACTACATGGCTGCTCAGCGCAGTCATGCCAAGATTAATGACCTCAATCTGTCGGGTTGGGTGGATAGCCCGAAGCCCTGCCGCCACCCTTTCTGGGAATCCCGAAGTAAACGAATAGGGGTACCCCGCAGTGGATGACCCGCCGAGCGCTATAATCCGGAAAACCGTATCCGGCTTATGCCGATGAAACGGGTTATATGCCACCTGAGGTATAAATCCACGAAAATAGCGCCCAGCATACGCTGGGTTCACCGTCTGGTACTCGGGTTCTCCTGGTACCGGGATCAGAAATGGTTCGTGGTCAAAGATGCGAACGATGCCCTCTGCTGCTGCAAGTAACACCAAGGGTAGCGTTATCGCTGCTATTTTAAAAAGTGCCGTTCGCATCTTTTATCATACAAATAATAAATTAGGGGGTTATATTCGGCATAGTTGAAACAATTTTGCAATCTAGAAACGAAAGATCATCGCAAATATTCGTATAGACTCCGTTGTCGTTCATTAGAACTTATTCAGTACTGATCCCAAAGTCGCCGTATGATTCCAACCGTTCACGATGTGGCACATCATGCTAAGGTATCCATTTCCACGGTATCGCGTGTAATCAATGATTCTGCTCCCGTAAGTGCTGAGAAAAAGGAACGGGTTATCGCTGCCATCAAGGCCCTTAAGTTTACACCTAATCCGGCAGCGAGAAGACTTCTAGGTCTGGCTTCTCGCACGATTGGCGTGATACTACCCTACATCACAGGGGAATTTTTTGCAGACCTCTTGCACGGTCTAGACACAACTGCCAAACAGCACGACTATCTGCTCATGGTAAGCTCCTCCCGACGCCTCGAAACTGATTTTATCGCAGCCTTCGAAAGCATGAACAGGCGGGTGGACGGAATGGTCATAATGGTGCCCGAATTGACTGCTGATCGCGTACTGTCAGTGGTGAACCCGGTCTTTCCTTTCGTCTTCTTGAACACCAAATCGCAGGATCAGAAAATAAACACCGTTAATTTCGATAACTACGGAGGTATGGCTGACGTGGCACGACATATCTCCGATCTGGGACATAAACGTATTGCTTTTATTCGCGGCCCTGATGACGCTTTCGATGCACAGCAAAGAAGGCAAGGGTTCTTTGAAGCCGCTCCGAGCGAATTGGAAATCCTCGAATTCCCAGGTGACTTTTCTTTTGAAAACGGATATGACACCGCTCAAGAAATCCTGCGCCTTCGGCCACGGCCGACTGCCATTGTCGCAGTAAACGACTTGGGAGCACTTGGCGCCTTGCGCGCCCTACTTGAAAATGGAGTCAGTGTACCAAATGAGATCGCTGTCACCGGTTTTGATGGAACAAAGAGTGCTGACTTTGCAACGCCTTCCTTAACTACTGTAAACGTCCCGATTGGTGTACTAGCCGCAAAAGCGGTGGACATATTGGTCAGTCGGATTGCCGGGGTACCTGCCGATGAGCTGCACTGCCCAGTCATGCCGTTGGAACTCATCCCCCGGGAATCTTCAATTAGGGCAACGTGAGCCCTTATCTGCAATAATGTGACGATGCCACGCCGCATTTGCCCGGGTGTAGCTCCCTGGCTCCCCAAGAAATATGTATTGTCTTGCCTTCTTGTGCTGCCATTGATCCTTTACGCCGGCTGTGCTCCCCCAGAACCGGAATGGCTATTTGTCGAAATCACAGAGGAAGCAGGACTCGGTGATTTCAGGCACATAAATGGTGCAGAGGGAAATTGGTACCTGCCTGAAACTTTTGGAGCCGGAGCCGTCTTTTTTGACTACAACAATGATGAACTCATTGATCTTGCGCTTGTCGGAGGACAGTCGTGGACCAACAACTCACGCCCTGGAATCTGGCTCTACCGAGGTAACGGTAACGGGCATTTTACTGACGTAACCGAGGAAACCGACCTTGGAACGACCTCGGGTTACGGTATGGGACTCATCGCAGGGGATATTGACCTGGATGGTGATGACGACCTCTACTTTACTTCGCTTGAGCGCAATTTACTACTCATTAATGACAACCATGTATTTAGGGATGTCACTGACGCTTACGGCTTAGGCGCACCATCAGAATGGAATGTAGCTGCATTGTTCCTGGATGCCAATCTTGACGGCTGGTTGGATCTCTATGTAACGGGGTATGTCGACTGGACTCCAGATACTGACCTAGTTTGTACCAGCGATGGTGTACAAAAGCGATACTGTACACCGGAGCTCTACACGGGCACTCCAGGGCGCTTCTATTTGAATCGGGGAGATGGTACTTTCATTGAGTACACAGAAGAGTCTGGACTTGCAGGCTCAGGAAAAACACTAGGAGCGGTCACAATGGACATCAACAAAGACGGCTGGCCCGATATTGTGCTGGCTAATGATACTGACCCCGATCAGCTGTTCCTGAATCTTCAGAATGGTACTTTTGAAGATGTCGGGCTTGCTAGGGGAATGGCCCTGGATCTGCGCGGACGGGCACGCGCTGGCATGGGTATTGATGCAGGTATTGTCGACTCCACCGGAGAGCCAACAATTTTCATAGGTCATTTTCAGGACCAAATGAATGGCGTATACAGATATACACCATCTGGTTACTTTGAAGAACGCGGCCCGAAGAGCGGTATTGGCCCGTTAAGCATACCGGCGCTGACATTTGGGTTAGTTTTATTCGACGCTGAACTTGATGGAGATTTAGATTTACTGGCGGCCAACGGTCACATCAACCCGCAAGCCAGCGAATTCAGCGATATTTCGAGTTATAAGCAGCTTGCGCAGCTATTCGTAAACGATGGGTATGGTGTGTTCACGGATGAGGCCCCCAACCTTGGACTGACACGTCCGATGGTGGGACGGGGAGCTGCCACAGCGGACATTGATCTCGACGGTGACCTTGACCTCCTCATTACAGAAAACAACGGCCCGCTTCACTTATTCCGTAACGACCTGCCCCTGGGGAATTACTGGTTACGCATACAACTGGATGGCCAGGCAATTGGCGCTGTGATTGAAGTCTGGACCGGAACGCTGAAGCAATCCCGCCGCGTGCGTGCTGGACACAGCTATGCTTCGCAATCCGAAAAAACAGCTACGTTTGGACTGGGGGCATTTCAAGATGCAGATACTGTTACTGTATTCTGGCCCAGCGGTCAGGTAACCCGGCATATCGATGTAGCAGCGAATACTACCTTCCGCCTACGTGAGATCGGTCAATGAGAATACATGTACTCACAATCTTGCTGATACTGTCTGCCTGCAGCTCGCGAGACAGCCATCCAGGTGTGGCAGAACTTATCAAAGCGTCGCAGGAAGCATTAATGCTCCGGGATTACCATGAAGCGCTGAGTCTGGCTGACAGCGCTCTTGCACTTGATGACCGATCGGCGGATGCGCATTTTATGCGTGGACGTATCTATTTCGAACTTCAGCAGTGGGATAACGCCGAGGCGGCATATCTGGCCGTTGTCAATATTGAACGAGATTATCCTGGCGTCCGACACAACCTTGGCAACATCTACTACGGGAAGCGGCAGAACCGCCAAGCTCTTGATCAATTCCTTCAGGCCGTCAACGACAGCGCTGCTGCGATGTCGTGGCATGCCCTAGGGACAGTGTATGATGTTCTGAGCATGCCTGACAGTGCAGTTGCTGCATTCAGGCATGCAATTGTTCTGGACTCCCTGTATGCTCCTGCACATTCCAGTCTGGCTGATTGGCTGGAACGGCAGGGGAGCTACTCTGAATCCCTGGGTCACACCAGAATCGCATTGAGCATTCGGCCGAGCCACCTTGCAGATCAAGTCCGACAGGGAAGGCTCCTCGTGCGACTTGGTCGCAATGAAGAAGCTGTGCCTCTTCTACAAGACATTGTTGCCAGATTTCCCCGGAACGCAGAACCGCGATATATTTTAGGACAAGCGCTTCAGCAATTGGGGCAGTCGGATCACTCTTCCCGAATTCTTGCCAAAGCAGACTCTTTGCGAGCTATTGAGCAAGCAGCCGGTCATTTGGCAAACACTGCGAACCGTCAACCTACAAACTTTCAGGCACAAGTCGACTATGCAACCGCACTTCGTCGCTCCGGCCGCACAGAAGAAGCTTTGAAAGTATACCTGATCGCCCGTGCACTCCGGCCGAACAATATTGATTTGCAGTTTCATATTGCAAATGCCAAAATGGCGCTAGACCGCCTTAAGGAGGCAGAACAGGAACTACTGAACATCTTGGTTGCTGACTCTAGCTACGTTCTGGCATGGTTGAGCCTGGGAGAGATCTACGCAAAGACCAACCGTCCGGCACTGGCAAAAGAAGCTTGGGAAAAGGCTATTCGCACTGATGCAGATCACCCGGCTGTGCAAAGGATGATTAGGCAGCCACCCACGTCGCAGCAATAGCCCGTAGTGGTGTGCTAATTGAAGTACTTTTCGGTGAAACTAGGAAGAATCCGAAAAAAAGAGGCAAGTATACATACTTGATGAAGACCGCCTTATTTTTTCTGCTTCATCACCGGGGATCGGGAGCCGTTTTTGCAAATTCTGTTTTATGAAAACCTTTTCTAGCGTATATTATGGTGCACTGGAAACATCGATTCACTAATCTCGCAACCGCAATGAGGCACACTGCTTTCTACTTATTTACCGTCATGCTGCTGTTTTTTGCAGCCTCGAATGCCCGTGGACAGGCGGGTCCACCGCTGGGGGATGACTTTATTTTCTTTGTTAATGGAACAAACACCCTGGTCCCCTCCTTCGATGGCAATATCGTAGACGATCCGGCCGACCCGACAAACAAGATCGTCGAATATGTGTATGGGAACTGGGCCTTCCAAGCCTTTCGCTTCTCCGCAGATGTTGGCGTAGATATGTCACAAAACCGTGCCGATGGTGATGTGCTGCACGCCAGGATCTGGGTTGATCCGGCAAACGCCGGACAGCCAAATGTCCAGCTTATGTTTGAGGATAAGACGGACGGGAGCAGTGCTGACGACGGTTCTGCTGACCTTCCTTTTCGTCTAGCCTGGCGCATACCCGAAGACATGCGGGATGGCCAGTGGCATACAGTTTCAATCCCCCTACCCCCGGCCACTTACACAGAACTGGAGGACGCTAAAACGGCCAACACTCTGGACGGCTTGGACAGCCTATGGAAATATGTTGGAGCCTGGTCCAATGGAAGCTTTGGGGTTGGAGTCGCCGACGAACTGGGCCCCAACACAACGGAGAACGCCCACCTCTGGAAAGAATTTGAATGGACCAACGTCCAGAATATTGGGGTCTTCTTTGACAACAATACAGGCGGTGGTACCATTTATGTAGACGACGTCTACATTGGAGCAGAAAACCTGGATCTCTCCGTAGCAAATGATCCCGTAAGCGCAGTCATGGGAGTTTCGGTCGAGGCTACAGCGGATAGTAATATGATATCGTGGATGTCCGTAGACGGTGCAGACGGGTACAACGTCTATTCCAGCGTCAATGATATAACAGACATTACGGCGAGTGAAGTTAGCTTAGCTGCGCGAGTTACTGGCGGTGCAACCTCCGCCTACCACAGAATTGAGGTCCCACACGCGTCGTTGGCTCCACTCACGCTACACTACGCAGTAACAGCGCTGAGTGGGTTTGGAGTTGAAAACACCGACGTATCAATGAGTAAAGGAGAAGTCGCAAATGAGAACCTCCCCGTTCAAGCTCATATTGCCGAATTGACTGAAGCTGAAGTAGATCACCTTAACGATCTGCTCTTTGACGACATGTTTGACAATGTAGTGGAAGATGGCTTTCCTGATGGGTACATGCCTTTTGAGCTTAATCGAGCCCACTCAAAGCCTGGAGATGGTGGCCAGTTAACCCCCGACGAGGACCTGAGTGGCAAGCTCTGGGCAGGTTATGGTGCTGATCCTCCTGAGCTGTACCTCTATGTCGAGGTGACCGACGATGAAATTACCTTGCAGGGTGACGGTGGAAATCCGGCTGACGGCTGGCAACATGACAGCATTGAATTTGGATGGGGAAACTACGATGTGCGAGATGTTGGTGGCGGCGGGATCTTCACAGGTTCCCCGCATCAAGATATTATGCGCGGAGATTTTGCAGATTATCAGTTTCGGCTCCTAGGCCAAGGCGATGGCACCAAGGCAGGTACCGTCGCAGCCGTCTTTGTCGGCTGGAGCATAGATGCTGTTCCTCAAGGTGGAGGGGCGATTTATGATCAGCTCGCGGACGGCAGTGGCTACAGGTTGCTATCTGTGATCCCACTGGATCAGATCCAAAATGTGGATCAAATGGATGCCATCACTCCTCTTCCCACAGGTTCGGATGTTGCGTACTTCCCGTTTAACTTCGTACTGAATGATGGCGATGGGGGAAATCGCGATAATCAGATCCAATGGTCCCTCAAAGGCAATGCCGACGGACAATGGTGGAATACGCCTGCGCAATGGCCCGCTGTAGCCTTGGCTGGCCGGGATGCGCAAGGTGGGATGAGAGCAGAAATTGAGCTTTCCGAGATGGCGGCTGGTGCTGCGATCACCACCCTATCCGTGGATGAGGCCGGGAGTCAGACCTACTACGTGAAACTCACCTCAGAACCATCGGCGGATGTGATGGTGGCGATTACAGGACAGGCTGGGACGGATCTAACTCTGGACAATGATGGGGATTCGAGTACAGATTTCTCGGGCCTGACGTTTACAATGCAGAACTGGAACACTGCA
Source organism: Rhodothermales bacterium (assembly GCA_022821385.1). Lineage (GTDB taxonomy): Bacteria > Bacteroidota > Rhodothermia > Rhodothermales > Bin80 > Bin80. Next base: position 38,144 of record JAJEDR010000065.1, read on the forward strand.
CAGGCGGTCATGATGACGGCGGCGATTGATGGAGATGGAGACGATGACATGGTGACACTCGTGCATACTGCATCTAGTACTGATATGGACTACGATGGTAAGACCATGAACTTGGAGGTGACGGTAACCGACGTGACCCAGACAAGTCTTGAAGACGCCAATGAGCTACCAAAGGAGATTGCCTTGGACCAGAACTATCCCAACCCGTTCAATCCAACCACATCAATTCGATTCGCATTACCTGAATCCGAAATCGTTTCGCTACGTGTCTATGATACACTCGGAAGGCCGGTTGCAACTCTCCTGAATCAAAAACCATATACAGCAGGGACGCATACTGTACGTTTTGACGGTGCTGGATTAGCCTCGGGCGTCTATTTGTACAGACTCGAAGTTGGATCGTCCGTATTGAAGACACGGTACATGCAATTGATCAAATAATGCATGGTCAGCTGCGTCGCAGTTTTGCTGCGTCGCTCATACTTTTACTGATAGTTGGTGCTGGAGGGGCGGGCGGTTTATCTGCCCGCCCCCCCGGCCCGACTGGCAAGATTTCTGGAAGGGTTCTTGAAGCAGGTACTAATCAAGGCCTTCCTGGCGTCAATGTTGTTCTTGCCGGAACCGTGATTGGGGGCGTGACCGACGCTGACGGATACTATTACATCCTCAATATTCCGCCTGGCACCTATAGCGTCCAGGCCTCCTTCGTAGGTTTCGCAACAGTCACTACCCAGAATGTGCGCGTAGTTCAGGACCAAACAACAACCGTTAATTTTGAGTTGCGTGAGGAGGCAATTGTCGGCGAGGAGATCGTAGTCATAGCTGAGCGTCCAATCGTAGAGATGGATCGCACTACGACCACCGCTGTTATTGATGCTGAGCAACTTGAGGTCCTACCCGTTACGAATGTTCGGGATGCAATCAATCTACAGGCAGGTGTCGTTGATGGACACTTCCGCGGAGGGCGCACCGGGGAAGTGACTTATCTGGTCAACGGTGTGCCGATTACCAACGCCTTCAGCAAAGATGCCGCATTCGAAATTGAACAGAATATGGTTGAGAGCCTGGAGGTGATCAGCGGAGTGTTTAATGCCGAGTACGGCCAGGCGACCAGTGGAGTAGTGAATATTGTGACCAAGGATGTACCAGACCGATGGAGCGGCTCTTTGCTGGCCTACGCAGGTGCCATTGCGAGCAACCGGGAACTGGAATTTGTCGGTCGTACAACCGATCCCGGCTCATCACTCGCTTTCACGGACTTCAAACCAGATACTGTCTCCTATCTGGACGCTGCAAGCCTGCCGAATCTCCTTGATGTGCAGGCTTCCCTGGGGGGACCACTGATCCGTGACCGCCTCGGCCTACAAGCAACAGTTCGATACCTGCAGGACAACTCGCACTTTATCGGGCGAAACCTGTTTGCTCCGTCAGATTCTTCCCAAAACCTGAATACCGGTTTGCCGCGCGAGGCCTGGATCATTGATTCCTCAGGAGATGGTTCGTTCGTACCCCGTAACAATACTGAGCGCCTGTCCGTGAATGCTACCTTGGGTTACGCGATTACTCCACGGTTTAACGTAGACTACAACGTCTTCTTCCAGTCTGGCACGTTCCAGCCTTACAACCACAACCTTAAGTATATCCCTGACGGCATCAATACCGTCCATTTTCTCAATCAGACTCACATCCTCGGATTGCATTACACTATTGGCAGTAGCGCATTTGCAAATCTATCGTACAGCTACCTGCACGATAAAACGGATGTATACCTGTTTGAGTCGCCATTCGACGAACGTTACGTGAGCAGTGACTTTTCCTTTTTGCAGGGGGCAAATGCGTTTGCCGTTGGTGGCAATGACCTTTCTACCAGCGATCAGCTTACAGCAACTCATACTATTGTTGCCGACTACTCTCATCAGCTCAATCGCGTACACCTGATGAAAGTTGGAGTGCAAGCCCGCTGGCATACCCTGGACAACAGGGATTTTGGCATTGAACGCTCCTTCCGGACCGGTAACCTACCCCAACCCTCCCCCGACCAGTTCGCCGATAACTCTCTCCAAGCAAAACCGGTAGAGTTATCCGCTTATGTGCAGGACAAGATGGAGTTTACCGGACTTATTGTTAATGCAGGCCTGCGCTTCGATTATTTTGATCCTGATTATCTGTCACCCTTGGACTGGGGGCAGGGAGAACTTGAAGAAATACCGGACCCCGGTAACCCTGAAAATTCAATCTCTAATCGTGAACCGGCCAAAGTGGACATGCAACTCAGCCCGCGCTTAGGCGTGGCCTTTCCCATTTCCGAAACTGGCGTCATGCGATTTTCGGCCGGGCTTTTCTTCCAGATTCCCTCATTTGGGCTTCTGTACACCAACCCGGAGTACGAAGTCAACCCCGCCTCCCTATCAAATTCATTTGGTAACCCGGGAATTAATCCTGAGCGCACACTTTCCTTCGAGGTGGGCCTGCAACAGGGCTTTACACGACGGATTGGTATGGAGATCACGATCTTTTCAAAAGATGTACGTAATCTAACTGGCCAGGAAATCGCGCGTACGCCGCAGGGAGACTTCATTATCCGGTGGATCAACCGGGACTACGGCACCATACGAGGCCTCACATTTTCACTCTTCCAGCGACCTGGTGGCATGCTGAGCTGGACCGTGGACTATACGTTGCAGTTTGCCGAAGGGACCTCATCCAGCCCGGGCGAAGCCTTTGGTCGGCAACAGGCCGGTCTGGACGAAATTCTTTCCCTTGTACGCCTGGACTGGGACCGCAGGCACGTACTTAATAATACCATTACTGTAGAACCGGTAACTGGGCTTTCCGTCACACTCATCAACCGACTGCAGAGCGGTACGCCCTACACAACTGTACGTGAGTTCATTCGATCTTCAAAAAAGAATAACGCAACCAAGCCGTCTATATTCGGCACGGATGTGCGCATATACTATCGTATCCCTGGCATTAAAGCGAACCTGCAACTGTTCCTGCAGGCCCAGAATCTCTTTGATACCATACAGGAGGTAGGGGTTTACGAGGATACTGGAAGGGCCGATGAATCTGTTACATTAGAATTATTCCGGCGAACCGGCGCACAGGTAGGTGGACTCAACAGTCTAGACGAGTTTTACTATCGCCAGGAAAATTTTGGAGCGCCCCGCAAGGTCAGTGTCGGGCTTAATTACCGTTTTTAATGCAACGTGAACGAATCCGCTGGCTAATTCTCGGTCTGGCTGTCACTTGTACACTGACCGCAACTAGCTATGGACAAAACATCTCCTCAGATCTTAGGGGAGATGAGACACTTATCGCGCGCGGTGTGCTGGACGGTAATCTCATAGAGACCAATTTCCGGAACCACGGTGAACTTGCACGCTGGAACGACATTCCGTTCGGTGTTTGGCCACGTGGCATTGGTGGAAGGCATATTGACGGCGTCGGCATTATGGTAGCCGGCCAGGTTCCAGGGGAAAGAACCAAATGGCGGGAATTTTTTCCGGGCGCCCGGGGCGATACAACCCTAAACCCCGTCATCCTTACATATCGAGATTTTGGGAAAAGGTTGAGCCCGGATGGATCCCTTTGGGGATGGACCCCACTACCCGGGTTCATGAACGAAAACCGCCTGGATCCGATAACTGGACAGCGGACACCAACACCGGCATTAAGCGACGATCCCACATCGTGGCCACAATTCTGGCCTGACCGGTTGAATATTCCCGATGATCCAGGTTGGCCGGGTAACTGGAATGGTTTTTTTGGCAGGGGCGTGTTCAATGCAGATCTGGAGAGTTTTTATGTGATGGATGACTTCACAGACCTGGAGTACGCCATTGACCCCGACACCCGGAGACCCCACAGTGAATACGGAGTTTTCTACCCTAGCGCCGCAGATTCCACAATTGGCGGAATGGGGTTGCAGGCACAGGTCCGCCTCTTTCAGTGGGCAAATGTGCTTGCAGAAGATCTTATGTTCATCCTCTATCGCATCACAAACGTAACCGAAAAAACCCATACAGACCTCTACCTCGGGCAAATAATGGATTATGGCCTGGGTAACGAAGAGGGCGATGAGAACGCTGCATTTGATCCACAGCAGGACGTAGCCTACGGCTGGGATCAGGATGGAATTGGTACACGCTCCACCGGAGGCACATATCCGCTAGGTTATACCGGTTTTGCGTTCCTGGAAAGCCCCGCCCGGGCGACTGATGGCCTGGATAATGACGAGGACGGTATCACAGATGAATCCAGATTTAATGGGCCAGGCGTGCTCATAGAAGGACAGCTAGCAATTCTTAGTGCTGTTAGCTCAATGTATGACCTAGCCAATTTTGAAGCTTACAATGGTCCGGTTGAGTCACGCCCCGCGTATCAGGCAGGACGATGGTGGACCGGAGATGAAAACCTGGACTGGGTTGGTTTTTCTGACGAGAACAACAATGGGGTTCTGGATCCCGGTGAAGCTTATAATAATGATGTCGGGCGTGACGGACAGGGACCATTTGATCTGGGGTACCCCGGCCCAGACGATGGCGAAGCCGATGGAATACCAACCCTGGGCGAACCCAATTTTGACGAACTGGATGTAGATGAATCTGACCAGGTGGGTTTGACCGGCTTTGACCTGCAGACGCGTCCTTTCTATGAGAGTGGGGATAACCTGCGGGACGATGCATGGATGTGGGACAGGATCAGCAACTATGCACAGTTCCCCTTAGGCACAAAACCGGACGCTTTCAAAGCAGATCTTGAACCTTTCATATTGTTCTCTTCCGGCCCAATCGGACTTGAATCAAAAGGGACCGATTTTTTCTCCACTGCCTGGATTTTTGGCGAAGATGAGCGTGACTTTTTCAAAAACCGGCGAACAGCTCAAAGCATCTTTAATGCTGACTACAGTTTTGCCCAGCCTCCCTTCCTACCCGCTCTCACGGCGGTCCCGGGTGACGGACAGGTGGTCCTGAGCTGGGATACCGTTGCGGTTCGAAGCTTTGACCGTTTCATTCAGGAGTTTGATTTTGAGGGATTTAAACTCTATAAAGGCACAGACCCCCTGCTCTTCGATGCCCGCACCATCACTGATGTGGACGGTGCAGCCACTTTCTTCAAACCTATTGCGCAATGGGATCTGGTCAATGACATCCAAGGACCCGTAACCGTACTAGAAGGTGAAGCCGTCTATTACCTTGGAGACAATACGGGACTTCAATTTCACTATATCGACGAAGATGTAACCAACGGAATTACGTATTACTATGCACTTGTGGCATATGACCGAGGGGTACGTGATTCGGAGGATGCCGCCAAAGCGGGAATTGATCCTCAGGAAAATTCATTCAATGTCAGTGTTAATCAGGCCGGGCGGTTGACTGGGTTTTCGCGCAACGCTGCTGTAGTGACACCGCGGTCTGTGCCTGCGGGCTACGTTCAGGGCGGTGCCAATGAAGATTTGAGTCGTGTAACGGAAGGCGTGGGATCAGGCTCGATTTCTGTGAGCATCATCCAGGAGACAGAAGCTGACTTTGATGGTATATACCGTATCTCGTTCTCTAGCGAACTCGTGTCAGATGTCGCTGACCTCTACGAAACGACGGCCTATGAGGTGACCAACATTGTGTCCGGTGAGGTGCTCCTTGGCCCCTCTCCGATGATTGAGGCAACTCCGCCCGCCGAAGGCTTCATCATCGAAATAAATAACGTCGAATGCCCTGCACCCCTAGGCTGCGAATTGGACGAGTTACAAACCGGCTACCTAGCTAATGAGGGTACACAAAATGAAGTGTATGACCTGGATCCACGCACGCTAGACGGATACGACACCAACTGGCTTGCCTCTGTGGACCGAGATACTACGGCCGCCTTCCGTGCCTCACCAGACGACTACAAACTGATCTGGGTTTCCCCCAGCGACTCCCTGTATCGTCCACCGCGCTTTTTTGGGTATCTGCGCGAAGAGGTGCCCATCTTCGCAATAAACGAAACAAAGGGAACACCTGCCGAACTGTTCATGCAGGACACCAATGGCAGCAGGGTATTTGATGCCGGTGACCACGCGATCATCGCTGAAAGACCTACCGGACGTGGCCCCTGGCGTTTTCGTTACCGTATCAGGTTCAGCACTGCGGATGGAGGTAGCTCTATTGCCCCTTCCGCAGGAAACTCTTTCCACGTGAGTTCAAGAA
>JAJEDR010000064.1 GCA_022821385.1 Rhodothermales bacterium
ACAACAACTTCCAGATACGGAACTGCTAGAGTTTGAATTGATCGTATTGTGTGGCCGAACGGTCTCGTAGGCCTATTTTGCATAGGAACGGATATACACGAGTCTGCACACGAGACACTTCCCTATTGTTGCCATCCATGCAAGCGTTTCTCGGTGTTCGCAACGGGACACTTATGGAAAACAGAAGATTGCCCTATCTGACTTGGGTTTATGCGGTTTGCTTGAAGTTGACCAGCTTACAAGGAATTTCCTGATATTTAAATATTATCAGTGTTGTGTACAACAACGGGGACAGGTACTTTAGGTAGATGATTTCCGAAGAATTCCCAATCAGGGCAGGAGCACCGCCTGCTATTATGTGTTCACAGGACTGCAGATCGGTTGGGTTTGCATGCCTACACTAGTAAGAATGTGATCTTTCACAATTGCATAATATTCCCAAATGGATTCCATATCGGAGGTTTGTCGTGAGCTTCTCGGGCTTGCACATTATTTAGGAGATGCCCGACAGATGGCAATTTATGGGGAGGGCAATGTGTCGGGCAAGGTGGATTCAGAGGTTTTTCTTGTTAAGGCGAGCGGTACCTCCCTATCTACATTGACTGAGGACGAACTGGTCGAGGTGAGGGCGCGGTCACTTGTTGATGCTGTTGAGGATGCATCCCCGATGATCGATGAAGAAGCCAACAAATTACTTCTGGACTCCCGTCAGAATTCATCTGCGCTCAAGCCCTCTGTGGAGACCACGTTTCATGCTTGGCTCCTCACGCTTCCCGGTGTAGCTTATATTGGGCATGTACATGCCAAGGCGGTTAGCGCCATTATGTGTTCGGCACATGCAGAAAAGTTTGCATTGCATCGAATAGTTCCCGATCAGGTCGTTTATACCGGTCCTTCATCAGTAATTGTACCCTACGTAGATCCCGGTATAGTGCTTGCGCGCCACATAGCGAAGGCTGTTCGCACATATCGCAGTGCCACCGGTCATGTGCCTAAGACAATATTGCTCAAAAATCACGGAATCATAGCGTTGGGTGGGACAGTACAGGAGGTAGCAGCCGCACTTTCCATGGCCGAAAAAGCTGCGCGTATTCATCTTGATGCAGCGGCACTGGGACCTCCGATCTTTATGGAGGCATCGGAGGTGGCACGCATAGCGGGACGCAGCGACGAACATTATCGGCAGGCTATGCTTTCCCGTAAATAATTTCCCAATGAAGCAGTGTTATCCTGCAGTATATCTGGATCGGGCACTCATCCTCTCTGCATGTTGTGCCAGGATTGATCGGTCGACTCTTGGTCGGACGGACGCTGCCCCTTGCACATCCTGGATGTTCCACCATATTCTGTTATGCTCAATGGCTTTGCTGACCATCAAATCTTGTACAGATGTCCTTGTTCGTTCCTGAATCTTTTGTTTTCAAATACATCACCGATCGCTGGGAGGACCATGTTGCGGATACGTTGGATCCCGTGGAGCGTCTTATCTATCGCTCAAATTTGTTGGGTCAGGATTGGCGGATCACCAACACGGGGGGTGGCAATACCTCCACCAAACTTAAAGAAAAAGATCCGCTGACCGGGGAGTGGGTGCCAGTGTTGTGGATCAAGGGGTCGGGCGGTGATCTCCGGACTGCCACACGGAAGAACTTTGCATCATTGTATCAGGATCAATTGCTTGCGCTTCAGCAGCTATACAATAGCAAATCTTCGCGCGGTTTAAAGTCCGAGGCCGAAGATGCAATGGTTGCAGCATATAGGCATTGTGTGTTCAATCTTAACACCCGGGCGCCCTCTATTGATACGCCATTACACAGCTTTGTACCGTTCTCGCATGTGGATCACACGCACCCGGTTGCCTGCATAGCATTGGCGACGGCCGCGGATGGTCCTGCGCTAACAAGTGAGATCTATGGAACGGATGTGATCTGGGTTGACTGGCAGCGGCCGGGTTTTGAGCTTGGTTTACAGCTGCAGGCCGTATGTGCAGAAAACCCGGAAGCAAAAGGCGTATTGCTGGGAGGGCATGGCCTGATCAACTGGGCAGAGAGTGATAAAGCCTGCTATCATCTAAGTCTGGCGCTTGCCGATCGTGCAGAAGCTTTTCTTGCTGATCGGGGAGCGGGTACCTATTCGTTTGGTGGAGCGCGGCACAAGCCATTAAATGAGGTGGTGCGCACTTCGGTACTGGTGGATGTTCTGCCGTGGTTGCGAGGAAAGGTCAGTCAACAAAAACGATGCATTGCTACATTGGAACTGGATCCACAGGTTGTTGACTTTGTGAATTCTGTGGATGCCCCGCGTCTGGCGGAGCTGGGGACATCCTGCCCAGATCACTTCCTGCGCACTAAAATCAAGCCGCTCTACGTGGAGTGGGATCCAGGGCAGGGAGATGTTGATGCCCTGAAAGAAGCACTTGCTACAGGCCTTGAGCAGTACCGAAAGGATTATGCAGCTTATTACACTGCCCATCGGCATGCGGACTCCCCGCCTATTAGGACGGTAGAACCCACGGTTACGCTGATCCCGGGTATTGGTCTCATCGCTTGGGGTAAGTCAAAGAGTGAGAGTCGTGTAACGGCGGAATTTTATCGTGCGGCCATTGGCGTCATGCAAGGTGCCGAGGTGGCTTCGACGTACACGGCACTTCCGAGGCAGGAAGCCTTTGACATTGAATATTGGTCGCTGGAAGAGGCCAAGCTGCGCAGAATGCCGCAGGAAAAGGAATTCGCGGGTCAGGTGGTTGCCATCTTTGGTGCAGGCAGCGGAATTGGCAGGGAAACAGCAGTCCGCCTTGTGGCAGAAGGGGCGAACATTGTTGCCATTGATCTCAACGAAACTGCTGCAAAAGACGTGAGCGATACAATCCTGCAGTCGGTCGGGATGGGGATCGGTGTTGCAGGAACCGGAGTGTCAGGATGTGGAAATGCGATTGGTTTGGGTTGCGATATAACGGAGCGCGCTGCCGTTCGCAAGGTGATGGAAACCGCCATCCTGGCTTATGGCGGACTGGATCATGTGATCATCACAGCAGGGATGTTTCCCGGGGCCGATGCAACCGGGGTTGTTCCAGATGCGGCGTGGGATAAAACGTTTGCAGTGAATGTGAAGGGATCCTATATCGTAGCCAGTGAGGCAGCAAAGATATGGGAGATGCAGGGGTTGCGGGGGAGCCTCGTACTGACCGGAAGCGTGAATGGAGTCGTTCCCAAGTCAGGGAGCATGGCTTATGACACAAGCAAGAGCGCACTCAATCATCTGGTGCGTGAGCTTGCGGTTGCCTACGCCCCTCTGATTCGTGTTAACGGGATTGCGCCTGCGACGGTAATCGCCGGCAGCAGCATGTTCGGACGTGCGCGCGTGATCCGTTCTTTACGCAAGTACAAGTTGCCCTGCAGTTCCAGTGAATCCACGGATACCCTGCGCGAGCGTCTGGCAGATTTCTATGCGGAGCGAACACTTACCGAGCAGCGTGTGACCGCCAAAGATCAGGCCGAAGCGGCAATACTTTTGGCCAGCAGAAAGCTTGGAAAAACCACAGGACAGATCCTGACCGTTGATGGTGGGCTTAAAGGAGCATTCCTACGCTAATGCCCGAGAATACGGTGGGGAACATAGGGAGTTTCCAACATGGCTATTTCTTCGGCGGAGAGCCCAAGAGGAATGCTGCGAACAGCACTTTCCAGGTGGGAGATTCTGGATACTCCGACGATGGGGGCCGTTACTCCTGGTTTTGACAGCAGCCATGCCATGGCTATTTCTGCCGGCGGATCCCCTCGCTCATCGGCGAGTTTTCGTAGCGCATGAATCACATGTGCGTCTTCGGGGGCTGTATAGCGTTCATGCATTAGCTCATCACTCTTGGCACGTGCGGTGGAGAATGGATCTTCGAGAGACTCCGCGCGGGCCAGTAGACCGCGGGCCAGGGGAGACCAGGGCAAAACAGCCAGACCCTCTTCCTGGCAGAGGGGGATCATCTCCCGCTCCTCTTCGCGGTACAGGAGGTTATAGTGGTTTTGCATACTGACAAACCGGGTCCACCCATTGAGTACCGAGGTACCGAGCATGCGAGCCAGTTGCCAGGCGTACATGCTTGAAGCCCCGATGTAGCGTACCTTGCCATCCTGGACGAGCACGTCTAAGGCGGCAAGGGTCTCCTCAATAGGTGTGTTCACATCATAGCGATGGATCTGATATAGATCAATCGTTTCGACGCCCAGCCTGCGCAAGCTGGCTTCGCACGACTGGACAATATTCTTCCTTGAGAGTCCTCCAGAATTGGGGGCATCCCGAAGGGGAAAGAACACTTTTGAGGCCAGTACGATTTCGTTCATGTTGCCGTACCGTTTGAGTGCACGGCCCGTGATTTCCTCACTCACACCATTGGAATAAATGTCGGCCGTATCAAAGAAGTTGATACCAAGCTCAATGGCGCGCCTGAAAAATGGTTGGGAGGCCTCCTCGTCCAACAGCCAGGGCTGCCAGGAACGATCTCCGAAAGACATGCATCCAAGTGCAAGGCGCGAAACGGTGAGGCCTGTAGTTCCCAAACGGGTGTATTCCATGGTCGAGCTCAGAATAAGGTGCTAAGATTGTCGTGGGTGAAGGTCCAAGTTACGGCAGAAAAAGAGGATCGCAGATCTGAGATTTTCGAATTTTCAATAGCCTCTCCCGATGATTTTCACTTCCTGGGATTTCTCGTGGATTCTGACAATAGAATAAAACATTTGAGCTGTAGCCAATTCAGGTAACGCCAACTTCGTCCCTCAAGGTGACCGCTCAGCGTTCACGCTCCCAGTCTCAAGACTAACCAGTGTATCATCCGGATGGGAAATTAAGGCTAGTGGCTATGTCCGTGATGGGAGTGACTGTCGTTGTTTTCTGACTTATTGTGAGAATGTGGACTTCCATGATGGCTTTCGTGAAAGATGACATGCAATAAAGAGCCAGCCACGAATGCCTGAAAGAAGCTGCTGCCCACAAATTCATTGGCGAATATACCGGAAAGAAAGAACCCGGTGGCAGTTGCCAGCAAAAGTCCTGCAATGCCGGCCATAGCGATGACTGTACCATAGCGAGGGTGCAAAATCCACCAGATCATAAGCCCTACGGCGATGCGATGGATCGCTATGGGGAGTGTGGTGATTGGCTGATCCGTGTTCAGGCTTGCGCCTTCTAAAAGGGTATGCAAAAAAAGTCCAAGAAGTCCTGCAATGATTGACAGTATTTCAGTTTTTTTTGCAATATCGCGGGAGATATGTTCGATTGAAATGGGTAGCAAAAGCCCAAGTGCCATGGCTCCCATGAGAGTCATAATGCTAATCGGTTTCCAACCGTCATGCGCAATCTGGTGCCCGAAAACCTGAATCAGCACTATCAAGGGGACCACGATATACATACTTCGGTCAAAGACACGCGTAAGCTTGGGCTGATCATGTAGTACTGGGTACAGGAGTGCTCCTATCAGCGGTGCACCTAGAGCGTAGAGAAGAGGGGCCATTTCGAGCAGCCTGTAGATTATAGTCGAGTGTTCTTAGGAATTCAACAATGGATGGTTCATATTCCGAGTAAGCGCTAAGTTCAGATTTGACGATGCGAACACCATGGCTACGCACTGCTGAACGGTTGATCAACGCAATCTAGTTCTAATTGGGAGGAAAGGACATCAAACCGATCACAACTCATGACAGACCTTTTCAACTAACGTTGACACCTCGCCTTTATGCTCTCTTTTCACAATTAAGGTCTCCTATAATTTAATATCGTTTGCGTTAATCTCGGTCTTCGGGAAAGATACATAAGCGTACACTTTATGCTTTATGTCATAATTGGGGTCCATCTCAGGTTTTGGTCCTAAAACCCATATCCACTTCTCGGCCCCGGCAGGGAGCGTGTGCCCCCACAAAAGAGGATGCGCACATTCCAAGGTATCTCCCTTCCAGTATTGTCTTTCCACATCAGCAATGAGGCACACTCTCCCTTGCGCTTTGGCAAGCCAATTTAGATGGTCCCTTACGACGCGTCGCGCAAAGGATGTTTTTTCACCATCCGAAGCCTGTACGAATTGGCAGGGCATTAGCGGCAATTGGGACAGGACGTTGGCACTAATAATCAGGTCGAAACTTGAGTCCCACAGTCGGGTTGGGCGAACATCCAATGAGCGCTGTACAAACACCCGCTCGACTATGCCAGTGACATCCCCCTGGACCAGACTTACGTTGTCAAATTGCTTCACCTCACTACGTGGTCCCTGCAAATGTACCATATCAAGCAGGACCACCTCTCGAAAGCGTGCGCTAAGTTGGGCTACTGGAATGTCATGAAGCGGCCCGGAGCCCACGACCAATACCCGACCGCGGTCGGAGCACAGGTTGGCCGCGGCAACCATCAATTCGCGGCAACGCAATACGTGATTCCGCCACTGAGACCGACACCGCTTTCCACGTGCAGCCAAGCGGCGCTGTCCACTTTTGTAGCCCATGCGGCGCGCGTAACGCGGCACGCCACTCCAATGGAGTCCAGACATAAAGATGTACTGCTTGAAATAATTCATGCCTTCGATTGAACGCATGACCTTCAAAAGGTCAAAAGGCTCAATTTGATAATGCGTCTGCTATCCACTATTCTGCGATGCATAGGCGATTCCTCGCATAAGTTGTTCTATTCGCGCATTCGCGTGTATCGAGATTGACTCGACCACTTGGTGGGGATTTATAGCTTGAGTTTTGGTTCTACCACGAATGTTGTGAACGTAGCGATTGTGTTGGCAATGGATCCATTCGGCTGGCATGTACAAACTCATTCATGCAATTCGTATGAGGGAGGCCCCGACTGGTTGGTGACTTTGAGAAACGGGCACTCTGCTGAGCGTAGTCAGCATGAGCGCGCATCAACTCTAGCGAGTACTCTATTTGCCCTAGCCTGAATTTCCGCGTTGATTTTCTCATGTGAGAATTATGGTCGACTTGAGTATTGTACTTGGAGGCTTCTGTTGTCAAGCCAAGGATTTTTTGGTGTAATTAGGGATATCCGGCAGCGATCAGGAAGTTATTTTTGGCATGTGCCCGCAACTGGACGAGGATTTCGTTCTGTGCGATGGTGACCTTGCCGTTGTGTCGCATCAGGTCACGGTAGATGGTCCGCGCCTCGGCTTTTTCACAGCCGTGGTCGACGCGCACGCCCATGAGTCGATAGAGCGCGCTGGCAATGACGGTCAACTGCACATTGACGTTGATGCGCATGGGCACGGCCGAGCTCAGTGCATCCATGTGAAAGAAGTCAATGGCGTCGCTGATGACGTTTTCGATGACCATGCGCTGTGCATAGCGGTCAATCAGTTGCCGGGGCGAGCTTTTCATCTGATTGGTAATCAGAATTGTTGGCTTGTCATGCCCCAAGTTTTTGACGAGCAGTTGCCGGATGGGCTTGGCGTAAGCACTTAGTTTGACGGTTTCATCCACAACACTGGGGGGTCCGATACACGCGCCTTATGTTGGAGATAAGTATTTTCCTCCAAGCCGACTTATCCAGGGTGTGAATGGGCCGGATCAACGCGGCATGGCGCCGGCGCAGAGTGATAAAGTCAATGCCCAGGGTATCCAGTTCTGCCAAATTGGCATAGATTGTAAACCGACTGTCAAAGACCAGTTCACCGGGGACGTTTCCTGTTCGCACTCTCCAGTCTCTGACAAAACCCAGAATGGCATCATTCTGGGTTTCCTTTCGGATCGTCGGATCCGTATAACAAAAGACCTGTGCCTCGGCATCGCGTGCCAACATGGTCAGCATCCCGCGCTGGCGCCGACTTCGCTTGGAGACACAACTAGATAGGGCTAGCCATCGTATTTCCCTCGTTATTGCGCACACAACCTTGATGCCCGTTTTCTTCCGCAAGTCCCCGCTCGGCGGCGCCATCATTGTCTGATCGACCGTGATCCGCCGCAAACACAAAAAGGATAGAGTACAACCGGGTGTCGTGTATCGGACAAAAATACCGCACACTAGGCTCCGACGAGCCGTAGGGACGGTATGATCAACGCAAAGATTTCAGCGGTGCTAACCTCTAACATCGGCGTGCAATTGACCGAGTCACCGGCGCAGGCCTACACCGTTTCTATCGCACCATGGTTATCGCAGTGGCCACCGTGCTGGTGATGTAGATGGCCATCAACAAGATAATCAGTATGATCGCCATGCGGAACGGCTTCGTGTCCGCAACCGTCACCGTGTACGTGATCACTGTCGTGCCCAGAGCAATCATGACCCGAAGTGCAATCGTCCGGATTCGCGTCTGATACATCAATGGAATGCTCGTCTAAATGATTGCCGTGTGGGTGATGCATATGCCCGTCGTGTAGGTAATCTACGTGGTCGCCGTGCTTGATTGCTGTATGCCCACAATCTTCGCCGTGGTCGTGGTCAGCGTGATGGTGTGTGTGATGGTCAGACATGATTCGTGGTTTGTTTTATTAGGTTAAACAGGCTGGCACAATTGCCCCCGCGCAACAGTCTTGGAACGCGGCGACAGCAATATACGGAATTTAATCCATTCACACAATAACAAGTTTCGAGACACAAGCAATGTGTGGAAGGCAATAAGAACCCCCTACATTTTCGCAAGGGCCAACAGATTATCTACATGGTGATCCTCCGTACATCCAGTCAATCGTGTTTCAAGCTGGATAGTCAAATGTGCAATTCCGTATTCGTCGCTGATGATCTTGCGTAAACTGCGAAGCATTTCGTCTCGGCCGTCACCGTAGTCGGGATCAATCAGGATATGGGCTGTCAACGCGTCGCTTCCTGGAGATAGTGTCCAGACATGAATATCGTGAATAAGTGCAACGCCTGGAAGTTCCTCTATCGTCTGACACATTTTGTGCACATCAACATGCTTTGGCACTCCCTCCAAGAGTACATGCACAACACGCTTTAGCAGTCCCCATGTACCCCACAAGATCAAGATGCTTAGAACAACCGTCACAACAAGGTCAGCCAGCTGCCAATCGAATGCCCAGATCAAGATGCCCGAAATCACGACTCCGACAGAGCCCAAGAGGTCTGCAATCACATGTTGATATGCCCCTTCCACATTTACACTATGACCGATTGATTTGTGCAGAATGACAGCTGCACCCACATTCACCAAAAGTCCAA
>JAJEDR010000059.1 GCA_022821385.1 Rhodothermales bacterium
TGCGGCTACAATAATGGAATACTGTTCACCAGTTCACGACAAAATATGAATACAGGTGTAAAAGGGCCGTTTTCAGGCCTTATGCGTAGGATTTTGTGTGAAATTGGGCCTAGCCAAAACTCCCCGGAAATTCAGGCTAGACAACTGCGCCTAATTGGATCACCTCCCGATCTTTCGCTACAGTTTCATAGTCCCGCCCTCCCCTTCCGATGATGCTTTTGGAAGCGTGAGAAATTCGTATGATGCCCCTCTGTTTGCTGCTACGGCAACCTACGAAACTCCTCCTTGAAGCTTTCGCAATTTAGGACACCGACGAATCCGACAGATTCGTAAGAAGTCCGCCATCGCGATCATTCTAATGATCACTCCAGACCGCAAGTTCGTTACCGTTGGGATCTAGGAAATGAAATCTCCGACCACCAGGAAAAGAAAAAATGGGCTTGCAAATCTCGGAGCCAGCCGAGGTAATGCGCGCCAACGTAGCTTCCAAATCATCTGCATAAAGAACCACCAGTGCAGCGCCCTTGTCACTATCAGATTTCAACGGAGAGCGGTAAAAGCCGCCATCAAGTCGGCCGTCATTGAAGGCACAGTAGTCATTGCCAAAGTCTTGAAATACCCAACCGAATACCTCCTGATAAAATGCTTTTGTACTGGCAAGATCTTCTGCAGGTAGTTCGATATAGTTGATTCGGCTGTCTTCAAGCATGATTACATAAGTAGATTCCAAACATATACTAGGCCCGCGACTTCGTGATTCATAACGAATCGTTCTTTCTCCGCCATACGAAGATCCTCTCAGAATCAATGTGCCCTGACCGCCCTTCCATTGTCACCCAAACAAGCCCTCCTTATAGGCACCATGTTACGTACAAGTCATGAGTTTTCCTCCGCAAATGGTCGTTTCTCACGAGTTCTATCTCCCTTCGAGAGCATCTGCTTCACCGCATGCATCATAGCCAATATTTAGACTAAGGAATATCTGATCAACGCGATGTTACTTGCAAGTCCAGTCCAAAATGGGTTTAGTGGTGCCTCAGATGTGCGATTTTGGTCTGAATTCTGGTAAAGCAGTTCGGAAAGAAGGACCAAAGTACCCTATCTGTGCTTGCAGGGCATACCTATCCCTGAAAGGCTAGTAATCGGTCGCCGGCCATATGGAAGTTGGCAAGCGCAAAGAGCGTGTACAATTGGGCTGTGTTCTTCTCCAACCCTCGGTAGCGAACCTTGCGTAAGCCCCACTGGTGTTTTCGGGAGCCGTCTGGTCACTGCGGACACCACTCGGCGCGGGGTGGGCCACGGAGTTGTTCTCTCGCGCACTGGCCTCGGATCCGGCGCCGACGAATTTTGAAGCCGTCGCTAATCTTATGAACAAAACTGCCAAGGAGGAGGAGACAGGTGCGATACATTCCGAATTCTTTGATCGCCGTGTGATTGGCCCTCAGCGGCCGACCGAGCTGGTCGCCATGTGCGGCACATCGGGCAACATAGTGCTCACCTGGACGGACGAGGCCTCGAGCGAAGCCGGCTATGAGGTCATGCGGCAAACCGATGGCGGAACGCGGCAGCTGGTGGTGCGCCTCGGTTCATACGTCGAAACGTATTCCGACACCGGTGCGTCGTGCGGGGGCAGTTCACAGACGAGGTATTCCTATCACGTGACGGTATTCAGCACGTTCGGTTCGGCGAACACCGATACGGACGGTGTCCGTGCCAGCCACATATCCCGCAAGCCAGAACCAGAGTCAACTCCGAGCGTCAAGTCTGGTCGTACCGGAAGCGCTCCATACCGGTGAACAAGTAATGTTTGCAACGGAGCTGCACGGCGTGTATCCGAACCCGTTCAATCCTGTAACCACCGTATCGTATGCGCTAAGGGAAGAGGATCAGGTGCGCCTGGACGTCTATAACGTGCTGGGCCAAAGAGTGGCGGTGCTAGTGGATGGCATACAGGCGGCAGGAGAACACACCGTTGCTCTGGATGGGAACCGGCTGCCCAGCGGGCCGTATTTTTTGCGTATGGAAACGTCGGCCTATCGGCAAACCCGCATGATGATGCTGGCCAAGTAGCCACAGGTCGACCATTTGCCCCCTGTATTCATGCAATTACAACGGTTTATCCTGCTGATACCGGGATTGTTTGCACTGCTGCTGGCGCACGCACCGGCGGAAGCGCAGTCCTTCGGAGGGGCGACGTTGATCCGGCAGGCCTGGACCGCAGGGAACTACTTCATTCCCATGGATATCACCATTGGCCCGCACGAAGAAGTCTTTGTGACTGGCTTGCTGAGCAGGGGAGATGATGCCTGGTTTGAGACTTCGGCGGATTCAGCGGATATCCGCATGCTGGACGCGCCACTCTATGGTACCGGGTTTCTGGTTCGATACGATGGCGGGACCGGCAAACTGGGATTCGTGCAGTCAGGAAGCGTGCTCCCTGATTATCCCCCCACCGCCTCCAGCACGTACAGCACCGGCCACTCCGTTGCCGTAGTTGACGGCCGGCTTTTCCATGGCGAAGGTATCGGACCAAATGAGGCTTACAGGACGGGCTCGGCCATGGTTACCGTGCGTGATCTGGAGGGCTCGGTACAGTACCGGATCGGACCACGCGAACGTACGCCGCTATGGTGGAGCATTTTCATACAGGGGATCCGCTTTGACGCGCAGGGCAATCTCTACCTGGCTGGCACGTACAAAGACACGCTATACTTTTCGCCGGATGTGGTTCTCGCTCCGTCCAGAAGCTTCCACCACGCTACATGGGATGTATTCGTGGCCAGCTACGCGCCGGATGGCCTGGTGCGCTGGGCACATCAGGTAGAAGGCGGCACGGGCAGCCTGTGGATTTCGAACGGGTGGTTCGGCAGGGCGGCCTTTGACGTGGATGCAGCAGGCAATGTGGTGCTCGGGGCCGTCGCCAATGGCGAACTACCTCCTTCTTTAAGCGCTGCGGAAGACGGCGTCGTGCTGGCGCATTACGGCAGCAGCGACGGCGCACTGCAACGCATTCAATCGCTAAACGATCTGGGAATCTCCTACATCCCTTCAATCAGTACGCTGCGCAATGATTTGGGGCCGATTTACCGCGCCTTTGCGGGCGATTACGTGGCGCGTCCGACAAGCATGCGTATTGACCAGGGTGGGAATATGTACGTATTGTGGCGCAAGACGACCGTTGATGACTGGGGGATCAATACGCTGACAGTCAGCGATACGACGCTGACTGCCCAAGACGAGGCCCGTAGTCTGAATGTGCTGACGAAGTTTGATGCGCAGGGGACGTTTTTGTGGGCCCGGAAGCTAGACAGCCATTATGTGGTGTCTCCGGGCGGCCTGGAGGTCGCAGAGAATGGCCACATATATGTGTGGGGATTTTTCCGGGGGCGTTACGCCGAGTTCGAGGGAGCCCGGTTGACGCAGGAAGAAGCCGAGGGTAGTGACGGCTTCGTGGCGCACTACGACGAACGCGGCCATCTCGTGCGGGCGCTCCATCTGGAGACCACCGGAGACACGGGGGATTATATTGAAACGCTGGCGATAGGGGCTTCGGGAAACGTGTACGTGGTCGGCAGCTTCCGGGCCGATCGGGCGATTTTGGGTGAGGATACGCTGTACGCCCGGGGCGAAGGCAACCTGTTCATCGCGAAATACGGTGCCATGTCCCTGTCCTCGGAGCCCTCGGCGGAAGTCCCCTCCAGGGAGATCGATGTATCGAATTATCCCAATCCGTTCCGCCAAAGGGCTACCATTGCGTACCGCGTACCGGCGCCGGGGCATGTCCGGCTGACGGTGTACGACGTGCTTGGACGCAAGCTGGCCGTGCTCGTAAACGAACGACAGGTTGCCGGCCTGCACTCCGCAAAGCTGGACGCGTCCAGTTGGCCAAGCGGCGTATACCTGTACCGCCTCGAGGCCGGCAATCAGGTCGCCACAGGCCGGCTGGTGCGTCACAAATAAGTTGCGGTCCCCGGCAGCTGCCCGGCGAGATCTACCACACCCAACGCTTCCAAAACAGTTCTCGGAACCCCTCCACTCCGGTTTATGTGCGTGGCTTTTGACATCAACGAAGACGCCCAGCGGGTCCTCGCATTGCGGCAGGTCAGCGACAACGTACAATCGCAACTATGTGCTGCTGAGCACGCCGGGCAATACCGTCGGCAGCGGTATGCAAACCTTCACCGTAAGCGTTGCCGGCAGCAGCCATAACGCATAGGTGGGATGGGCTCTCTTGGAACAACCCGCCCCAAACTCCCAATCAACTGGTATAATGAGCCTCTCGACCACAAGGAAGGAAGAACTCACGAGGCGCTGTATTTTTCGTGATTTACATCAGAATTTGCCTGAGTGTTTTAGCAGCGTATCACACTAAGGCATCCCCGCACGAAATGACAGTAGGGCTGTAGCTCAACAAGCAGCCATCAGCCCTACGCAGGCCTAAAAAAGGGCTACTTGATCCAAGGCAGGCTAGGTCGTACATCATCTTCGCGTTTGCAGGTTTTGAAACTTTTTATTATTATAACAGTTATACTGTCAATATCAAGTGTCATGAAAGAACAAAAGCACATGTTCATTTTGCACGAACTGGCCGGCCTCATTGGTCTGCCGATACGAACAGTACGCTATTACATCCAGATAGGACTAGTTGACCGTCCCGAAGGAGGTGGGCGTGGCGCCCACTATACGAAACGTCATCTCGAACAGCTTATCGAGATTCGTAAATGGCAGCAGGCAGGTTTGTCTTTGAAGCGCATACGGGAGCTGCTGAAGGTGGATGAAACGGAAACACTGGTGCCGCCACCAAGGCCGCGGGAAAAGGGTTCTATCGAAATCAGAAGCCATGTAATGATTGATGAGGGCATAGAGCTAACCATCGATCCGGCGAGGTCCAATTTGTCACCGAAAAAAGTCAGACAACTTGTTGACAGCATAATCGAGGCCTACGAAAAAATTCAATCAAGCAAAGAACAAAGACCTTCATGAGATCAATATTCGCAGTGGATTTTACTTCATCACTAAACCACTCAGATATCCGTGAATTCGTGGAAAACACTAGGCCGATACCTCTCGGGGTTCGAGATAGGTCTTTCCGTTGCAAAGAATTAGAAGCACTGGATAACCACGAGAAGCCGCTGACTGTCACGGGAGAATTTGAACCTGGGGAGAGTGCCGGCTTGCAGGAATATATCCTGATTTGGCCATTATTCTCTCGCCACGTAGCCCATCTCGATGAAATCGAGATATGGGCTACTCTGGGGCCTAAGGTTCCACGAATTTTCGGTACAACCATAACTAACAATAGAACTCACACAATACGCCTGGGGAGGCACGACCTATGACAACCACAACAATGGCAAGACTTGAAGCAGTTGACGGAACTGAAATTATTCTCGAATCCATAGACGTTCAAGCAAACTTACAGGGGCTGGTATCCGAAGTTACGGTGACCCAGACTTACAGGAATCTGCAAAAAACCAACATTGAGGCCGTGTATACTTTTCCGCTCCCCTCGGATGCGGTGCTGTTAGATCTTTCCCTGGAACTGAACGGAAAAACACTGCGCGGAACAGTGGAACGAGCCGAGAAGGCGGAGGAAAACTACGAGGATGCTATCGTTGATGGTGACTCCGCAGTACTTCTGAAGAAAAGCAAACTTGATCTCTTTACAATAAACGTTGGGAATCTCCTGCCCAATGAGAGCGTCACTGTTCAGTTCAAATATGCTCAATTACATTACTGGCAGGGCGATAGTCTTCGATTCCATCTCCCAACCACAATTGCTCCCCGATATGGCGACCCCACGGCTGCGGGCCTTGCTGAGCATGAAGTCCCAGAATATGCATTGTCAGTAGACCATGGGTTTTCGCTAGCCTTCCGTGTTGAGGGAGAAATGGCGTTGGCCGACTTCGAGTGTCCTTCGCATCCCGTGCGTGTATCAACAAAAAACGGCATTGTGGAATTTGTCCTCTCGGGTGGAAGTGCTTTAATGGACCGGGATTTCATTATGGTTGCCAAGAAGGCTTCCCAATCTGTTCTTGACGGACTGTATGCGCAGGATGGGGAAGAATATGTTGCGCTTGCATCGTTTCACCCAGTACTCCCCGAGGATTCTACAGAATCAGCCCGTTGTGTGAAGTTGGTGGTAGACTGTTCGGGATCTATGAGTGGAGATTCAATTGAACAGGCAAAAGAGGCCCTCCACGAAATTCTATCGTCACTCAGAGCGAACGATTACTTCAACCTGATCACCTTTGGTTCTAACTACAATCTCTTCTTCCCTGAACCTGCACCCGCCAACGCATTCAATATCAAGAAGGCATCACAGTTTGTCGATCGTATTGATGCGGACATGGGAGGAACAGAGATTGGTGCGGCGCTGGAGGCGGCCTACAAGTGCGGATCAATCAAAGGATTATCAGCTGATCTGTTGCTGATTACTGATGGCCAGGTCTGGGATGATGACCGCGTTATTGCTGCCGCTCAAAATTCTGGACACAGGATTTTTTCCGTTGGCGTAAGCAGTGCGGTGTCTGAGGGCTTTGTTCGGAAAATCAGCGAGTTAACTTCTGGAGCTTGCGAACTGGTATCTCCGCGGGAAAACATGTCGGAGCGCATTGTGCGGCACTTCCGGCGGATCCATCAGCCGAGTGCCAGTGCGATGCGGATTGAGTGGCCCGAAGTACCAATTCGACAAATACCGGATAAACTCGAAACCGTTTATGCCGGTGACACGCTCCACGTGTTCGCCTGGTTCAACAACCCTCCCAAGGAAAACAGCCAGCTGGTGATGAGATTCGAGGACGGTCGCACTGTCACTCAGGAAGTGCAGTTCTCATCCAAACCCCAATGCAGTGAACATCTGATCAGCATTCTGCCCCGGATAGCTGCTCAGACTCGGTTGCAGACAACGGATGCGACTAAATCTGTACAGATGGCAGTCGATTATCAGTTGGTAACCGATTACACGAGTTATGTGTTGGTAGCTGAAAGAAGCGAAGAGGAAAAGCCGGAGACCCTTCCCGCACTTCGGAAGGTCGATCATGCATTGCCTGCCGGCTATCATGGAATAAGTACGGTATGTTATGCTCCTCTCCCAGCGCCTTCATTTCATGGACAAGCGCCGTCCGGAGATGTAATTGATTACTCACCTCCACCTTCCAGAGCGTATTCTGGGCGACGCATTTTTCAACAACCGGATTGGGATTCCGACTCTTTAGGGAAGTCAGCGTTTCCGGCATTTTTAGAGGACGACCCATATAACAGTTTTTCTCGACTGGTTGAGCAATTGAATGTTCTATACGCGGATGAATCAATCACTCACCTGAACATTGACACCTTTGAAGAGCTGGAACTCTTTGGGCTGGATCAAGCAATCATAGATCAGTTGGTGGCACTAAC
>JAJEDR010000023.1 GCA_022821385.1 Rhodothermales bacterium
TGGTTTGTGGAATATACAAACCTGAGTTAAAGGCATTATGGTAATTGAATAACTGGTCAGATCCTCGGCGTATAGACCCCGGTAGGTCTGTCCATCGATCGTAAGATCATAGGGTCCCGCATCAGGCAGCCCCTCGATCCGAATCTCCACGGGATAGGGCTCCTCATACGGCGAGGGCAGTTCGGACATCAACTTTGCGATGTCAATGGTGAGAGTGCGACCTTCCAGGTCATAGCCCTCAATGGCCAGTCCATCCACGCCTACGGCGATATCTCGAGCTACATCAATGTAAACGCTTCCCAGCTGTTTTAGCACATCTGCCGCGGCCATGAGACCGCCCACCTCTGCCCAACTTGGCCCTGAACGTAGCGGGGTCTGGGGAAAGCCTTCATGGTCAATATTCTCCGGCCCCAGTCCGAAGGGAAACGTGGGTGCATTGTAGATTCCATTGGCCGTATGGCGGGGGTGCGTAACCAGCGTCAGGGATGAGCGGGCCGCCGCGACGCCGCGTTCAATGAGATCCTGGCGACCGGTCAGCAGTCCCAGACGTACCAGAATCCCCGCGAATCGGTGATCCCGCTGGTCAAGCCATTCAGCATCTCCAATCTGTGACGTGAAACCGCCAAACGGATAGGCCGTGATGATATAATGCGGCGCCCAAACCGTCTGGAGCAGCACTGCGTAATCCGCAACCGCCTCTGCTGCATCCAGGTATTGGGGGTCTCCGGTTGTTTCATACATTGAAACGAAGCCCTGCAGCGCCCATGACATAGCCATAGCATTGCGTGGCGGCTGCCCGGTCCGATCATCATGGAAGGTTTCGGCCTTCACCGCGCACGAGTAAAGTGCCTCGAAGTCAACCCAACGCTGCGTAGGCAGCACTTCCGTAATGAGAAATCCTGCTGCTCGCCTGGCCGCGTCCAAGTAAAGGGTATCTTTCGTTGCACGAAAAAGCTCACTGAGCACCCATACATTCGCCCCTCCTTCCGCATTCCACCGCATGGACAACCGTGGCTCCAGGTTGACATCAAACCAAGAGGGCACCGAGCCGTCGGGGGCCATTTGTTCTAGCAAAAAATCCCCAAATCGCTGCGCAAACGCCAGAATGCGCGGATCTTCCCGACCGAGACGATAGAATTCCATCAGGTAGCCGACCGTAACAGCTGCCGCGGCCGTGTGGTAATCCGAGGTCTCCCAGTCCCAGTAGTTGCGTGTCTCATTCGGATCGTAATCCTCCCTGGGAAAGCGCCAGAGGCTGCGCTGCCAGGACTTCTTGTCCAGATCATACAGGGACGGAAACATCCCCTGTTGCTGCGGGGCATCCAGAACCAGGTTGATAATCCGGTCAACCTTCGCCCCGAATGATGCATCAGACAACGTTTCCCCCCAATAAGACAACCCCAGCGCATCGGCGACATTGTTCCACCAGGCTGTGATGTAGGTTAGATGAAACCATTGGGGCGCTGTCAGCCGCAACATGCCCATTTCCTGCCCGTCCGTCTCCCACTCCTGCCAGGACGTCCAAGCCTGTGGCCCGTCCTGGGATCTTTGGACCATTACCGGCTGATTGTTCTCAAATTCCACCGTATATCCCTTGTAGTCAAAGCTCGCCGGATAGAGGGCTCTGGCATATTCGGCAAATGGAAGTGCCTGTGGTCGTGGCTTCTGAAAATAGTGCTGACCATAGTTTTCCCATAGAAACTGGGACACACGCTGGTAGCCGCGGTGCGAGGGTGCATCGGAAGCTAGGAGGAGATCCATGCCGTACTGCAACTCGTGGCCGGAAAGAGTGCGTACAAACGTGCCTCCGGCGTTAACATGGCGCCAGTACACGTGCTGCTCCGCGATTACATCCATCAGGCCGTAGGCCAACAGGGGTTGACTGGTCATCCCGGAGACAAGCTCGAGGTCCAGTACGGCTGGCAATGTTATTCTGGACGAATCAATCGGCACTCCAAAAATCCAACGATGCCACTGTGGGCGTGCCCGTTCCGCATAGACCCTGTGCTCATTAATCAGATTCAGGTCCGGTACGATGGCAGCGACCTGCCCGCCGGTCTGCACCATTACTGTCGGCGCAAAAAAGACACGGTCCGCAATGACATCACCAGGAGAACGCTTGTATGCTGGCGCATGACTGAATTCCGGAGTACCTCCTTCTGCAAATGCGATGGGGGAAAGCAGGTATTCCAATTGTGGCGGGTCACCCTTTAGCTCGGCCAGCACATTGATGTGCACCGAACCCGCGCCGCTGCGCAGTGTCAACGACTGCTCTATGTCAGCGATCGGTGTACTTCCCGACAGCGTTACAGTCACCTGATCATCGTCCTGTCCCGCAATTGCAAACGTACTGAGCACCTCCGGCACGATGATACGGTAGTCATCCGCCACTTCGAGCGCCCGACCGTGCTCATTGGACCGATCCAAATACAGCTCGGTCGTGTTCACAGGTCGCGGGGATGGCGGCCTGAAGGCCTCTGCCACCTCCACCCATATCCCGTCCCTGGCGGCAAAATAGTGCTGACTGACTCCAAACTCATCTTTCTCAATGACAACCCTGACCTGCTGGTTGGAGAATTCCAAACCGTTTTCGGTGTGATGTACACTGACCTGTGCCGATGACCCTGTAGCCAGGATGATCATCCACAGTAGGACTATGGCGCAGCGCACGGGGGTACAGATCCTAGCGGTTTTGGCACGAATAATGGCGGCTATCGCCCGACCCATTGCGGAGAGTTGAGGCGTGTAGGCGGCCCCGGCAGGCCTGCCTAGCGGGCTGATCAGGGGTATTGTAGCGTTAGTTCCCATTGTTCTTTTAAGTCTTAACTGACCGATCGTTGGCACCTCACCCTTCGAATGGACCTATTCTTTTGGGAGATCACGACCCATTGCCTGGTGATCCTGTTGCGAACGCAGATGCCGCAGACTCCGGCGATCGTCCATCAAGTGCGTGATCGGGAGTTGATCTGTCCCGGTCTTATCCCATGAGCCCAACTCGGCCCGTGCACGCGCAGCCTCTGCCATCAATCGTTCCACTATTTCCGGATGGGCGGAAGCGAGATCCTGAGTTTCTCTGGGGTCTGCTTGCAAGTCATACAGCAACGGTTCTTCAAGTTCGCGAAGCCCCGACTCCCACCAGACCAGCATCTGCGGACTGCGAGGGAGGTGCAGCTTCCAGCGACCCTCGCGGACTGCCTGCAGGTTCACACCGTTGTAGTAGTAGAATACGCGATTGTCTATCCCTTGAATCCCTTCTCCGAATAGAAGAGGAGACAAATCTCTGCCATCCACTTTGCGATCGGTAGGCAGAGCGGCCCCGGCAAGACTGGAAATTGTAGGCAGCAGGTCCATAGCATTGACCATCGCGTCGCTTACGGTTCCCGCGTCAATACGACCAGGCCAGCGCATAATGCAGGGCACACGCATACCCCCTTCAAATGTGGTGCCCTTCCCGCCTCTGAAAGGCCCACTAGAACCGTTGGGCCCAGGTCCGTTGTCTGAGGTGAATATCACCAGTGTATCGGCTGCTAGACCGGACTCAGCAAGTGCGTCCAAGATCCGGCCGGCACTCCAGTCTACTTCCTCAACCATGTCACCGTACACGCCGGCAGGCGAATTCCCTGCGAACCTTGGATTAGGCATCCAAGGCGCATGGGGACGCGTGTGCGACAGGTATATCAGGAACGGGCGGCGACGATCCGCCAGCATAAACTCGATGGCACGTTGCGTAAAGTGCTCCGTGATCGTGGTTATATGGGCATCTGGATCCACCACTTCATCGTTTTCCAGCAATGGCGTAGAGCCATCTGGGCTCGAATTGCCGACCATGCCGTAGAACAGGTCGAACCCGTGCCGGGTGGGATGAAATTCCGATCGCGCAGTGAACCCTTCATGCGTCTTAAAGTCAAAGTCTCGCGGAATGCCCAGGTGCCATTTGCCGACGCAGGCCGTCCTGTAGCCTTGAGCTCTGACCAGTTCGGCCACGGTCACTTCACTTTCCTGAAGCCCCAGATCGCTGTAGACCCCACCCAACGCGAACGGTACCCCGCATCGCGAGGGATACCGCCCTGTCAGCAATGCGGCGCGTGAAGGGCTGCAAACCGAACAAAGGGACCGGAAATCGGTGAATCGAATGCCTTCTGCAGCGAGGCGATCCAGATAAGGCGTTCTGATCGTTTCGGATCCATAGCAGCCAAGGTCACCGTATCCCAGATCATCGGCAAAGATGAGGACTATATTGGGACCCTTAGCATTCGACTTCCGACAGCCGGCTCCATGGATGGCCGCAGCAAAGGTGGTCAGCAGGATGAATTCCCGCCTTGTCAAAGCAACATTTCCAGGAGAGGACTGCATCATTCGCCGGACTCTTTCAAGTGTGCATCCAATAACTCCACGATGTGGTCGTGGCCGTAGTGCATTGCCAGTTCCTTCGGGGTCAGGCCACCTCCCGGATTAGCCTTCGCATCCGCCCCGGCCAAAAGAAGGGCCTCGGCGAGCGCGTGGCTGCCGCTGAATGCCGCCCAATGCAAGGGGGTCCATTGTTGAGCACCATTGGCTGTTCTGAGATCTGCACCTGCAGTAATCAGTAGTCGGCCCGTGCCTTCTTGGCCTTTCATGGCGGCTCGCATAAGTGGTGTCCATCCGTCAATGCCTACCGCCTCAACATTGGCGCCCCACTCCAGGAGCAGTGATGTAATCGCCTCGTGGCCAAGTTTAGCAGCTCGGTGCAGTGGGGTCCAGCCAGCAGCCCCGACCTGTTCTAACTCCGCTCCAGCCTCCAATAGTATCTGCACCATGGTGCTGTCACCTGTTGCTGCGGCACGGTGCAACGGCGCCCAATCGCCGTATATGCCATTTATGTCGGCTCCTGCAGCCAGGGCCGCTTGAACAGCCGTCAGGTCACCGGCCTCAATGGCACGATGCAAATCATTGGTGGTCTGTTGTGTGGTCCTGCTCATTGACTATTCAAATACCTGGTCAGGGTGATCCACATACCACTGCCATTCAAGCTTTTCGCGCGCGTCGAGTGTGTCTTCACGACTCAGCAACTGAAAGCGGTACTTTCGAAAAGCGCGCATATCCTCCTGCATGGCGCTAGACGTCGCTTCCCAGTGCGGACTGCCCAGCCATTCGTGGGGTACTGGATAGTCAGGATGGGCTGATCCGGTGGGCCGAACACCTCGGCCAGGCTGGCCGTAGTCACCGAGTTCAGCACGCGCTTCATCCGCCAATGCTGACAGGCGGACCACAATATCTGGATACTGGACGGCCACATTCCTGGTCTCACCTGGATCCTCGTGCAGATTGTAGAGCTCCGGCTGTTCCATAATGGTCGTATTTACCGCAAGCCACGGTGCACATTCACCGTAGATGCCCTCGCGCGACTCTGGGCGCGCAAGGTGCAGCTTCCATTCCCCCGCCCGCAGGGCCTGCAGCCAGGTCCCGGCGTAGTAGTAGTACACTTCATGCGGACTCTTTGCTTCCGCAGATGCCTGCATCAGAGGCCACAGGCTTTTGCCATCTATGGCGCCATTGTGCGGCAGGGAAGCGCCTGACAGATCTGCGATTGTCGGCATGATATCCATGATGGTGACCAACTCGCTACAGATTGTGCCGGCCGGGATATTGTTGGGCCATCGCATGATGCAGGGTACACGTACACCCCCTTCCCATGTGGTCAGTTTGCCACCTCGGAGTGGTTCTGCCGAACCGGACTGATCTCCGAAGCCCAGCCATGGCCCGTTGTCCGAGGTATAAATAACCAGGGTGTGCTCGTCAAGGCCCAGCGACAACAAGTGATCCAGAATCAGCCCCGTACACCAGTCAATCTCTTCCACCGCATCTCCGTATAGCCCGGCATCGGAAACTCCTTGGAACTCCTTGCCGGGATATATGGGGATATGCGGCATCGGATGCGCCAGATACAGCAGAAACGGCTGATGCTGACTGCGCTCAATAAACTGGATTGCTTCACGGGTGAAATCCTCCGTGAAACGGAAATGGTTTGGACGTTCAGTGATCTTTCGATCGTTGTAATAAAGCGGCACTGCAAAATTCTCGAATGGCTGTGTGCCATTAACGATGCGGATTCCATAGAAATGGTCAAAGCCCTGTCGGTTTGGAGCAAATTTGTCGTCCTGGCCCAAGTGCCATTTGCCTATGCAGGCGGTGGAATAGCCCAATGGCTTGAGCATATCCGCAATCGTAGTCTCGTCGGGGCTGAGTCCGAAGGGGGCATCGTACAAATGTACATCGGGCATGCCGACCCGTACAGGGTAGCTTCCAGTAAGCAGCGCCGCACGCGAGGGACTACAGATCGGACTGACATAAAAGTCCGTAAAGCGCATGCCTTCGGCCGCCATACGATCAATGCGCGGGGTCCGAATATTGGGCGATCCATAGATACCTAGGTCATTGTAGCCCTGGTCGTCAGTAAAGATGATCACGAAATTCGGCGGCTGCCCACGCGCCGTCCGGCAGGCGGGCAGCCCACCGGCCATTCCGAACAATGCCGCTGCCTGACCTACCACCTGCAGGAATTGGCGTCGATGCCAGGATCCAAACCCCAGCCGGGCATCAGTCCCGCCATGAGGGCCCGGTTTGGGACAACAGGTGCCGGGAAAACGCATGAGGCCACCAAAGTCTGCAACGCCCAATTAATCTATAGCCCGAATGCCACGGAGACAACATGCACCGACCCAAGCAGGCCAAATTCCCAGAATGCGTACCCCAGATTGAGCGTATAGTCACTGAGACCTACATTGACACCGCTGCCCAGAGTAAATCCTTCCTCGTCGTAATTGAAGCGGTACCCGCCACGGATCGACAACAGGTTGCGAAAGGTGTACTCGGTCCCGAAGTTCACCTTCTCGGGGCCATCATTGGGGTGTACAAACTCTGCAGCTATCGTCAAGTGATGCAGACCGCCAGCATCGGCTTCAATTAGGTCATAGGCCGCACCAAAGCTGAAATTGACCGGCATACGGATATCGGCTGGTTCGTACCCGATGCGCTCGTCAAAGGAAGCAATCTGCGTATCGGGACCGATGTTGCGACCTACCATAGTGACGCGCAGACTTCGAATGCCCGTATGGAACACCGTGCCGATGTCCACTGCCCAAGCGCCGACAGTTGCGTCGTCCAGGGTTTCTGAAATGTATTTGATGTTGACGCCGAAATGTAACTGCTCTGTCACCCTGCGGGCGTAGCTGACCCCCACGGCAAGGTCCCGAGCAGTCACGGTTCCCAGATTCGTAAGCACCTCCGAGCGTCCGGTGGGAATGTCATCCAGTAGGATCGGCCTGTTTTCGGTACGCGGCATGTCGCCGTAGTCCAAAAACACCAGGTTTACACCGATAATGCCGATTCCCTCAAAGTTCCGGGCAGCAGCCGCGCTGTAGTAATTGATGTCGGCAATCCAGCGCACGTTTGAGAGTCCGATGTCAAGACCGGTAACATCCACCAGCGAGGCAGGATTAGTGAGCGACGATGCCGCATCGCCACGCCCCAGTGATGAGATGACTCCGCCCATTCCTGCTTGGCGTGCGTTGGTGGGCAGTTTAAGGAACTGGAATCCCGACTGCCCTACACGGTTGAAGTCTGTGGGAGGAAGCCCGGTACCAGGGTCCGGGGTGAATTGAGCATACACGGGGGCCAGGCTGGCGGTCAAGAAAGCCAAGCAGGCCAATAGGAAAGTCAGTCGCTTCATGAGATTACTCGGTAAGTGGGTACGGGCAGGATTAATTACCATCATTTGACGATCAGGAACTTGCCTATGCTTGACTCTCCTTCATGTCCTTGCACATGCGATTCGATATGGTAGATATAAACACCCGGTTGTACGTTTTGGAAGAAGCGCGTCAGAAGGTAATCCCCGTGCATCGCCGAGCCCCAGGCCTCTTCTCCGAAGCCATCGTTGTGCTCTATGGTGCGCACGAGCTCCCCAGCAACAGTGTAAATGCGGATGGTGCATTGGCCAGGGATGTTCAGAAAGCTGATTCGCTTCTCCTCTGACGGATCAGAAAGCCCGCTAACCTGACGGAACGGATTCGGGATCACCAGTACTTCGGACAGATCGTTGCTCGGTGCCGGCTTGGCCGCCAGAGCGTGGAACGTATAGGCGGTGAATCCGCTCTCATTGCCATCCGAATCGTAAGAGGTAACCCAATGACGGTACGGAATTCCTGGTTCGGCAGGAAGGCGGAAGGTCACCTTCCCCCCGGCGGTAAGCCCCTCCGCTTCAGCGCGTGCCAGGTCAGCGGCTTCGATCCATGGTCCTTCAATCCTTGACTCAGACCGGTATACTTTGTATCCGGCAAAGTCATTGGTGCCCGTGATGGGATCCCGGTAGCCGGGAGGTACCGCTGTCCAGGTAAGCTCAAATCCCTGTGTACCCAGTTCTGTGTCAACGTAGAGCTCAACCTGCAACTCGTCGTCATTGCTGGCAAACGGAGCATCGCCGACCGTTGGAGGCGGAAACGCGGAGATGCCCTCATTCCAGTTGCCTGTCCGTCTGAATCCGTCTACAATATCCAGCGCTGCCTGCCAATTCGCCTTCAGATTAACCAGTCCCTGCGACAGATAGTTTTGGGTGGCATTGAGACCCCCTAACTCACTGACATTGCGGTCCATTTCGCCGAGGGCAACTACACGAATGAGCTCTACCGAATCTCCAGGCGCAATATCATAGGGTCCGATCCCCAGGTTGAACGAAGGAACACGTTCATACAGATTTCCATCTATGGTGCCGCCATCTGTATTGGCGTCCCGCCAGCTCATGCGGGCCTGCTGGGCCGTCATGCGGGTAAAGACGTACGTCGGATCCTGATTGGTCGGCTGCCAGAACTCTTCATCAGGTGCTCCGGGGTTCTCATTCAGGATGCGGTGGAAAATGCCCTGATAAACCATCGTCTCACCATGCTTATTGGGCGTGACATAGACAATATTGTCCGTGAAGAGCTGCGGAGAGTACAGGCGGCGGTCAATCGAATTCTGGATTGTGATATTGCCGGGATCACCACGATCACCGGTCTGATCGCCCGGGGAAATATCATAGGCCACCGGCGTCTGGTTGGGCGGCATTGACGTGTCGTCATAGAACACGAAATTGCCCTGCTCCATGCGAAAATTGCCGAACCCCGGATCCCACAGGTATTCGTCGTCAAAGGACACGCTGTACGGGATGCCCAGGCTAATATTGAGGCCGTAGGCGACGCTGTAGTACCAGTTGGTGATCTGCTCACTGCTCTGGTTGGTAAACACCTCCCGATGGATAATAAAGTCGTCATATTTCGGCAGACTCCACACCATTCGCTTGCGCGAAACTGTCAGGGGAATGACCGGGACTTCAGACCCGGCTGGGTCCACAGAGGTGACGGTCTCGTACGAGTATTCTTCGGCCTCAGTCAGGCTTTCTACAAAATTGTAGTTCTTTACCTGCGTGTGATGGACGATGTTGAAGCCTGGCCACCCACCGGTAATATGCTGCGTGCCATCCACTTCGCCCGCCCAGTAGCTGAGGGTATTGAACCAGTTGGATGGCGCTTCAAAATAGCCGGGATACGAGGCCAGCCAGATCGGCGGATTGGGCACCGATTCACTGATGACCGTCCAGAACTTGCCCCGTGTAAAGGTGTGATCAGTGCTGCTTTGGCCAGTGACCGCTGTGCAGGGCAGAACTACGATAAGGACCGCGACCAGGGTGCTGTGAATTGTATGGGATTTCATCTGTTCAGACTCTTTCAGTTTATTGGTTGACTACATGATTCCGGGCGCCCTTAGAAGGTCACCTCGAGTCCGAAATAAACCTGCCTTGGCAGGAGACCTTGGTTGTACCAGTCCCATTCGTTTTCCTCCCCCGTGGTCGGATTGACCGGCAGAGTTCCTTGTTCGTGATAGGTCTCCAGCGCATTGCCGGTCAGGAAGTTGAGCCGCTTGGAATTGAACACATTGTGGACATCAATGCTGAATTTCATCTCTTCAACACCTGGCATACCAATCGCTTTAGAAAGGCGCAGATTGGTATTGCGGTGTGGCTTCCAGCGCCGGTTGTTGGGTTCGGTGGAGAAATCTCCCGGCGAGTGGTAGGTATAGCGGTGTCCACTCGCATATACATAGTAGGCATTGAGGCGCCAGCCGCCAAGCGGATGAAAGAAGCCGAGAGCAGGTCCAAATTCCGATGGCGAGAAGAGGTCCACGATCACCTTAACACTGGTAGTGGGATTCCACGTGTCGCTGTTGGTGCCCGACAGACCCTTATCGGTCAGGCTCACGCCGTGCAGCGTATGGGGCCGAACGGGGTTGCCCTCTTCATCCGTGACGAAGACCTGCCGGAAGCCATACTGCCCAGAGCGCACGAAGGACCTGTTGAAAATGATTCGTGCACGGGCATGCTCCAGGAACAGGGAGTGCAGGGACAGCTCTAGGCCGCGTACATCTACATACCCCCCGTTGGAAGTGACGCGGCTACGGCCACCGCCCGGCGCAAACCCGAACGTGTTCGCCGCATCAGGGTGCACTTCCGTAGTTACCGACCCACCGACGCCGAAGAGGTTGTCGCCGATATTGTTGGGCGACTGCCGCACTCCCAGCGAGGTCAGATTCTTTCCATCACGGTAATAAACCGTGACATCCAGATTTGCAACGCCCGGAATATGTTGGTCAAATCCGAGTTCGTACTGGATGATCTTTTCAAAACTGAGGTCAGGATTGCCCGTGTTGGTGTTCGGGTGATAGAACACAAACGTGTACTGCGCCGTGTCCGGCGAAGCATGCGGAGCACCGGCGGACGAGCCAAAGATGTGAAAGATGGTAGGCCCGCCACCAATGAGCTGCCAGGCCGGACGCTGGTTGAAGTGCCCGTAGGAAAAATGGAGTACCGTATTTTCGGTGATCGGGTGAGAAATACCGAAACGCGGTGAGAGGATAGCCTTGGTTTCGGTATCCACGCCGTGCTCTTCATCGGAATACGTGACAATTTCATTGGGCGCTACACCGACCATGTTGGTGATCAAGGCCGGATCGAGTATGGACGGGGCCACTTTCGTGTTGGCATTGAACGCATCTAGGCGCAGTCCAGCGTTGATCACCATACCATTGACCTCAATTTTTCCCTGCACGTACGCAGCGGCGTCCCAGGGATTGAAGTCTGGGCGGGTCGCATGATTGGAGTAAATGGCACCGGGCATGGCGCCTGCCTTGAACCGCTTGGAGACGTACTGCGGCGAATACATCGCTCCAGTCTTAAGCTGGAAAAAACGGTTGATCTGATTGGTGTAAGCGGCCTTGAACAACCAGGCATCTGACTCCGCGGTGAGCTGAAAAATGCCGGGGTGACCCCGATGAAAAATCGGCGGCAGCAGAAATAGCGGATTGCCGGGAATCATGGTCTCGTCCCACTGCGTTCCGAATTCTTCGGAGTCTGGATCGTACGTGTCGCTGGCTTCCAGCTGCCTGAAGTTGTTGCGGTCCAAGTCCATTGATGTGTAGCTCGCCTGGACATCCAGGAAGGAAGCAGGATTGAATACGTGGGTCCATTTCAGTTGCCCGCTCTTGAGTCGCATATATTCCGGAGGGGAAGGCAACTGAAAAATGTGTGATGTACCGTACGGCCAATACTTGAAAGTGGAGTAGCCCGAATAGTAGAATGGCGCTGGCCCCCAGAGCCCCGCAATAAACGAATCTTCACTGGACCAGTAGCTCAGCCGGGGACCCTCGGTATTGTTGAATCCCTGAACCATCCCCGACAATTCCAGTCGGTTGCTGCGGGAGAGCTGATAGTCAAACTTTCCCTGATAATTCCAGTCTTTGGAATAGGGCAGATAGGCTGGGAACTCCGGGGCATCCTTGAGGTACTTGCCGGACAGCAAGAAGCTGAGTCTTTCGGTGATCGGTCCGTAGATGGTAGCTTCGGTTTCCCAGGTTGCGCGCTCGGTGTATTGCTGCATACGTCTTGACGGTTCCCCGAAAAGATCTCCAGAAATAAAGTTCATCCAAGCATCCAGTCGTTCCTGGGGCGTTCTGTTGACCCATTCGCCTCCACCGGTATTCTCCGTCCAGTAATCCAGGGTCCCCATAGTTGCCCATTCGTAATTCTCCCGGCTGTAAATATTTCGGCCCCAGTGGTACTTGCCAGCGGGCCGCAGACGCGCACGAACCGTTCCGTGCAGGCGATCCATCGCCGACTTAGTAACGATATTGATGATGGCCCCCATCGCGCGACCGTATTCTGCATTCCAGCCCCCTGAGAGGACTTCAAGCTCAGATATGGCCGTGGTGTTGACACTGGTGAGATTGCCACCGGAAACATTATCTCGCAGGCTGAGCCCGTCCATGTAGTAATTGTCCTCCAGACCGAAGCCGCCGCGAATGCCTCCGTTAATGTTGGTGGCTGCCTGGATTTCTATAGCCTCAAGGACTGTATTAGCCCAGCTGTTGGCCAATTCCTCGCCACTCATGCGCTCCTTGCTGCCGGTCAGGTCAACCTCCACGGGCGGACGCTCGGCCGTCACTACAAGTTCGCCGGTTTCGAGGACCGCCTCGGCCAGTTCGAAGTCCACCGGAGTTGTCTGATCTATGAATATCCGGGCGTCCGTCTTCGTGACAGACGCAAATCCGAGGAGGGATGCCTGAATGCTATGCAGTCCAGGCGGCACCCGCAAAATGAAGTAGTTGCCGTCCACATCGGCGGACGCCCCCAGGCCCGTCCCGACCACAACGACATTGGCACCCGGCAAAGGCTCGCCCGTGCTGGCATCGGTAACTGTTCCTGCGATTTTGCCCGTCTGCGACTGGGCCAGTGCCACACCCTGACTGGCCAAAAGGAGGGCGATTAGGAGGGTAGGTAGTCGAGTAGGCATGATTCACCTTTTTCTGATGACAAGATTATCCCTTGCGGAGCACGAGGCACCAGGATAGTCTGCACAGCAGATACCTACTTCATCACTAAGTCCCACTACTGTCTGCCACCACCGAACTACCCAAGCCGCCGACTTTATATTAAACAACTAAGTAACAATTGTCAATAGGGTCGGTACAAAACTGCCATGCGATACAATTCATGAGTAATTCTGAATTATTTCATGATTTTCCGTGATTCCGGACTGAGTTGAACCCACGGAGCAAGGTATCTAACTGGAGAGCGAATCAGCCCAACTGAGTTGAGCACATTTTGCAGGTTCAAAGGGCTCTGGAGGAAATTCATGGCTGAGGCATCATTGTTAGCCTGAATTCCCATGTATGTGAAATCTTCGTACCGATACTGTCAAGATTCCGTGAATTCTATTGTCCGATTGTTCTGGCCGCTGTATTAAACAGCGATGACTGTAATTGGGGGGTGATGCAGTGAGGGCGTCGAAGGCTTTTCCTGTTTGACAGCTACTCCTTCGGTACGGCTGCGATGCTGACTGACCACAGTTGAATCTCTGGACTTCCCCGGCTGAGTTCCGCAATGCTAATCTCCTGAACCTTGTCTGGCCGAAAAAAATGGCCAAATGCCAGCGTGCCAAGTCTTGACAGACACTACTGCATTTCCTGTCGCTCCATAATGAAAGTGGAGGCTTCGTCGCAAGGATATTTGCGCCCATCAGAGAACATCGCCTATTCATAGCGGCGCAGCACAATTGCTTGAGTTCAACGGGGTCATTGGCCGGGTAAATTTCCTTGCCATCCGCGCTCCGCCGCCGAAAATAGCTAGGTTGCCGTACTGGTAACCCCTAGGCCTTGAGTGGAAACCCGGCCTTGGATTGAATTACCCGCGAACTTCAGATGTAGTGTACTGAGAACTCGTGCAGTCCAGGAGCCCCGCCCAAGCGTCCGCACATATCGGTGGCCGTAGTTGTCAACTCCCCAATTTGGATCACAGGCTACACCCCGTTGGCTCAATAAACCTGAGCATTCTTAAACAACAACCAGACCCACCGTTATCCAGGAACTTGGACCGTTACATTTGGCAATTCACAGCGGGTTCCGCTAATGTCCGGGGTTCTGCGTTACCACGCCACCGGAAATATCAATTTCCAATTGCGGAATCGGATACAGGAGACGTTCCGGCGTTAAGCTGAAGCTTGTTGGCCCACCGTAATTGGTGATCCTCTGGAACGTGGTCTGCTGGGCCCCCAACTGCGCGTTCATTATTGCGATAGTTTGAGCCTCCGGAAGTCTGACCAGATCGAACCAACGGTGCATTTCAAAGGCAAACTCCAGCCTACGCTCCTTCATCAGCTTTTCCATGAAGCTGCCGGGCGTGTCGGGGCCAATATCCGCAAGACCCGCACGGCTTCGTACCTCATTTATAAGGGCATAGGCCTCGCCACCCTCTCCCAGCGACTCTGCAAGCGACAACAGCACATCGGCATGGCGCAACAGGACAAGATTGACGTCAGCTCCGTCTGACTCCGCGCTTGTATCTATGAACTTGGTGATATATCCCCCGGGCTCACGGCCCTCGATTGTGCCAAACGTGTACGGAATCCGTAGATCATTCGGATCATCAAAGGCATCAATCAAGTCCTGAGTGACAAACGGAAAGAGAATCTCACGTGTCGAGCCTCCAGCAACAATGCCCAGTTCGTCTGCAACACTCTGAGGAATAAAGTGCTGGCGGAACAACCCCGTCTGATTCGCTGGGTTAAAACTGACTTCAAAAATGGACTCAGCCGAATTGTCATTGCCGGGGCTATGGATCATCCCGTAGTCGCTGAGGAGCGAATACCTGTTGACTACCTGACGTAGTGCGGCTGTCGCAGCCCCCGCATTTCCCCGCTGCAATTCTACTTTTCCCAGCAACGTCAGAGCGGCTGAGTTGGTAGCCCTGCCGACTTCATGGCCGGAACTGCCATCGTAGGTTTCGGGAAGCACGGCGGCTGCCTCCGTCAGATCTCGTACTATCTGATCGTAGACCTCGGCCTCCGAGGACCGCGCTATGGCAGTTTCCTCAAAATCTTCCGTAGGGGTTACTCTCAGCGGTGTGCCTCCCCAGAGATTGACCATATGGTAGTAAGTGAATGCGCGTACGAATTTGGCTTCTCCCACAATGCGCGCAATCAGTGCTGCATCTCCGTCGGCATCGGGACCTCGGACGATGACCGTGTTGGCGAGATTAATGCAGTTATACATCGCGGCCCACGTGATATCCAACAGCAGATTACCCGGTACCTCCGCAAATATGTCTATCTCGACACGCTCCGCCTGGTCCGTATGGTCCAAGCCGGTATTATCTGACCTTCCCTCAATAATGTTGTAAATAGTCCCGCTCCCGTAAATGGATCTTTGCGCGGCGTACACGCCGTTCATCCCGATCAGGAGCTCCTGATCCGTCGAGAAAAATGAAGGAGCATCAATCCGGTCAACGGGTTCCACATCTAGGAAACTGTCACACGATATCCCGACTAGCGAAGCCATTAGTACAAATATCACGACCCTAAGCCCGTTTGCCGTTAAGCATTGCCGATGGCTTTTCCGTAAGGGAGCACCACCACCCGCGGGCCCCGATAGCAATTTTTCGTTATTCCACGATTTCATTGTAGTAGGGATCAATAGGTTAGGTGGATGCCGAAGGTCCATACGCGCGGCAGCGGTAGGTGCGGTGGACTCGTCAGTCCGATTTCTCTGCCGTCCGCTACGCCGGGAATCCTGGATCCGCCGAACAGCGACGGACCGCCGGCCGAATTCCGCCGCCCT
The DNA here is from genome assembly GCA_022821385.1 of Rhodothermales bacterium. GTDB lineage: Bacteria > Bacteroidota > Rhodothermia > Rhodothermales > Bin80 > Bin80. The sequence goes on from JAJEDR010000023.1 coordinate 15,679, forward strand.
TCAGGATTGCCGCCAATGAAGCTGGTCCACATGTGGACGTTCTCCATAGACGTATAGATTCTCCCGCGTGCACCCCGGACGCCGATTCCCTGAAGCAGCCTTTGGGGCAGGTTATAGGTCAGCGTTATGTTGCGGAGTCTGAGAAAATCGGTATCCTGAATACCAAGGCTCGAAACGGCTCCAATCCCGGTATCAAATCCTGAGGCGCTCGGCGTCTTGCCATCGCCAGGTTCACTTTCCGAAATGTACCGGCCATCGTACCAGAATTCCCTGGACAGATTGACCCGGCGGAACGGTGCGCCGATCTGAATGATATATAGATCCAGAACGGAGGCACCGGCCTGTCCGTTGAACCGGACATTAAGCTCGAAGTCCTTGTAGCGAACATCGGTGTAGAATCCATAGATGTAGTCCAGATTCGTTCCCTCCAAGTTAACGCCATCAGGCCCTAGGAAATTACTGATCGAACCATCGCCATCGGCATCTCTGTAGAGCATCGTACCCGGTTCCGCCCCCGGCTGCGCCGGATGTGTTTCCCCTTCCCTCACGATGCCCACATGCTCTACAACATGAATGTTCTGCAGTTCTCCGCCAACCGTGCGGCGTAGCGCCCCGAAGAAATTTCTAATCTCTTCATCGCCTCCCAAATCCAGAATCTCCTGATTGTTGTTCGTCACATTGCCGCCCACAACCAAGTCGAAATCACTTGTCTCCATCACAGCAACACTGGCTGACAGCTCAATGCCATCGTTGCGCATGCTGCCGATATTAGTAAGGAAGCCCCCATAGCCAGACGACGCCACGATATTCCGCGATAAGAGCAAGCTAGTGGTGACATTATTGTAGTAATCCAGCACCACGCTGTAGCGGCCATCGAATAGAATCAGATCAAGGCCAATATCAAGTTGCTCGGATGTCTCCCAGGTCAAACCGGGGTTACCCGGATCACCAATGGCAACGCCAGTCAATTGAGCGGCTCCGAGCGAGTGATTGACGGGTCGCAGGCTCGGCCTCGCAATGAAGTCTGGAATTGCATTGCTGCCTGTGGAGCCGTAGGACACCCGAAGCTTCGCATCGTTGACAAAACCCAGCTCCTTAACGAAGTCCTCTTCGGATAGGCGCCAGCCGAGAGCGAATGAGCCGAACGTTTGGTAGCGATTATTGGCCCCGAACCTTGAACTCCCGTCCCGCCGTACGGTGGCTGTCAGTAGGTATCGGTCCTTGAACGAATAGTTGAGCCGTCCGAGAATAGAGGCGAGTGCGTTTTCGCCGAATCCATTGTTGGAGGTAAGGGTCTCCGAGTCACCGATAGACAGAATCCTCGCTCCCGGAATCTGCAGTCCTGCTACGTTGGAGGACACGAACTCGACTCGGTCTCGTTGCAGGGTAAAGCCGGCCAGCACATCAAAGAAGTGATCCCGTCTAAATTGCCTGCGGAAGTTGACCGTGTTTTCGTTCAGCCATCCCCGCCGCCACACTTGCCCTACATTAAGGGTACTGACCGACGGATAGGAAAATCGGGGCGGGCCGGCGGGAGCGTCGTAGAGCGATTCGTTCTTGTCAGATCCGATATTAGTGGACAGAACCGACTTGAACGTAATGCCTGGAAACGCCTCCACCTCCATGCTTACTCCACCCAGCATCCTGAACAGATCATGCGTGCGCTTGAACTGGTTGACGGTCTGCAGGGGATTCCCAATCGGAAAATTGCCCGGCACATAACTTCCGATGGCATATTCACCATCGGAATCAAAGACCGGGATAATGGGTGGCAACAGAATGGCTTGTGCCCATGCAGATCTCCAGTCACTGCCATCTTCGCTGGGCCGACTGGACTTCGTGATCTTGGACACGCTCGGAGCCACATTCAGCCCGAAAGTGATTCTGTTGCTGGGCCGATAGTCCAGTTTAACGCGGGCTCCGATCTTATTGAATCCCTCGCCGGGTATGACTCCCGATTCCTGCGTATAGCTGCTTGAAAGCAGGTAGGAGACTTTTTCGGTTCCCCCGTGTGCAGAAAGGGACCAGCTGTGGAAGGGAGCAGTCTCGTAGAGCTCATCCTGCCAGTCCGTGTCCGTGGACCCATCCCAAACGGAGGAAATCCACGTGGGCGTTGTACCGCCATTCTGCTCAGTATGAAATTGAACATACTCCTGAGCATTCAGCATCTTGAAGCGTGAGGCCTGCGTGATGTTTGATATCCCGGCGTTCATAGCCAAATTGATCTGAGCGGTCCCGATATGTCCAGACTTTGTGGTGACGATAATCACGCCGTTGGCTCCCCGGGACCCGTAAATGGCCGTTGCCGAGGCATCCTTGAGCACATCAATTGATTCAATATCCGCGGGGTTAAGCATTTGGGCATTCCGCTGGTCGGTCGGAAACCCATCAATTACCCAGAGAGGCTCGTAGCCGGCGGACAGAGAACCGATGGCGCGGATTGAGATCTGAGCCAGATCACCTGGGTTGGCACTTCGATCAGCTACATTGATGCCCGGAACCAGACCCTGCAGGGCCTTTTCCACTGAAGCAACCGGTCGCGAAGCCAGGTCCGCAGCCGAAACTGAGGCAATGGATCCGGTGACATCCTTACGCAACTGGGTACCGTAACCCGTAACGATAATTTCCTCAAGTCCCGCCGTGTCCTCCTCCATCATCACATCAATGACCGTCCGACCTTCAATAGCCACTTCCTGCGTAACGAAGCCCACGAACGAGAACACGAGAATAGTTGCGTCGTCGGGGACGATTAGCTCATAGTTGCCATCTACATCGGTAGCCGTCCCGATAAAGGATTCTGGGACGCGCACTGTCGCGCCGCCCAAGGGATCTCCATTGACATCGGTTACAGTGCCCGTGATGGTCACATCTGGTTGCAAACCAAATGAGCCCCACGAGCCGTGGGGCTCTCCCGCGCTGGGGGCCAACTGGGACTGGGCCAGCACTACACCCGGGCAGGCCAGCAGCAGCGCAACGATGAGGGTAGGCAGTCGCGTAAGCATGATTCACCTTGTTCTGGTGGCAGGATCATCCGTGAGGCAGCATGTACGGCTTCGCGCCAGATGCATGCATCCTCACTGGGTCCCACTTCCTGCAAACTGGCCGACTGCCGATGCGACCAATTTCAATATAAAACAATACCTAACAACAATTTTGAAGATTTTCTGATCTTTTTTTTGACGAGACGGCAAGTCTGATCACCTCGTGCACCGTGGATGTCATCGTCGTTCCCATTCAGACTCCGCGCCTTCAATTGTATGGCAGTTCGGCATTCCGCGCTCTCCGGCGACAGAAAAAGCAATCCCTCACTGGATCTTCGCCGAACGCGAAGAAGATGACCACCAGAAACATTCAAACGAGGCGCCGCTTGCTGCCATCTGGCGGACCGCGCAAGCCACCCGGTTCCGTAATAGAAGCCCGAGCGATTATTGTGAAAAATTCACTGGGTCAATTCCCGTGGCCGCTGCACCATGCCGGGGAAGGCCATGATTGGATGCTGGAACTGCGATGGGTGCACTGTAATCGCACTGGTCCTGCCTTGCCGATTGCCTAATCGTATTCCCGCGATTGCTCTGGCCCAGTTTCAGATGCGGGCTGAACACGAATGAAATCACCCCGCCGACCGGCCTGGATTCGCTGCGTTCGCTGGCTCGTTTCCCGGCTGGCTCAAAGCCAACTGGTAGGTCAGCACTCTGAGATACTCCGCTACATTTCCTGCCGCTCCACAACGACCGTTGAGGCTTCTCCCTGCGAAAATGTTCGCCCGTCAATAAACTCCGCTTCCCCGTAGCCGTGCAGTACAAGCCGATTCAACTCAATGGAACCATTGGCGGGATGTAATTCAACGGACATCTGTGATCCGCCGCCAGCAATAGTTACACTGCCGTACTGGTATCCGTTAGACCAGAAGTAGGTACCGGGCCTTGGATTGAACCCCATGCGATTTTCTACCGCCGAGTACTGAAAACCCGTGTAAGCCAGCAGCCCGGCCCACGCGGCCATAGCCCGTGAATATCGGTGGCCGTACTCACCTTCATTGAACGGATTGCGCTTGCGGCCATCATAGCGGTCCCGAATAGCCCGAAACACCTTCAGGCCCGCATCCTCCTGGCCTTCATAGATCATGTGGGCCGCGGTACTGTACTCAAAGCCGGTCATGATTTCCGTGTAATATGGGAAGGGGAAATCCAGCAACTCTCCGCGCGGATAGCTGGCCATGAGTAAACCTGCCTCGCTGCCCAGGCCAAAGCTCCGAAAGGTGTTGAAGTGCTCGTTGAAGTTGTCAATGTAGTTGTACTTCATGATGCTGCGCAGCGTGGTCTGCACGTTGTCCCTGTTCAGGAGATACCCCAGGCCTGCTGTGTGCGCCAGGTATTGTCCGACCAGTTGGTCTACCAAGCACCCCTTGCCTAACTGTGCCACGGTGCTGGTTCCTTCCGGTATGTGATGCTCGTAGTATTCACCGTTGAAGATGTTGTTATCTATCCAGGCACTGCCCTGCTCAAACAGCTCTCTGGTTTCCTGTGCAAAAGCATCATCTCCCAAGTACCGCGCCATTTCCTCTGAGGCCCGCAGTGCACCCAGATACCAGCCAGCCATCTGTGGATTCGGCCCCAGATAGTTGATGTCCATGGTGTTGTGCTGGCTACCTTCCATCACTCCATCCTTGTCCTGATCCCAAATACCCGTCCAGGCAAAACTCATGGACTTACGGATGTTGGGCCACATCCGGCGGAGCATCTCATCATCCCCTGACAGCTGCCAGTCGCGATATACCTTGATCAGCGTTCCCATCTGCCCGTCGGCCGCCCAGCGTTGGAAGCTCCGGGCCCGAAGTTCAATGGGAAGTCCGACGCGATGACTCATGGCTCCATCGTCGTTGACTGAATGCACGAATTCCACCTCCCGGAACCACTTGGACAGATCCCCGAACAAAAATGGGACGGTAGACTCGTAATTCCACACGTGAAAGCATGTGCCGAACCCCCATCCAGAACTGCGGGATGCTCCGATCTTCGTTCCGTTGATGCTCCCGGTTCCCTCAAAGCCGTACGGAAGTCCATCGGCAGTTCTGAAAACCGTCTGGCTCCGCAGGTGGTTGAGATTAAAGAGTCCCGCCTCTTTGAGTACCTCTGGAGCATCGCTGTCTACCAGCATACGTACAAAACTTACAGTTTCCGCCTCCAGGTTGTCCAGTGCCGAGGCGGTGCGCACGGCGACATCCCAGGCGTCTTCATACAGCGTCGTGTAGTAATTACCAACGATTTCGGGACCGCCAAATTCTCCGGCGTGATGAACCCCATGATCCCATGCACGCCGATTCGGGAAATGCCAGGTCAGCATGAATGCGATTGCACGTGTCTCGCCTGGCGCGAGCTCAACTTTAGCGGCAAGGGTCGCCGGCGGGGTCTGAATGACATGGGCGGTGTCGGGATGATCGGTAAGCTCACCATCTTCAATAAAATCATCCCAGAATTCGCGGAACGTCCAGTTCCAGGCCAATGGATCCCAAGAGGTACGGTAAGTGACCGGACTGGCCGTGGTCGCCAGAGCCATGGTGCCCCAGTTTACATCCAAAGAATCAACACCGTCCGATGTCATGTAAACGCCTCGGATGCCCCCATCTGTACGAAACGAGTTCACATTCCTGTCCGGTGCACCGGTCCAGCCATCCGCTCCAATGTAATTGGGTACCATGCCGACCACGGCCGCCTCCACCGAATCCTGGGTCGGATTGGCTAGCACATAACGAAGAACCGCCACAGGAATACCACTTTGCTCGGCATCGCCAACAAGTAGCGGATTGAATGCTTCTAGGCGTACTTCCAGTGGTACGTTTTTATGCTCAAACGACACCTGTGCCAACGGGTAGGCGGCCTCAAATGTCGTGGACTCAAAACGAGGGAAACCCGAATTGACGGCATCCGCACCCCAGTCACCGCTGTGCTCCTTTGGTGATACGGGACCCTCCAGCACGCGAACCTGACCCGGGGTGTCCGGTGTCCGATAATAGAGTGCAAAGAACGGCCCGTTTGCAATGGTTGGCTGGACGAGCTTAAAGGCCGGCAGGTAGCCCAGCGCTCCGCGATTCATGATTTCCCAGTCCCGCAGGTCTCCGCGCCCTCCGAGGGATACCGTCCCGGTCCCAATACCCCCCAGTGGCATCGCAACTTCGTCCAGATAGGCCCCCGAATATGTCTTCAGCACTGGCCAGCCGGTCTGAGCATCCGGCCGAGAGCAGGCGGCTACGGCTACCAGCAGGAAAAGAGCAATCCAAGGTGCAGGCTTTATCGTTGTAAAAGGCATAGCGATGAAAATGTGCTGGTATATTCAAATGCCGGGATCCAAGTTACGCGCGGGACTCAGAGTCAAAATATCGCAGGGGTCTGCGATAATTGCAAAGGCGGTGAGTATCGGTACGAATGTCCCATGCAATATAATGTATCCGTGATCATGAATTTTTGCACGTTTTTCCCCGGTTGGGGACAAAGATGAACGCCTGGAGCAAGAGATCAATATTGGTAAACGGATCATGATAGCCACTGAGTAAAATAGCGTGCCGATACGATGTAGAAGTCAATGAAGCGCGTGACGAAGGACAGGCGGGTATGATCCTGGGCGAGCATTTAATCCCGGCGAATACCCATGACAGCAAGGACTTAGTGCCCCATATCAATAGGATGTGAAAAAAGCACAGCCAAGCGGTATTTGCGGAGAAGAAGTAAAAATGCAAAGAGAGCGAAGGATATTTTAGCCGCTTATGGTAGCTGTTCACGGCGCAATCCTATGGAATCGTTTCGAGTTGTGCGCGACCGCCTCCAGTAGATACCCTGCATCTGCCTTCTGAAATCCATTCAATCGCGTACCCCCCTGAAGAGCTTTCATGCTGTGGTAACGGCGGAATCGCGTCTAAAATCTTTGCAGAAATCAATATTGACCCTTGTAGTAATTTCGTCCGAGATCTTAAGCGCCTTTTTTCGACAGTCTCATACTATATTTCCAGACCCAAAATCTCTCAAAACGTTTTGATCAAGTTATTATGCCTCGGAGATGCACACCTAGGGCGGTATCCGTCCAGGGTTCCTTCTGGTGATAAATCTCTTTCGGTGCGTGCGGTCTGGGAGCGGGCGGTTTCAACTGCCATTGAAGAACGGGTTGATGCCGTAATTCTTACCGGGGATTTGGCCGACAACAAGAATGCATATTTCGAAGCTTATGGGGCCCTTCGAAGGGGAATTACCCAACTTAATCAAGAACGTATCTCTGTCGTAGCCATTGCCGGAAATCACGATTATGACGTCTTTCCTCAACTTGCAGAATCAATGCCTGAGGATAATTTCATATTTCTTGGGCGTGACGGCACTTGGGATGAAACGGTATTGAGGACGCATTCTGGCCGAAGCCTACGATGTGTAGGATGGTCATTTCCAAGCTCCCACTATGATCGTTCGCCCTTGGATTCGCTTGGTCTCAATCAAAGCAAAGACTTCACGATTGGTATTGTACATGGAGATCTAGATACGCAAAGCAAATACGCCCCACTTACCACACAGAATCTGATCAATCAACCGGTGAATCTATGGCTGCTCGGGCATGTACATGCCCCCAAGCTTCATGATGACCACCAAATCCCCATACTCTATCCCGGATCACCTCAACCCCTGGACCCGGGAGAACCCGGTGTTCATGGACCCTGGATGATTACAGTCAGCCAGGACAATCAAATTAGAGCTGTACAGCTGCCATTTGCTTCCGTGCGGTATGAAACCATTCCGGTTGACGTATCTGCTGCAGCACAAATCAGCGAAGTAAAAATCTTGGTCGCTGAACAGCTTGAGGAATGCGGCAGTGAATTGATCAATAGCCATCCGAATCTTCAATACCTATCGTGCCGCCCTGTTCTAAAAGGACAAACACGGCTTCACCGCACGCTTTCAATCGAGGGACTACCTGATGTTGATGATCTTGACGTCCAAGTGAACGAATGCAGCATCACTGTCGATAAAGTATATGTTGAGACCTCGCCAACCCGAGACCTAGAAGAGATCGCACAACTCAATAACGCTCCACCGGGTATTCTTGCGCGGTGGATCCTGGATCTCAAGAGTGGTGGAGATCACGCATTGCTTGATACTGCTCGTAAATCTGCTGCCTCGGTATACAAGAGTGCTGGATTTAAGAGTCTGGGTGAACAGGAGCCCGATACAGCAACACTCTCCAAATTGGTGATTCAGCAGAGTATGCTTCTTCTTGACGAACTTCTCGCACAGAAAGAGGAAAATGGCTGAGTCACTGCTCTTCAAGGAGGTCCGGATTGATCGGATGTATGGATTACACTTTGACCTATATCTCTCAGGACTGTCCCCAAACCTCAATATCATATTTGGCCCAAATGGATCGGGGAAGACCACCATCGCCAATGCACTAAATGGCCTGCTTCTGCCAAGTGCCGCGCGTGCGGTGAAACTATACGGGCAAGCAAATCTGGGTTTTGGCAATCAGATACTCTCTTTGGACGCGAAAGGGACGCGTACGAAGTGTCGAATCAATGCGAGAACGGTCGATCACAGCCAGTTCTCGCAGTTCCTGCGACCCAAAAGCTATCACTTATCCTTACAGGAACTGCTCCCCGAAAAAAATGATGATAACGAACTTGCCCGGGAAATTATCAAGCAAGCCAATGGTGGGTTTGACATTGTAGCTGCGGGCAGGACGCTTGGTTTTAAACTCCAGAGAAGCTACGGCCAAACAAATGAAACCAAAGAGTTTGAAGCGATCAACAAAAAACTGCAATCCGTTATTCAAGAACAAAGCAGTCTTCAGCAGCAGAAGAATCACCGTGCAAACCTCAGGCAGAAACTTGACCTAAGCCTGGAAGCCGGCCGTCGCGCAGAACTGATCGGAAAAATAATACGGTGGCGCAACGCTGAAGCCGAATACCAAAAAGCCCACGCCGTCGCAGAATCCTACCCTCGTGTTATCCGATCCAGTCAAAGCCTAGCTAATGCTGTAATGAACGCGCAGGAGCTAGCCAAGACAATTGACCGCCTGGAAAGAGAGGCGGATGAAGGGCGCCGAACTATTGAACGCGTACAAAAAAATCTAGAAGAAAACCACCTCTCACCGAATGGTCTCGAACCGGGTGCACTGCAGCTGCTGATTGCCCAAGTTCGTGATTTTTCCGAAAAACACCGGAAGCTTGAAGAACTGAATGAAACGCACCAGGCCGCTGAAAAACAGGCCCTGAATGCTTGGAGAAGGTTGAACGGTCTCTTGCCGAAAGGATGGCAACCGACATTTACGCGCGAAGATCTCTTAAGGCTGCAAGGCTATGCGAAGAACTTTGCTTCGCATACCCAGGAGAAAAAAGCACTGGAAGAATTAAAGATCCTGCTTGGAGTCGATAAGGCCAATAATGGCAATGCTGAAAGCAACAAACTTCGTGATGCTCAACGGGATATTTTACAATGGATCCTGGCCCTGAGAGATGAGACGCCCCAACAAAAGAGGACGCGAAATATTCTCCTGACTACGGCTATTGTTTCCGCAGCTATGGCCCTGTGGTTCGGGATTGCGATCCATCCCAGCGGATATCTAGGGCTGGTTATCAGCCTGCTGATTGGATGGACATATATCCTTCTACGATCGGGATATCGACCACAAATATCCCCTTCGCAAAAAGACAGTATTAAGCGCCTCCTTCCCGAATTGCCCGAAAATCCAGAGCCGGACGCCCTGCAATCGGGGCTTGATCAACTGACCGAGGAACGCTCCCATGCGCAGTTAGACTCGCTCAAAAGGAACGAATCCCATCGGATAGAGCGATCCCTTGAGAGTGTGTCCGGGCAACAATCCAAATTGGAAGAACAGAAAGAAGAACTAATAAGGACAATTAATCTTGACCCGCCAAACGATATTACATCCCTGATTGAACTTGTTGGCAGCATCCTGAACTGGCAGGAGCTAGATGATAAAGCAAAAGAGCTGGCAAACAGATGCGAACAAGTATCTGCAACCTACCGCACCCTTTTGGAAACTGTAGGCAGCACCTTTGAGCAGTACGGATACGAAAAACCAGCAAATCCACATGATGCCGAGCGATTCCTTGATATCGTTAGAAATGACGATGATGCGGCCAAACGCGATCATACCAGACTGAAACAGGAAAAAAGAGGGGTGGAAACAACGCAACGCAACCTTGAAGAACAAGTATCCCAGCATGCAAATCTATTCAAGGACTTGGAGCTTGAAATAGGGGATTTATCCGGTCTGGCGGCCTGCGCAAGGCAATATGCCGAATGGGAAAGAGCTAATTCCCATAGGAATAACCTAAAGGTCCGAGCGAACACATTGCGCCCTTCACCAGAGGATCTGCGCGAAAATGAATCACTCGTGGAACTCGAAAATATTGAGGATGAACTGGCGGCTGCACAGAGTCAGTCTGCAGAAGCGAGTGGTTTACAAGAGCGTCTCACCAGGCTCGACTTGGAGATCGGGCGTACCGAAGAGGGACGTTCACTGGAAGATGCTTTAGCAGAAAAAGAGAACAAGCGCTTAGAGCTTGAGAACGTACGAAGCGAAAAAGCGGCAAAGGCTGTTGGCCAGGCCATACTGGATACCCTCCGCGACAGTGCGATAAAGAATGCCCCTCCGGTATTTCAGCGCGCACAAGAGAATTTTGAACGGGTTACCGGCAACCGCTATACCCTCCGCATCCCCGAAGACAATACCTTCGGAGCGAGGGATAACCAACTTGAGCGAGACTTTGACCTAACCAAGTTATCCAGCGCTACGAGAGTGCAACTACTCCTGTCTGTGCGCCTCGCATTCGTAGAGACTCAGGAAACCAGTTACCGGTTACCACTCACCTTGGACGAAACATTGGCCAATAGCGACGATCCGCGTGCGCAGGCTATCATCAAGACCATGTCAACTCTGGCGGCCAACCGCCAGATTTTCTACTTCACGGCCCAGGAAGATGAAGTGAATAAGTGGAAAGATTACGTCCCTGCTAAGCTGTTGCATGTACACCGTATTGGTTAGTCCGTATCTTCTCCATCAGGAACTGCCAAAGAACAAATCCCGAGTTTGGTGTTGGAAATATAGAGGCCACTGCTATTTGCATGAGTGACTAAAATGATTAGAATTGCTACTATTGCTCTTTTTGCCGGATTCCTTGTATCCGGCTGCGTTTCACCGTCAACAACCAATGTCACGCTTGACCTCCCTGACGGTCTTGAGCGTGTGTGGATCGGATCCGATTTCTATGCTAACCGCCTGATGGATTGGCGTTATGCCAACGGCCGCATTGAGTGCATTGAGGGCAGGAGCGCCAAACCAATGAGAACACTTCATTTGCTCACCCATTATCTGGGCGCCGAGGCAGGAGAATTGTCGATGTCAGTTCGGACGGGAGCATTATCACCGACAGACAGTGCACATAGTAGTACGTGGTCAGGTTTTCTGCTTGGTGCGGGGGGGCCAGACGTGGATTGGAGGATTTCGAGCCTTGTTCACCACTGGCCCGCCGAAGATGGGGGGCTGATCGTAGGAGTAGACGGTCAGGGACAGATCATTGTCCGGTCCAATACCAATGCAGATGCCCCGAAAGGCCCACGCGCCAATATTACCGTTGAGGCGTGGCCGCTCATTGAACCCGAGACCTCTACGGGTAGCTTGTCGGCGGGTGATCCTGTAAAGTTGAGCATACAGGCCAGCGCGGCTGGAGACAACTACGAATTAATTGTTACTGCCTCAGATCCGGTTACCGAGGAAGTATTGGCAGAGGCACGATACAGTGGGTTGCCTCACGAGTATTTTGAGGGCAATGTAGCACTGGTGAGTCATAACAGTCCCCTTATGGAAGGGGAAGGCTATTGGTTTGACGACTGGACGATTGGGGGATCGAAATTCCAGTATGATGAAGCGCGGGCATTCGGCCCCATACTGGCGGCTCAGTATACCGTAAGCGACGGAACGCTGAAAATGACGGCACAAATGCCACCGATTGGGGAAGACGATACGCCTACAGTTGGGCTAGAGCTCATGCTCAATGGAGACTGGGTGCACTCAGCGAGCACTACAATCATTCCTGATAGCTATACCGCCCCTCTCCGCGTGGACGATTTTGAGGCGAACACCGACGTGCCTTACCGGCTGACCTACGATCTGCGCACTGCAAACGGCACCGAGCGCGTACACTTTCCAGGCACGGTACGTATGGCACAGGTTGAGGATGATGAGTTTGTCCTGGCCTCACTGAATTGCCAAAATATTTCCCAGGGGCGGGATCTGGTGTGGAATCACAGTACAATCTGGTACCCTCACAGTGAACTCACAGCCGCTGTGGCCTACCATGATCCTGACTTACTCTTTTTCGCCGGGGATCAGATCTATGAAGGCGGGCTTGCAGGCATAATTCGTTCGCCCCTTGACAAGACTTTCCTGGACTATCACTACCACTGGTACAGGTTCCTTTGGGCTTTCAGGGACTTAATGCGTGATCGCCCCACCGTGGCGATCCCGGATGACCACGACGTATATCATGGCAACATCTGGGGGCATGGTGGCAAGAAAGCTGAGGGACCGTGGCGGCCACAGTCCGACAACGGTGGCTACATCATGGATGCCCGTTTTGTCAACGCTGTCCACAATACACAGGTCTCCCACTTGCCCGATCCTTTTGACCCCACGCCCATTGAGCAGGATATCAGCGTATACTATACGAACCTGACCTATGGTGATATCAGCTTCGCCGTTGTGGCAGATCGTATGTGGAAATCAGCTCCCCGCCTGGTCCTTCCAGAGGCACAGGTACGCAATGGTTGGCCAGAAAACCGGGAATATGACGCTACCTCAGTAACAGAAGCGCACCTCCTGGGGCCGCGACAACTCAAGTTCCTGAACCAGTGGGCCCACCAGTACCCTGATAATGTCTGGATGAAAGTGATGCTCTCCCAGACGTTGTTCAGCAACCTAGCCACACTGCCCAGCGGGTCATTTGACGATCGCGTCGTTCCACAAATGAGATATGCCGAGCCAGGGGAATACATGAGCGACGACCATCTAGGCACAGACATGGACTCTAATGGTTGGCCACAGAGTGGACGCAACCGTGCATTAAACGCCATTCGGAAAGGGTTCGCATTTCATGTAGCCGGTGATCAGCATCTGGGTAGTTTCGTGCAGTATGGCATCGCCGAGTTTGGGGATGGCCCCAATGCCTTCATATCACCCGCAATCGCCAATGTGTGGCCTCGGCGCTGGTTTCCGCCGGAGCCCGGCGGCAATCGTAAACCAGGAGCTCCGGCCTATACTGGTGATCACTTGGACGGCTTTGGGAATCACATGACGGTACACGCCGTAGCCAATCCAGTGAAGAGCGGCCGCACACCGGAGGCACTCTATGATCGTGTACCTGGTTATGGAATCATTCGTTTTAATCGGGATTCCCGTACGATTACTGCTGAGGCATGGCCTCGCTGGGTCGATCCGGCGAGTGAGGATGCCTATCAGTATTCTGACTGGCCGGTTACGGTCACCCAGGAAAGCAATTATGGCCGACAGGCAGCCGGATATTTGCCCCCTATCAATGTCGAGGGGCTAACCGAGCCCGTATTTACACTGATTAATGAAACCACAATGGATACACTTTACACGCTCCGCCTTTCGACGCTACCATTCAGAGCAAAAGTATTTGATACCAGCAGTTCATATACGGCCGTAATTGGAGATCAATCCGTGCATGAGGCGCGGCTGACCGGACTGCAGGTGGATGCAATGGAAAACCCCGAAACACTAGTAGTCACATTTTGAAGTTTAGTCCCCTCTTACTGCTCCCGTTCCTCCTGATGGCCTGTAGGCTGGCCCAGCCGAACGTAATTTTGATTCTGGTTGATGACCTTGGATGGATGGATACCGGTGTATATGGAAGCACATTCTATCATACGCCCAATATAGATCGCCTAGCAGCTTCAGGCACACGATTTACACAGTTTTATGCATCCAGCTCGGTTTGCTCTCCCACGCGTGCCAGTATTATGACAGGAAAGCATCCGGCAAGGCTTCAAATAACCAATTGGATTGGAGGAGCCGCGAACGGACAACTCCTCCAGGCTGAGTACCGCCGCGCACTACCACTTGAAGAAACCACTCTTGGGGAGACATTCGCGCAGGCCGGATACAGTACCGCATATATCGGCAAATGGCATTTGGGCACTGGACTTTTTCGTCCTGAAAATCAGGGATTCGACAAGGTGTTTGCATCCAATGATGCCGGACAACCCGGATCATTCTTTGCACCCTACATCAATACGAATTTTCCAGCTTCAAATGTGCCTGGACTGGAAACGGATGCGGACAGCACATACCTCACCGATCGCCTAACCGATCTTGCCATAGACTTTATTGAGACCAATCGTGGAACCCCATTTCTCCTTGTGCTCTCTCATTACGGTGTCCATACACCGCTACAGGCCAAAGAACAGGACATTGAACGGTTCAGGACATCCGAGCCTGCTACGATGTTTGAACAGGAGCAGTTTGGAGGTGCAACACGCCTGACACAAGATCACGCAGTTTACGCGGCTATGATCGCTTCGGTGGACGAGAGTGTGGGACTCGTCCTGCAGGCATTAGAAGCTGCTGAACTTCACGATAACACGATTGTCGTATTTACTTCAGACAACGGCGGGCTATCAACGCTCAGCCAAGGACGTACCTGGGCACCAACCTCCAATCAGCCATTCCGTGCAGGTAAGGGCTGGCTGTACGAGGGAGGGATACGTATACCTCTCATAGTGAGCGGTATATCGCGTGAGCCAACGATCATAGATGTACCTGGTACGACGGATGACCTGCTACCAACCATAACTTCATTGGCAGGCCTGCCCAATCCTATTGATGTTGATGGCCTCGACTTGTTTGCGCAACCAGCCCCCGAAAGGGAACTTTACTGGCATTTTCCCCACTACCACGGCTCTGCCAATCGTCCGTCTGGAGCCGTTCGTCAAGGACGATACAAGGCTATTGAATGGTTCGAGACGAACTCAGTAGAGCTCTACGACCTTGACTCAGATCCAGGCGAAACCACCGATATCAGTACTTTCGAACCTGCCAAAACCCAGGAACTCCTGCATAAGATGCAATCCTGGCGGGACTCGGTCGGTGCGCGTATGCCCCGCCCTAATCCAGACTATTCTGCCCCACCAAGCGATAGCTGACAAAAGCAAAATGCCGGCTATCCGGGCTCCAGGACGGTACATTTATCGTCCCTTGTCCGCCAAACAAATGGGCAATTATCCTTGGATCTTCGGTTTCGTCTGTGGGCATGATCCGTAATTTTACGTTCTTGTTCGCTGGGTGCCCCTCTACGGATTTATCGTAGGACAGAAATACAATCCAGCGACCATCAGGAGATGGGTGTGCAAACCAATCCCCAAATTCATCCTGCTGCGTAACCTGTGTCTGGTTGCCGCCATCCGCATCCATTCGCCAGATTTTCATCTGCCCCGTACGTACAGAATTGAAATAAATCGTCTGACCATCCGGAGAATATTCCGGCCCATCATCAAGCCCCTCTGCATCCGTCAACCGCACTTCCTCTCCACCATTTCGTCCAATCGCATAGACGTCATAATTATCACCACGACGGGCGCAGTAAACGAGCTTCTGCCCATCCGGTGACCAGCCATGCCAGTAAGAGGGACCAAGTTCAGTGACCAATCGGGGTTCTCCGCCCGTAGCAGGCATGATATAGATCAACGATCCCTTGTCTTCCGTATTGTGGCTGATAGCAAGTTCTGTACCATCAGGGGAGTATCCATGGTCATTGTTGCAACGATCAGCAAACTGTGTGTCAAGCATAACAGGTTCGCCCCCGGTAGAAGGCATATGATACAGATGCCCACCACTGTTATAGAGCAGTGTTAACGAATCCGGCGACCAGTTGGGAGCTTCAAAATGCGTCTGGGCCTGATGGACAACCTGGCGTTCACCAGTCTGGCTGTCAATGATTTCGAGGGTGCTCTCTACTACCCGCTCCCCGGTCACAGTCTTCTCCTGCAAATGAACATTGGTAAAAACGGCTGTCTCCCGAACTTCGGCATCATGGGCACAAACAACGAGACCCGCATAGGCCGAGTCTGGCAGCGCCACTGTGATGTTCCCTACAACTGTCGTTCGCTCCCCTGGCCTGTCCAGATAAAGTGTGAACAGGTTTTCTGTACGTTCAAGTCGAAGTGAGGCAGGAGCGCGCACAGGAGTCGTCACCTCACGGGTTGGACCTCCTGTTTCCGAACGCCATTGCAGTGCAATCAGCCCATCAGCATGTACCAAGGCATCCACATAAGCGGCATCTGCTTCCAAACTCTCCCGAACCATCCACCCCGCCTTGCGATACTGGTGCCCCGTAGTGTCTTCAAATTCAACATCTGTCTGTAACACCAGGTCACCGGCAACTTCTTTCCAGACGAAGAAGAATTCATCGCTGGCTCCATAGATATCCGCGCCGCTGCCGGTAACAATGTACGTTTCCGTATTCCGATCAAATAACATACCTCCCCCCAAAGGGGCATCGCCCACATTGGTAGTTCCTTCAAAAATCCCCAACGGATCGGGGGTTGTGCAGGACATCGGGATAATAATCGCAACTAACACAGACCATTTAAGTCTATCGAGTATGTAGTAACTCATGAGAAATTTTGGGAAATGACAACAGCTTGTAAGGTAACCCCAAGCGACGAGAAAACGTAATCATAGAAGTGGTCTCGCTTCCGTTTCACTGGGATGGATTCCTGAATAATCACACCGAACCACTGTTGGAACCAAGTCATCGAAACGCACCTCCTGTATCCAGAACCTATCTCGTTTGAAAAATACGTTCCAGGTGTATCTCCTCTTCTACACAAAGTAGAATGGGTCTCCGCTTTCCTGGTGCACCACTATCGTGCCAGGTAGCCTGGGCGTCAACCATTCAGCAAGCCACTCCATACCCGGCTCTTCACTGAGTGCGTGCCCGATTACAATCAAGCCCATCTGTCTGTCGCCCTGCCAGTTCGCATCACGAACATACTCGGTTGTTTCCCACTCTCGAACTTCACCCACAACAAGAACGTCAACCTCAGACAGCATCTCAATTTGACGCTGCCCACTTGCCGCACCAACCAGAAGGCCTACCCGGCTACACGGCATGTCCGCACTTCCCATAACACGGATCCGCTCCGCCCCAAAACGATCCTTCATGAATCGGGAAAGCTCGCCAAGCGGTACAGAGGGAATCTGGCATATCTGGGGTTGATCCGGTTGCGCGTACGCTTCCCAGCCAAGACGCTTAAGAACCCCCGTCGCAACGCCATCTGGCCTGTGAGCATGCCAGTAGTCATGAAAACGCCACACAACAATTCCGTTGTCTTCCAGCGTCTTGCGCTTCTTCTGATAGACCGGGTCATTTTCGAGCCATGAGGTTTCATCCAGATGGTTGTAGTAAGTCGGTTCATGCGTAATGATGAGATTCACACCGTGACGCGCGGCATAGTCAATGGTCCGCTGTGTAGCCAAGAAGGTTGTAAGGACAGCCCGCACCGGCTGCGTCACGTCTCCCGATTTAACCGTATCAACCGTCGGTTCCCACGGAGCACCGGGAATCTCCTCCATGATCAGATTGATGACATCCTGGATTGTGGGAATTTTTTTATGCAAGCCTGCCAAGAGGATACCTCCCCCGGACTGCGCAAGGAATGCTCTTCTCGTAACCATGAATAATTCTGCCTATTATGTTGTAAAGATAACAATGTCACCCGCGACGATGCATTGATTATCTTATACTTTGCTACTCAACCAAGCGCTTTTTACTATGCTGCGTGCAATTGTGCTCACACTCCTTACGTTCGGACTCACAGCCACCAGCTTTGGTCAGGAATGGAAGTTTCTTGTCGAAGGGGACGACCTCTCCGAATGGGAGCGAATGGGGGGAGATGCGACCTATACAGCCTCCAACGGTGAGGTTATCGGCACTACGGTTGCAAATACCCCAAATACGTTTTTAGCTACAAAGCGACCCTACGGCGATTTTGCCCTTAATCTCGAAGTACGGGTGGATCCCGCAATCAATTCCGGCATTCAGATTCGGAGTGAATCCAAACCGGATTACTTGAACGGCAGGGTGCACGGATATCAGATTGAAATTGATCCCAGCCCTCGTGCCTGGAGCGGAGGAGTCTACGACGAGGCCCGCCGAGGCTGGTTGTATCCCTTGTCTGCGAATGAGGACTGCCGCGTGGCCTTTAACCCCGACGGCTGGAATCATTACTACATTGAAGCGATCGGACCATTAATCCGCACTTGGGTTAACGATGTAGCCTGTGCGGCCCTTTACGATGACATGACTTCCTCGGGCTTCATCGCACTCCAGGTTCATAGCGTACCTCGGGAAGATCTGGCTAACCGCAACGTTCGCTGGCGTAACATCCGGGTGTGGGAGGAAAATGTAGCCCCTCGCCCATGGACCAGCAACTATGTAATTAATCTTGTCCCCAACTCACTCAGTCAGCAGGAAATTGCTCAGGGATACTCCCTGCTCTTTGATGGAGAAACTACCCGAGGTTGGCGTGGAGCAGGCAAGGAGTCTTTCCCTGAAAAAGGTTGGCGTGTCGAGGACGGAATACTTATCGTTGAATCATCTGGAGGAGCTGAAGCAGCCTATGGTGGTGATATCGTTACCGTTGATGAGTATTCGACTTTCGAATTCAGTCTGGACTTCAAACTCACGGAGGGGGCGAACAGTGGTATCAAATACTTTATAACGGAGTCCTATGGCAGCGATGCATCAGCCATCGGCCTGGAGTACCAATTATTGGATGATGACCGTCACCCCGATGCAACTCAAGGTGCAGCCGGCAACCGAACCTTAGGATCGCTCTACGACCTGATCCCGGCAGACGAAGGAAAAACTGTTCGAGAGCCAGGGAAATGGAATCGCGCCCGTATCGTCGTAACTGGCAAAAGATTGGACGAGCGTGTCTTAGGCAGCCGTATGGAACAATCTGAGTTCCAGGGAGCACATGTTGAGCATTGGCTCAACGATCGCAAAGTCGTGGAATATGAGCGCGGTACCCCAGTCTTTGGCGCACTAGTAGCCCGCAGCAAGTACGTTGTATGGGAAGGTTTTGGGTACTGGCCTCAAGGCCATATCCTGCTGCAGGATCATGGCGACGAAGTTCATTTTCGCAGTATCAAGGTCCGCCGGATTGATTAGGCTGGAAAATTTCCGTTACTACACTGGTCGCTGACGCTTCACGAATTGAGCTGTCCACGGGCAAACGGCTCATGGCCTTTGCCTGAATGAGCAGGTTTCCGAGTGCCGTCGCCTCGGAAGGGCCCGCAATGACTGGTAAACCGCAGCGGTCTGCCGTCCATTGATTGAGCAATCTATTACGACTACCCCCGCCGACAACATGCAGACAATCAAAATGCCTCCCCAGTAAAGTTGAGAGTGACCCAAGTGTTGTACGATATACTTCGGCCAGACTTTCCAGTATGAGCCGTACGATATCCCCACGTTCGCTTACTACAGGCCTCCTGTGTTCTCTGCACCAATCTGCAATGCGCTGGGGCATATTTCCGGGCGTGGAGAATCTCGGGTCGTTGAAATCAATGGTATACTCAGGGGGCTCTGCCCGGCTTGCCTCATCCAGCAGTCCGGTATAGTCGAAGTTCATTCCTGCCTCCCGCCAGACGCGCTCGCACTCCTGTAGCACCCAAAGCCCGGTCAGGTTTTTCAGGAATCGGATAGTCCCCCCATACCCCACCTCGTTCGTAAAACCAGCCTCCATTGCAGCAGGAACACAGATTGGTGTAGGAGTTTCTGCACCAAGAAGCGACCAGGTCCCACTGCTAAGAAAAGCCCAGGACGAATACTCACCCGCTGGAATCGCCGCAACTGCGCAAGCCGTATCGTGCGAACAGCTTGCGATAACAGCCACATTGGGATTATCTGGCACAGGGCCAAGTACAGTGCCCGATGGTACGACCCGGGGCCACGTAACTGGATCAATTTGTAAAGCCTGCATAGCCTCAACAGACCATGAACGCGAGTTCGCACTCAGAAGCTGCGTTGTGCTTGCCAAGGATTCCTCTGCTACTGGGCGATCACAAAAACGCCAGTTCATATAGTCGGCAATGAGTAGTCTACAACACGTAGCGGCATGACGCTGTGGCGTCATCTGCTCATCCGCCAAAACCTGAAACAATGTGTTGATTGGATGTGAAGCCACACCTGTCATACCGTACAGCTCCTCTCGCGCAACCCGTTGCCAGGCAAGCGCTTCACCCGAAGCCGACCTAGGATCCCTGTAGACATGGGCGCGCCGCAGAGGCTGCATCGTGCTGTCCATGGGCACATAATCAACACCCCACGAGTCAACACTCAGACTGCACAGATCAGGGGCCTCCTTAAGAGCAATCGCCAACCCCTCCTGCATAGAACTCCACACTGCATCCAGATCCCAATAGAGTCGCTCTTCCTCAACTTCGATTGGTGTGTCCCAACGATGCACCTCCTGCATTTCCATACGATTCCCTTCGAGCCTGCCCAAGACAGCGCGACCGCTGGACGCTCCTAAGTCAAAAGCCAGATGTACAGATGCCTGCATTTGTGTTTAACCTTTTAATTTGCAATGCGCATCAACCGCAAATCCAGCCATCCAGGTTTGCGTCCAGTTCTGTCTCATACGCGCAGTGATGATGCGATACACCTTCTGGATAGGATTTACGAAGTTCTGTACAGTTTGCAAAAGGTCCACACCCTACTGAGCTGTCCGTCAGAAAACTTGGATAGAGTGTAGGTGTAATCTCCAATTCAAACGAATCACACGCATTGATTTTATCTGCTAGGGAGCTCTTCTCCTCAGGATCAACCGAGAGTTGATAGGCCTTACGCACCGCTATGATCTGCCGTGCAAACCAGCATTGATTATGGGGTGGCCACCACTGCCCAGCATCCCGGGCTCCCTTGCTCCGGTTGACTGAACTGTTTACCAAAACCAGATTGAGTGTGTCGTTGGCAAATTGCTCGCGGATATCTCCGTCTATGCTATCACTGCACAACCCGCTGGCGTGAGCTTCACGCGTTGCTACAATGTGTTCTATGTCCACAGAGTCTCTCGAGTCGTACCAGCGCAGCTCATAAGGATCATATATGCCACCATACCTCAGAATTAATCTGTTTTCGAGAGATTGGGAATGCGTATAATCGCTGCGATCATATACGCAGGAATTTGACTCCGGTGCAACCTTGAGGCTGTCCAATGACCTCAGTATCTGGGCACGGGAAGATATCGTTACTGATTCTTCTTTGTAATCAGTCTTTCTAGATGATGCACACCCTTGCATTAACAGAGGAGCAAGGAGACCAAAAACAAGGCCTGCTCTTACACTATCCATGCCTTAGTGCAATGAAGAATTTCATTTTGTCTTAAACTACGGTCAATCAGTTTAACCGTGGTATTTTCTCGGGCGCCACACGCAATTACCGTAAATCTACTGCCATGGTTTACATCACTCAAGTCGCGCTTTCCATCAGCAAATTGGACGGTAACTTCGGTATGATCAAAGTAAGGTACCACTGACATCATCGCAGGAATGAATAGCAAAAAACTTCACTGGGGAATAATGTCGAGCGCCCGCATAGCTCGGCAAAAGGTCATACCCGCCATACAAAAGAGTCAACACGGAAAGGTAATAGCCATTGCCTCCAGAAATGTTGATGTGGCGCGCCAAGTCGCCCAAACACATCAAATCCCTGTAATCTGCCCTTCATACGAGGATCTGATTAATCTGAGAGAGATTGATGCTGTATATATCCCGTTACCCAACCATCTACATGTTGAATGGGCCTCCCGGGCCATAGAAACAGGGAAGCATGTACTCTGCGAAAAACCCTTGGGGATGAATAAGATGGAGGTAACACAACTCGAGCATATCTCCAGGCAGTATCCAAAGCAACTGATCTCGGAGGCATTTATGTATCGATACCATCCTCAGTGGAGGCGTACACGCCAGTTCATTCGCTCCAAAAGCATCGGAGAGCTTCAAAGCATCCATGTTCATTTTTCCTATGACAATAAGGACCCGAACAATATTCGGAACAAGTTGGCGCTTGGGGGAGGTGCCTTGATGGATATTGGCTGTTACGGAATCTCCGTTGCGCGCTGGTTGTTTGAAGGCGAACCACGGCGTGTCTGTGCACACATGGTACGGCATCCCGAATTCGGAACAGACACTTTTACTACAATCCTCCTGGATTTTCCACAAGGAAGTGCTACCGTCGTGTGTGCGACACAAATGAAGCGCTACCAACGTGTCACCCTGGTAGGCAGCCATGGTCAAATAACCTTACACACACCTTTCAATGCACCGCCAGACGAAACCGTGCGTATAGACTGCCAAGATGATTACGAGCACAGCACCCATGAGATTGGACCAATAGATCAGTATGCAGAGCAGTGTGATCGCTTCGCTGCAGCTGCGATTGATGGCGAACCCCTGGTTACCCCCATTTCTGACGCTGTGTGCAACATGCATGTAATAGACGCATGTTTCCAGAGCGAACAAAAAGATGCCTGGGTGGACTGCTGAAAACGATAGCTGGATAGCTGGCTCGATCTGTTCTCCCCGTCCTCGCCCGATTAGACTGTCGCATTCCCCAAACGAAACTTGAGGCTATTGGAAAAAGGCGTTCCAGTATTGGTGGAGAATACTTCAAGGAGCAATATTCATCTTGTGGAAATTTTGGACGTGATTCCGCCATTACCGCTGTCTGAAAGAGCTCTTTGAGGAGGAAAAACAGATGCCTCTTTTTATCCTCGGATTTGATCCCATTGACGCAATAATCTCGGGAAATCTATTCAATTGTGTGCTCTATTAGTTCGGGAATCTCCGCAAGGTTTGCATAACCACATGTCAAAGAGCCTATATACACCATCACAAGTTCCCGAGCCCGTTTGATATCATTGTCAGACACCTATTGATCTACTACCGCCAAACTATTGGGCCAACGAATATCGATCGATAGCAGAGAAAAGAAATCTGCCATACCTACTACAAAAGCGATTAAGGTAGCGAAAACAATCTCTACAACCAACGCACGATCAAAGGGAGGCGTCGAGGAATCTTTCACGGCAGTACTTCCTTGCGGTGGTATATCCCAATTTGGGGAAACGGACTAAATGCCATCGTGTAAACGCGCTCCGTATCAAGTGCTCTTAATATGGGATACTCGGATAAATCAATATCAGTATTCTGTCCCAGATAACTTCCCTGACCGGTCTGCACTTCCACATTGAAATAATGCCGTGTGCCACTAGGCATTTCGGTTAAACTGTTGAAGTCAGAAACAGTGAAATAAGTAAAAAGAAACGAGTCTTCTGTGTTCGATAATAACAGATTCGCTAAGCTGTCTCCTGACTTGGGCGCTAGTCTAGTAACCGAAGGCGCCCCTTCAGAAGTTACTCCCTCCTCCATCTTCGTAGGATTAAAGTCAGCCAACTTAACCTGCCAGATAAGAGATCCGGTATCCGTATATCCTGCAAGAACAGGGATATTGTCATTCACATGGCCTACAACTCCATATTTCTCATTACACTCTAGGCTTCCTTCTGGAGCTAACATCCTGCGAAGTAACTCGAAGGATGTCTCGTAGATCGCCCCAAATGACGTGACATACTCTCCTGAAATGGTGTACTTATGAATAATACCATCCAACTCTTCTAAGTCAGATAACCCGAGTGTATATACATGATCGTTCATCACACAGATATCTCCACCATAGAGAGAGTCCGGTACACGAAATGTAAATTCCAGCGCATATGTGGAATCCCGCTGTCGGAATACCTGAACTCGTGTACCTTGGTCTAATACCGCCAATATCTCGCCGTCATCCGAAACTGACAACTTGTCAAGCTGCTGGAGTTCTCCCGGACCAGGCCCAGGAGAGCCAACTGTACCTATAGAAGAACCAAACTGATCGTAGATTCGCACCTCACCGTATTCACTATCAGCATAGTAAAACGTATTCTTGCTGATAGCGACATCCGTTATATCCCCTATCATTTCCGCACTCGACCCCTCCATGACCCCTATCAAATGTCCGTTCGCACCGGATATGTCTAGAAACGGCTTCGTCTCCGCAGGCTTTTCCTCATATAAGACGAAGCGAGAATCGGTGATTACTGGGATATTGTCTTCCGTGGGATGAAGTGTCCCTGGTCCTGATTGCTCCTCGCCATGATCCTTTTGAGAGGAACAAGAGAGGAGTATCGTAAGCAAGAATAACACGCACAAACCACTTTGCCACTTTGGGAGGCAACAACTCACCAGAATCATCTTCCGGCGGAATAACCTAATTCTCATAGCGACATCCCAAATTCATCCTTTTGTATACCAACTGCGGGGGTAACCTGTACATCCTCCCCCCTTCAAGCAATTTGCACCCTGATTGAGGATCCCCTTCCGGTAAAACGCAATGACCTAGGACGGGATCCTCAGTCGCTAAACCACAAAAATGCCGTGCAGAAAGCATATCCCATACATATAGCTCAAGCTCCCGACACGATAATTTCTGCAATTAACCCACCAAAAGTACCTTTGACAACAAGAACGGACAATACGCCTTCTGACCTCGAGGCCGCTCCCCCAAGGGATCGATCTCCAACGGCAGCTACGCAACAGATTCTCAGTTTATTACCTTGTTAAACTCCACATAGAAGGACTGCTTTGCGGCAACCGCATCCTTAATAATACTGACTATTATTCATCAGAACGGTATAGGGCCTTAAATGACGAGGCATGCATCCATACAACAAAATGGACCGCACAAATCCAACAAAAATCGATAGTTCTGTTCAATAGCCTCAACTGTTCAAACGTAAAGACGACTATTCGTAGATTGTAGATTACACATTCTCCCAAACCGACATGTCTATCAGCCGCCGTGACTGGCTCCGCCTTAGTGCTGCAGGCGCAGCACTGCCATTCATACCTGGTTTTGCAATGCGAAGGAGTGACGATCCGATTCGCCTGCACAGCAATGAAAACCCTTATGCACCTGCACAGTCAGCACGTACCGCCGTCCTAGAAGCCTTGGACGAAACCAACCTGTACACTGGACCCGCTATCGCTCGTAATCTGGAAGCCATGATTGCAGCGCGCGAGGGGCTGAGGCCTGAGCATGTAGTCCTTGGAGCCGGATCTACCGAAGTCCTTCGCATGGCGGCGCTGGCGTACGGGCTCAGTGGCGGTGAGGTCGTTACGGGTTATCCGACCTATGAGGGTATGGAGGAATCGGCGAAATCCATCGAAGCACGCGTGCATCGTGTGCCACTCAAGACCGACAAGAGCCTTGACCTGTCCGCCATGGACATGCGGACAACTAAGGATGTGAAACTGGTGTTCGTATGCAACCCCAATAACCCAACGGGTAGTATCTGCGAAAAAGAGGAGCTTAATGACTTTTGTATGGAAGTCTCCAAACGATGCACAATTCTCGTTGATGAAGCCTATTACGAACTGGTCAACCACCCCAGATATAGCAGTGCAGTACCTCTTGTAAAGGCAGGCGCCAATATCATTGTCTCCAGAACTTTCTCGAAAGTGTATGGCTTGGCCGGATTGCGTGTGGGATACGCAATTGCACGTCCCGATATTGCAGAGCGACTTCGTACACATCGTACTCCCATGGCCGTTAATCTCCTGGGGCTACGGGCTGCAATTGCCTCTCTTAATGACGAACGCTTTTTGCATTACAGCAAGACACAACTTGCAGCCAGTCGTAACCAGATCACAGCTACTCTTCGCGGCTGGGGACATGAAGTCATTGAGTCACACACAAACTTTGTATTCTTCCATCTTGGCCGAGAGATAGGGGGATTTCAGCGATCCATGGCCTCCCAAGGTATTCTGGTTGGACGTCCATTCCCTCCATACCTGGACTGGTGTCGCCTCAGTATTGGGAACGAGGAGGAGATGGCACGATTTACGGAAGTCTTCCCACAAGTTATGAGTACACCATCACGTTAGCAGCAAATACTGCGGAGAATATGCTCAACCGGACCCTGTCTGTATCATCAGCCCTGCTGCTGCTGAGCACTGCCTGGTTGGTACCGGCAAGCGGGCAGGATTCGGGCTTTCAATTTGCAAGAGTCTGGTACGAAAGTCATCCGGGATTTAGAAACAATGCCTGGGCCACAGACTATCCAACTGCGGAATACAATCTGCACGAAGCAATTAGCCGGACAACCGGACTTCGGCTAGAGGGCCCGCCGATCGTCGTCGCACTGACAGATGACCGAATTTTCGAGTACGCTGTGTTGTACTTGACTGAACCCGGATATTGGCGCACCAACGAAGAAGAAGTGGCCAACCTGCGCCGCTACCTTGATCGCGGTGGATTTCTAATTATTGATGATTTCCACGACTATGGCCGTGGACATGTCGGGCCGCAGTGGAATAACATGTACGACAACATCAAGCGGGTTTACCCGGATCGTGAACCTGTGGAATTAACTGCCGATCATCCAATCTGGCAGATCTACTACGATGTTGACCCGGATGCTGCAATTTCAACAAAGAATGGCGGTTCCTGGCGATGGGGTGGCATGCGCTTCTCCCCGGAAGATGATATCTACTATGCAGTATTTGATGATGCTGGTCGGCCCGCAATCGTCATCTGCTACAACCAAGACATTGGCGATGGATGGGAATGGCCCGGCGGCCGTAACCTGGGATCTGCTTCAACCGTGAGTTTTCAGATGGCCATTAATTTCATCTTCTACACACTCACGCATTAGAACCTGCCCCAATCAGATTCACGGCTCAAAGCATTCCTACTCAGTGAAACGTATGGCGTCACAGGAATGCCCCTGCATTACGCCTTTTCGACCATCTTGATACTTGTGTTAGATGCTGACAGGAACATACCCAAATAAAACACATTCCAGCTGTAGGCACGGCCAGAAAAATAAATGCAGATTGCATTATTGATCCTGGTTTTTATTACCCTACTGGGTGCGCTCGCGTGGCACGGTGGGCGTGATCTATGGACGCAAAGGGATTCTCCAAAATCTAAGCTCTATTACGCCATGGCCGGTGCTTTGGGTATGGCTATGCTTTTCACCATAAAAATGGTAACGTCTCCTGAAACACCAACAAACCTCATCCTTTTTATGTATGTAGTTTTCACGGCAGGCATATCCAACCACTACCGGATATACAAACAACAAAACCCAGTCTGAGTCTGCTACGTGTGGTTGCCCTGCCATACCAGTGAGGCCTGCAGATATCATCCGTTCCGGTGCGTCTTAATAGCTTCTAGTGCCCGCTGCCTAGTAGTTCTCAGGTCATTGATTCGGCGAGATACGTTTGATCTGGCGTCAGGGCCACGACTTGAATACAGCTTCAAAATAATACAACGCACTTGGATGAGGCGGCCTGCGATCCCCGACAAGAGGCCTATCCCTAGAACCTGCTCCCATCAGATTCACGGCTCAGAGCAATCCTACTCAATGAGGCATACAGCGTCATCGGAATGCCCCTACATCACGCATTTCTGACCATCTTGATTCTTGCGGTGGATGCTGACCGGAACATCCCGAAATAAAACACATTCCAGCTGTAAGCACAGCCAGAAAACAAATGCAGATTGCAATACTGATCCTGGTTTTTATTGCTCTATTGGGTGCACTTGCTTGGCACGGTGGGCGTGATTTATGGACGCAAAGAGAATCCCCAAAATCCAAGCTCTATTACACCATGGCAGCTGCTTTGGGTTTTGTTTTGCTTTTCTCCATCAAGATGGTCACATCTCCCGAAATGCCTACAGACCTCCTTGTAATGGGTGTAATTTTCGTGGGTGGTTTATCCCGCCAATACAGGCTATTCCGACAACAAAATCCAGTCTGAGTCTGCTGTATCTGGTTACCCTGCCATACCAGTGAGACCTGCAGATATCATTTGTTCCTGTACTGCCTATAAGCTTCTAGTGCCCGCTGCCTACCAGTACTCAGGTCAATGATCGGACGAGGATACGTTTGACCTGGCGTCAGGGCCCACGACTTGGGTACAGCTTTAAAATAATTCAATGCATTCGGATGAGGCGGCCTACGACCCTCGGCAAGATACTTATCCCTGTACCGCCTATCCGCATCAAACTTCTTGGCCTGGAGCTCAGGATTGAAGATCCTGAAGTAAGGAGCAGCATCAGGGCCCGACCCGGCAACCCACTGCCATCCCATAGCATTGGACGCGATATCCCAGTCAATCAAACACTCTCGGAACCACGCCTCCCCAACCCACCACCCGGTCATCAAATGCTTGGTTAAGTAACTGCCTACCAACATGCGGGCCCGATTGTGCATAGTGCCTGTTGTATACATTTCGCGCATACCTGCATCCACGATCTCAATTCCTGTCATTCCACGCCGCCAGGCTTCTGCATCCTCGTTATCATCCCGCCACGGAAAATTATCCCAATCGGAACGCCAGTTCTTATCAATAATGCGCGGAGTATGATAGAGAAGATGATAGGCGAATTCCCTCCACGCTATCTCTCGCAGAAAGTACGAGACCTCTGCATTACGTTTACCCTCCATGGCATTCTGTGCTGCATACCAGAGCCTACGCGGTGATATTTCTCCATAGGTCAGATTTTCTGAAAGCTTTGAGGTTGAATCCAGCCCCAGATAGTCCCTCTCGGACTTGTAGGACCCTATCCCGCGTACAATAAAGCGATCAAGCCGCTCACTGGCCGCATGCTCTCCCACATTTGCGTAGCGGGAAACAATGGCTGCTCCACGGCCCATTTTAGCACCAAGGCGCCAATCAGAAAGGCTATCGCTCGCGGGCCAATTGTCAGGCGGAGAAAGATCACCCGGGGAACCTAATGGCTGCCCGATATCCCTGTGCTGCACTGCATTCCAAAATGGTGTGTAAACTCCGTAGAACCGCCCCTGCTGCGTCGCAACCGTCCAAGGCTCAAATAACAGACTGGAGTTGACCTCCAAAACCTTAATGCCCTGGGCATTCAATCCCGATCTCGTTTCCTTGTCCCGGCCAATTGACATGGAATCATAGAGTCTAGACCACACAACGCATCGTGCTCCAGTCTCCGCAATCAAGGACCGTAGGACCTTCAACGGATCTCCGCTGCGAAGCACCAGTCGACTCTTTTGCTTTTTGAGACTACTTGCTAGCGACCGCAGACTTTCTCCCAATCTCCACTTTGGAGCTGCGCCGTAGGTCTCTTCAATGAGCGAATCAAGAATAAAAACCGGCCAAACTGGGCCACCTTCTTCGAGTGCTGCCCTCCATGCAGGCTGATCCCGCAGCCGGAGATCCCGACGCAGCCATAAAACGGTACCCCCTTCTTGAGTATCGCACATACTCCTTCCCATGCATTTTGAAGCGTCTCAATTCTCCGATTCTCCAAATAGAATAAATCTACAGGGTTCACAGCCGGACAGTTGAGCCAACAATACCACGCCTCGACCAGACGAGCATATGAGGCTGAATCCATAATCAGCGCAGATATACTCCAAACTGGCAGAGCGATCTAGGTAATGCTACTCAACCGTTATCGTAACCGGCTCTGATACTACAGGGGGATCGTGTGGTATATGGGCAAAATCCCCCAGAACCAGTTGAAATGTGTACGTACCCGGGCTTAGATCCAATGTGGTTTCTGTCTGACCAAGGCCAAAATGGAGGTGGGCCGAGTCCGTAGGAACGGGCATATCCATATGCGGTAGTTCTTCGACATTAACCAATAGATGATGATGCCCCGAATTGTCAAATTCTATACCGGCCGGTGCAACTCCCATCCCAGACAGTCCAAATTTGACCGTAACCGCCCCACTCTGTACAACAGATCCATCCTCCGGTGCGATGATGTACACGGCTGCCCCCTCCGCAGATGTAGAAGGCATATACGCCTCCGCCTGTGTAGATTCCACGGGAGCTTCAACTTCTACCTGACAGGCGGCAAATATCAGTAACACGATAATCCAATTCCACTTCATCGAGATATGCATTCGTAATGGTTGTCTGTTAAGATACGCCAGTCAACGCAATCTCAGTAGCTGAACGGGCAACCGCATATTATTATCAGCGTTGTACAGTTGCTCAGAATTCTGTACGACTGGTTACTCTTCTAACTTTCGACCCCAAAGAAACCCAAGCCTTGGGTCACTGGATTGGCGCACGATTGCCCGACGGTGCTGTTGTTGGTCTGGATGGCCCCGTGGGGTCAGGCAAGACCTGTTTCGTGCAAGGCATCGCGCGTGGGCTTGGTATCCCTGAGGGTACCCACATAACCAGCCCTGCTTACAATCTGATCCAAACGTATACGATCGGTCAACAGAAACTCACACATATTGATTTTTATAGACTCTCAGGCCTCACAACGGACGATTTTATGCTGTTTGAAGAGGCCTTCTCCGGACCGCGAAATGTCGTGGTTGCTGAATGGGCATCAGGGTTTATTGAGGAATTTGTACCGGAGTTTCTGCACGTTATGATCTCAAAAGAGTCCGAAGACAATATGCGGCGTATCGATGTATCTTCCCCCTCTTTTGCCTACGCGCAGTTGCTCAATGGACTGTCCGATTATGCGAACATTGATACTTGATACGTCAGGCCCGTTCACGACGGTTCTGGTTGCCACAGAAACCGGCATAAGTTATGCCTCCATTCTGCATGGACGCCCCGCTGAACATTTGCATGAGCAAATTCAGACCTCTTTCTCCTGCCTGCATATTGAACCCTCGGACCTGGATCGCATCGCAGTCGTCGTAGGACCAGGTTCGTGGACTGGTCTCAACATTGGAGTAACCGCCGCAAAGACACTCGCACAGGTATTGAAAGTACCCCTCTCACCGATACATACGCTTGATGCATTGGTCGCCGGCCATTCGGAGCCTATCTGGGCTCTCATGAACGCAGGGCGGGGACAATGCTATTATCTACACTGTACACGCTCGACGTACGGCGAAAAACCGGCAATGGCAGTGGCTCCACTAGATACAGTTTCCACCCAAATTAGGACTGACACCAGCGCGGTCGCCATCCTTGAGTATGGCAATACCTTTGAGAAGCAGTTTTGCGGAGACCACAGATATCAATCCGTAGCACGCCTGCTGCCCGAATCATTGATTTCTACTTTGAATCAATCCCCCCTCATGGAAGGAGATGCTCTCAAAGTACTCAAACCGGTCTACCTCCAGCCTGCTCTTGCAGAACATCATACAATTGGTTAATGGTCCTCAATGCTGATCCTTGGTATAGATACTTCTTGTGATGATACTGCCGCGGCTGTGGTGCGCGATGGACATGAGGTATTGTCTAATGTTATTGCATCACAACACAAAGCTCATGACCGATTCGGAGGTATCGTACCTGTTATTGCAGCACGAGAGCACACCGCCAAGATCAATTTCATTCTCGAGTCCGCATTAGAAGAAGCGGACGTCTCATTTGCGGACCTTGATGCGGTCGCTGTTTCACATCATCAAGGTCTTCTTCTTGCGCTTGTCGTTGGGGTTTCGGCTGCAAAATCAATTGCACTGGCCTGCAACATTCCTTTGATTGGCATCCATCACCTGGAAGGACATATCTATTCCAACCTGATGGGACGCTCCAAAGTGCTCAAGTTTCCGTTTCTCTGTCTCACGGTCGCGGGAGGTCACACTCTCCTGCTGAAAGTGGTCTCTCACGGCACTTATGAACTACTCGGCCATACGCGTGATGACGCCGCGGGTGAGGTGTTCGACAAGGTAGCGCGGCACCTGGGATTAGGGTATCCGGGAGGTGCCGCCATTGAAAAACTGGCTGAGAAAGGCAACCCCGAAGCCTACAACTTCCCACGTCCCCTCATCAACCGGACCGATGGTGAATTCAGCTTTAGTGGTCTCAAAACGGCAGTAATTGCCGCAATTGACCGAGATCCCAACCTGAACAAGGCTGATCTTTGCGCCAGCTTCCAACAGGCCATCGTGGACCTGCTTATCTCAAAAACCATGCGCATGGCCGACGATCATCAGTTGCAGCAGATTACATTGGCGGGAGGAGTAGCGCTTAATTCCCCTCTGAGAACGGCGCTTAAACACGCTGCTGACGATCACGGCTATCAGATCTTTACGCCACGAAATGATCTGTGTATGGATAACGGCGCCATGGTAGCTGGCGCGGCCTATTTTCTTTATCAGGAGCGCGGTCCAGACCCTATTGGTATTGATACTCGCGCCAACGCTCCGCTCGGATCAATGGGCATTCGCTATCGCCATGACAGCAAGTACAGGTAACCGGCTATGTCCGATAAAAGTCCTTCAGCCTTGGGTACAGCCCCTTGAACTGCTCATACAAGACTGAATACCTGGATTCAGACTCCCCCGGCACGGACAGTTCACGCGTACATACTGTGGCATCGCATGCTTCCTGTACAGAAGACCAAATACCTCTTCCGGTTCCTGCCAGCAGCGCGGCGCCCATCGCCGCGCCTTCGGTTACTTCAACCACATTCAGGGGATATCCCATTATATCTGCCAGTATCTGTCTCCACAATGTACTCTTCGCACCTCCGCCGGAAATCCTGATCCTTTCGGGTGCAGGTAATCCCGAGGCACGGAGCAGAAGAAGGTTATCTCTCAAACCGTAAGCAACGCCTTCCAGGACAGCCCTCGTAAGATGGCCCCGGCCATGACGGGAGGTGAGTCCGATAAAACTGCCCCGAACCAGTGGATCAGCATGTGGGGTACGCTCACCGCTGAGATACGGTGAAAAGAATAATCCCTCGCTGCCAGGCGCAACATCTGCTGCCTCTGAGAGCAGTTCGTCATAAGAAGTACCGCCCGCAAACGTATCACGGTACCACTGGAGACTGCCTGCTGCACTCAACATGACCCCCATCATATGCCAGGTCTCCGGAAGCGCATGCGGAAATGCATGCGCTCGCCCAAGCGAGTCTATGCGCGGATGATCGCATGGCGCGAACACAACCCCTGAGGTTCCCAGTGTAACTGCCCAGGTACTTGGATGTATGGCCCCTACCCCGACTGCCTGTGCTGCTTGATCCCCACCCCCAGCATAAATAGGTATCCCCTCCGGCAGCCCAGTTTCCGATGCGCAGGTACGGCTCACCGTTCCTGTGCTTGCAGTGCCCTCATTTGTAGGGGGAAGCCATGCTTCAGGAATATTCAATTCCTTGAGTAAATCTGAGGCCCAGGTACGCGATGCTAGATCCAGCATCAGAGTTCCACCTGCACCTGCCTTGTCAGCAGCATAATTACCGCTCAGCTGCCAACGGATGTAGTCCTTGGGTAACAAAACCTGGGCGATCCTGTCAAAGTAATCCGGCTCATGCTCACGAACCCACAAGAGCTTGGGGGCTGTGAACCCAGTGAATGCATCATTGCCCGTAATAGCAACTAGACGCTCAAGGCCAATCTGTGCCCGAATTGCTTCGCACTGCGCCCCGGCCCTTCCGTCATTCCACAACATAGCCGGTCGCAGGACCTTGCTATCTGAATCCAGGATCACCAGGCCATGCATTTGTCCAGTTAACCCAATCGCCTGCACAGCTCTTGCATCCACCGATGGCAACGCCAAGACGCCTTGAATACTCTTGCACATTGCCCGCCACCAACCCTCAGGGTCCTGTTCTCGCCAAAGTGGATGAGGGCTTGACAGCGTATGAGACGTTGCAGATTGTCCAAGTAAGCTGCCTTGAGCATCTATACAAACGGCCTTAGAGGCCGTCGTAGATACATCAAGTCCGAGGATGCATGGAGCGGATGTCATAAGCGTCTGAGTACAGTTAACTATTCGTAACGCGTTATTCTCGGGAAATATGCATTGTACCAAGTCCTTGCAATTTTGAAACTTTTTGGTACAGTTTTATGGGGTACAAAAGCGTTTTGATTGTACCGATGAAAGACTATACTTAGCGTTTCAGAGTTCTACAAGAAGTTTCCCGGTGAAAATACGTGCCGGAGCTGTACGGCGCAACAGTGCTGGGAAAGTGAACCTTTTTGTCCTCGCTGTCGCAATACTTGGGTTGGCAAATCAACCGCTGTAGTACAATTAGATAAGTGATCCCCCATTATTTAGCTCTCTATCCTTAGCTTGGCAGTACTGCTCATTCTGCCCAACCCGATGAATAACCACGTAGTGAACACGTCCTCCGCCAATGCAAGGATTGTGCTGTATAGAGCCATGACCCGAGTGATCATTTACGGGTTGTTAATGCCCGCCACAACGCTCGCCGCTCAAACGATAGTCGAGAGTGAATATCCAGGTCACCCTGACCTGATCCTGTCGGACGAACCGTTAGTGAGTATCGGTGTCCTTGAAGGTCCGATGGAATACATGTTCGGCGAGGTAACCGGCGCGATTCGGCTCGAAGATGGGAGCGTTGTTGTGGCGGATGAGCAGAGCTACGAAGTTCGGATGTTCGATGCCGGTGGTCAGCACATGTGGACGAGCGGGAGTCAAGGCGAGGGACCGGGCGAGTACGGGGGACTCCGGATGCTGCGAGCCTGCCCGGGAAGCGCGATCACGGTTTTCGACTGGCATCTGGATCGAATCACCGAACTCGACGCGGAGGGCAATGTGACCGACACACGGAGGCTCGGCGAGGTCGGAGTAAATTCGTATAGCGAGCCTGTGTGCGCGCCCGATGCAAGCTTAGTCTTTACACCTTGGCCGGAAACGGACTACGCATCTTTGACGGTGGGCGAGATCTACCGCTGGAGCATGTCGCTGAACTGGGCGCGGAATGACACCGTGACGATCCTGCGATCCGGGATACCCGGTGTGGAGCGTTTCTTTTATGGTGGGGGCACAGGACCGAGGGAGTGGGGAAAGGCCATGGTCTTCGCGGCGACTGGCACCGGCGTGTGGTACGGGTCGGGAGACGACTACGAACTTGAACATGTCGACTGGAGTGGTCGTGTCACGCGTATCGCGCGGTGGATCGGGCCGGACCAGGACGTGACAACCGAGCATCTCGACCGGTATCTGAGTGCCTACCTCGCCCGGTACGACACACCTGCGGAGCGCCAGCGCTTCGAGAGCGAGCGCTGGCCGGACATTCGGAATGACCTGCCGAAGCAGTTCCCCGCCTTTGAAGCGGACGGGCTCATGGCGCTGCCGGACGGTAGTCTATGGGTCACCACCTTCGGCTGGCGGTCGCCGGACCAGGAACTCCATCTGCTTCACCCAAGCGGCAGTTGGGTGGCTCGCCTCGTTATCCCTGCGCGCTCGACGCTGTTGGACGCTGGGCCGGACTGGGTGCTCCTGCGGGAGCGTGGCGAATTCGGCGAGCACAGCGTCGCCGTGTACGAATTGGTGGAGGCGGACGATGCCGATTAGCTCGGATGGTCGGATCGGGCTTGTCACCAATCGGAAAACCGAATGGGAGCTCTCTCCCCTTTATTACCGGGACATCGTACTCACCTGCGGTATGTTTGACGGCATAGTGATCAAACGCCATACTCAGCCCAGTGTACGCTCTGTGTTCATCAGTTTAAACGGATAAACCTTCCACTACGGTCTCCTCAATGATCGGATGTAACGTAGCCTCACCCGTCTTGTCTACGTGCATAGCAACAACGGCCCCGCTGCGCTCCCGCAATCCGATCACTGCTGATTTGCCAACGGTGCTTATACCAGCGTTTTGACGCTAGCATATGTACTTGTTCTTCTCGTTGCCTCAAAAATAGATTTCGTCTATTTCCACCTTACCAGTCGGCATCGTGTTTTCTGTATTGCAAGCCTTACGGATGCGATGCTCCGTGAACCACCCTGTTTTCTGGATAACACCCACTTCCTTTGTAGACTGGATACTGGAGAGTCCTTTCCGTGCAGTAGTCATCAGGTAGATTGGAACAGCCACTTCTGCTATGATGCCCTGGGCTTCTCTATGACCATACTGGTCCATACGCTGAACCTGCTTGTGCTGTCTGGATAATCCCCAGCTTTTGTACAGCATCCCGCCCGTGATTTGCCAAACCCAAATACTGCCACAGCGAGGACAAACGGATTCACTCCCCCAGCGCTGTTGCCTAATATAGCTCCGGCACGTATTTTCACCGGGAATCTTCTTGTAGAATCCTTAATCGCCAAGAAAGCCCTTTATCGATACAGTTAATTGCTTTTGCACCACGTTAAATTGTACCAGAAAGTTTCAAAATTGTAAGGATTTGGTAAAGTCAAGTATGCATTTCCCTTAATTTTGCTCAATCATGAATAAAGAGCCGCCATACGGATTACGACAACGCGTAGGGCTTTTCCTGGGGCCATTTTGGCTGTTGTTGGTGGTTGTGCTTCCTCCCCCGAGCGGACTGGAACTCGAAGCCTGGTACACAGCAGGCGCGGCTCTCTTGATGGCCACGTGGTGGATCGCTGAATCTATCCCGATTCCCGCTACCTCCCTTCTCCCGCTGATCCTGTTTCCGATCATGGGTGTGAACAACATACAGGATACCGCAGCGCCCTATGCCCATCCTATCATTTTTCTGTTTATGGGAGGCTTCATCATCGCACTTGGAATGATGCGATGGGATTTGCACCGGCGCATCGCAATCTGGATTATTTCACGCGCGGGTACGGGGCCACGGGCCCTGATTGCCGGATTCATGGCAGCGACCGCGGGACTTAGCATGTGGGTCAGCAATACCGCAACGACCCTGATGATGCTGCCCGTTGCACTCTCTGTCATCACTTTGGCCGATGCTGAGGGAACAGTGGAGCGGTTCAAGCACCATTTTGCAGTTGCTTTACTCTTGGGCGTCGCTTATGCAGCCAATATTGGAGGGATGGGAACGCTCATCGGCACAATTCCAAACGCATTTATCAGCGCATTCTTCGAAAGTGAGTACGGATACACCATAACCTTCATAAAATGGCTCTCGGTTGGTGTACCAGTTGTACTCGTTGGTGTACCCTTGGTATTCTTCGCGATCACCCGACTACTTTACTCATTTGACAAACAGGATCTGATTGGAAGTAAATCAATCATCGCAAAGGAACAGCAAAAACTTGGTCCTATGAAGAAGGGCGAGAAAATTGTAGCCACAGTGTTCACCATTACCGCACTGCTCTGGATCACACGTCCATTACTCGCTCCAATAATCCCCGGGCTGACCGATGCAAATATCGCAATGCTCGGAGGATTATCACTGTTTCTAATCCCGGTGGATTTCAAGCGTGGCATCTTCGCGCAGGATTGGGAAACCGCCAAGAAGCTTCCGTGGGGGGCACTCATCCTGATTGGAGGCGGCCTGAGCCTCGCGGGCGCTGTTTCCGGTAGTGGTCTTGCTGCGTGGCTCGGTGAATCACTCCACCCGCTTCAACAGTTTCCCACGATCCTTATCGTCCTCGTTACAACGGGCGTCATTGTATTTCTTACGGAGATTACCAGCAATACTGCTACAACAGCAACGTTCCTGCCGGTGCTTGCTGCTCTTGCCCTGGCCGTTGGCGAGAGCCCCCTGCTACTGGCTGTGCCTGCCGCCCTGGGGGCCAGTTGTGCATTCATGCTGCCTGTTGCTACACCCCCCAATGCAATCGTTTATGGCAGTGGACGCGTAACAGTCTTCGAAATGGCACGTGCAGGCTTTTTGCTAAACTTTGCATTACTTATAGTGATCACCGTTTGTGCATACTCTGTTGTGCTCTGGGTATTTGGAATTGATGTCGGAGTAATTCCAGACTGGGCAGCGCAAAGCGCCTCGCCATAACATTAAACGTACATGCATGTCATTATCAAAACAAAATTAGATCATAAATGAAACGCTGTGTCACATTTGGCGAAATCATGCTGCGACTGTCCCCGCCCGGGTTCCAGCGATTCGTGCAGGCCTCCTCCTTTGAAGTGCGCTATGGTGGAGCCGAAGCGAATGTTGCGGCTTCACTGGCCGGATTTGGGATTCCCGTTCAATTTGTCTCACGCGTACCCTCGAATGAGTTAGGGACCAGTGCAGTGCAAGCTGTACGTTCACTCGGAATCGGAACACAATTCATCCAGCGCGGAGGCGAGCGCCTAGGAATCTACTTCCTGGAAACCGGCGCATCTGCACGTGCGAGCAAGGTTCTTTATGACCGCGCATACTCGGGTATCGCTTCCATAGAACCGGGAATGATCAACTGGGATGACGTCTTTGCAGGAGCAGGCTGGTTTCACTGGACTGGAATCACACCAGCGGTTTCCGAGGGGGCAGCATTGGCTGTAGAAGAAGCCCTCACGGCGGCAAGGCGTCACAACGTGACGGTCTCCGTAGATCTTAATTATCGTGGCAATTTGTGGAAGTGGGGAAAGCCTGCTGCAGAAGTAATGCCCAATCTGGTTGCTTCATGCGATGTTATCGTAGGTAATGAGGAGGATGCCCATAAGGTCTTCGGCATTCACCCTGAGGGGGTTGAGGTAAAGAGCGGCCATCTGGATGCTTCTGCCTATGAATCCGTTGGCCGGCAGCTTATGGAACGATTTCCGCGCTGCCAACGAGCTATCATTACACTGCGCAGTTCTATCAATGCTTCACACAATGCCTGGTCCGGCATCCTATGGGACGGATCAGAACTATTGTACGGGCCCGAGTACGATATCACGCATATCGTTGACCGTGTGGGAGGGGGAGACTCCTTCGTAGGTGGCTTAATCTATGGACTCCTAGCCTTTGATGGTGATAACCAAAAAGCATTGAACTTTGCTGTGGCCGCTTCCTGTCTCAAACACACTATACCCGGGGATTTCAACCTGGTGAGCGTGGCTGAGGTAAATAAACTGCTCTCTGGAGATGCCTCCGGCAGGGTTACACGCTAGTACCTCAACTTTTTCAATCAGAATCCTGGGTCGTTAGCACCCGGAGATCCATGGATGTTAACCAAAATCATGAGAGCAAGCCATTTAGCTCCAACGTCTGAAATTGGTTTTGGAGGAAGCTCTAAGTATTCCACTATAAACCAGACCCCACAACAATCAATTGGAGAAAGCAAGGGCAAGGTCTGCGCTCACAACGGACCGAAATACCCATGTGACCGACCAGTATACGTGAAAGGATATTGCTCAATGCACTATCACAGGCTGAACCGGGGCAGCACTATGGACGCCCGGCCCGCGTGCATAAACAAAGGCAAGATATGCTCTCACGACGGACCGAAATACCCATGTGACCGACCGGCGAAATCTAAAGGGTACTGCGTGACGCACGTGCTGAGGCTCTACTACGGCAAGCCGATGGACGCCCCGCACCAGATGAAAAACAAGGGCAAGACATGTTCCCACGATGGCCCGAATTACCCGTGTGATCAGCCGGCGAGAGCCAAAGGATATTGCCAAGTGCACCGTAAACGACAGTGCGGTGGCAAACCGATGGACGCCCCAATCAGGATCAGAGGCGAAACCAAGGGCAAGACATGTGCTCACGACGGACCGAAGTACCCGTGTGACTGGCCAGTGACGGCCAAAGGATACTGCACAGCACACTATAATCGGCAGTACCAAGGCTCCCCGATGGATGCCCCGATCAGAAGCGAAAGCGGAGACAAAATATGTGCCCACGACGGACCGAAATACCCGTGCAATCGGCCGGCGAAAGCCAAAGGATATTGCCAAATGCACCGTAAACGACAACGCGAAGGCAGACCGATGGATGCCCCACGAAGAAGGACCTAAAACGGCTTGTTGGATTAGTGCCAACCATACCGGCCTCGCGAGACTGAGCGAATGCAGTGCGTCCTGTACTGCAACCGGACAACCGTACTCCTAGCGGCGACTTCTCCACGTGTTTACGTCGCCGGCAAAGGCCAGTGCCTTGCAAATCCACTAGGGAAGCCCCGCGATGTAGTAGTAACGGTACTGAACCCACGCGAAGGCAATGCCTCGAGTACCGCTCCTCCTTCCCGAGGCACTAGGCGACTCAACTGCGCTGAACGTGGAAGATCGAGGCCGCTGAAAGCGTGTTATCGTGGATCGCATTCCCCGGACGAATAACGGACGTCCGGCGAGAAGCGAAACCAATTCCTCTCGGAGTTCAGTGATCCAGGCCTGAACCCGACACGCCGCAGGAACACCAATATAGAAAATCGCTCCCTTGCCGATCAATTAGTTCTGGAGCAACGCACAAGCAAGCACCCTAAACCATTGCCTCTACAGCCAACGCCACAGGCCTCACCTTCCGGTCCGCTGCTCCATCCTGAGCTCTACGCCTTACGCCCTCGTTGCATGTTGGCCACAGGAAGAGATTGTCGCTACCAGATTTCGCATGCCGCAAGACACAGAGAATGCGAAAAATAAGGATGCCGCGTACAATGCTCGAAAAAACTGCGCAAATTATCGCACCCAACCAGCCGATAAATAAAGAAATGGAGGCCAAGTTTCTGGGTAAGACCGCATTGTCCAGTATTTCTTGAGTATACGGGGCAACGCTGGGCAATGCGCGCAATTGGCGGTGGTATGCAGAATCCACCGATTGTATGCCCGGGAGGATTCGAACCCCCGGCCTTCTGATCCGTAGTCAGACGCTCTATCCAGCTGAGCTACGGGCACACTAGAACGAACTCTGCTACCCTATTAACTCAATGCTGTTCCAGGATTGTGGAAAAACCTAGTTTCGATGTAGTTGTTGCCGGTGCCGGACTAGGCGGCACATGTGCAGCTTTGTGGCTCTCCACTTCCAACCGTGTATTACTGTTGTCGGGGACTGCCTCGGCTGCGTCCGGGATTGCGGCGGGGCTGGTCAACCTGTTTGCCGGACAGCGCGTTGTCCCCGTCTGGCATGCTGACCTTGCATACAAAGACCTTCTAGATACGCTTGCGCACGCTGATGCAACCGATACTTATAACACTAGTGGTATTTTGCGACCGGCCCTGAACGAGGAACAGGCTGTACGTCTGCGCACACTTGCCTTGGAGCACGCCGACTCATTCACCTGGCTATCGCGTGATGAGACACACGCCCGCTATCCGTATGTGTCCGCCCCTTTTGGTGCTGCAGTTACGACGGGTGGAGTAGTTGATACACCTACAATGCTGGAGTACACACATACGACGATCGCGTCTCGCTGTACTGTGCTGTCGTCTGATCTTGTTGGTTGGGAAGACTCCGGATCGGGAGTGACCGTTGCGCTCAAATCAGGACCTTCCCTCCATGCCTCAAAACTAGTCCTTGCGCTCGGTGCAGGTTACAGGTCCTTTCCTGTACTTTCTGCATTAAACCTGCATTGTCTCAAAGGCCAGATCGTTCGCGTACGTGCTCCGGAGTATCCTTCATGTTCCATTCCGGTGAGTGGATATGGATACGTAGTTCCTCTGCGAGACAAATTAATTCTCGGGACCACGTATGAGCATTCCTATCAGGATGATCAACCCACAAGACTGGGATCCAAAAACATTCTCGCGCTAACACAGCAAATGGTACCCTGTTTAGAGGCAGCAGACATTCTTGATACAGCAGCGGGAATTAGAGTCGGTGTTCCCGGAACCCGATTGCCGATGGTTGGTCCATTGTCTGGAAATGTATGGGTACTGACCGGACTTGGATCAAAGGGATTATTGTTTGGTGCACACATCGGCCGCAATATAGCAAACTGGATATCCAATCCTGAGCACGTTCCCTACGAACTACGTTTGCAGAAAAAACGACGGATTTGAGTAACCTTTCCCACCGAATAGTCGTTGAACGCTCGGATTCTCCTTAATTCGGAAATCTGTAATTTTCGCAACCTAACCTACAAGTACGACCATGGCTGAAGTTATGAGCACCGACACCGCTGCTATACTCGAAGATTCTGCAGAAAATCTCTTAACGCATAAGTGCGAAACTCTCCCGCGCGAAAACCTGCATTTACCCGGCCCAAACTTTGTAGATGATGTTTGGGCAGCATCCGATCGCACCCCTCGTGTACTGCGTTCGCTCCAGACCCTTTTCGATTCGGGCCGACTCTCTGGAACAGGCTACGTATCCATTCTTCCTGTTGACCAGGGAATTGAGCACTCTGCCGGTGCCTCCTTTGCCAAGAACCCCATTTACTTTGATCCCGAGAATATCGTCCGCCTGGCTATCGAAGGGGGATGTAATGGAGTTGCCTCAACCTATGGTGTACTGGGATCCATCGCACGCAAGTTCGCGCACAAGATCCCCTTCATCTTGAAATTCAACCATAACGAATTGTTAAGCTATCCCAACTCACACGATCAGGTACCCTTTGCGAGCATTCAAAATGCATGGGACATGGGTTGCGTTGGGGTAGGAGCCACCGTCTATTATGGCTCGGAAAACTCCAACCGTCAGCTACAGGAAGTTTCAGAGGCGTTTGCCCTTGCACATGAGCTTGGCATGCTAACGATCCTGTGGTGCTACGTGCGCAACAGCGCCTTCAAGGTTAACGGCGTAAACCACGAGGCTTCTGCGGATCTCACCGGACAGGCCAATCATCTGGGTGTGACCATAGAAGCGGATATCATCAAACAAAAGCAGCCCACTTCAAATGGAGGTTACCGTGCCCTGAATTATGGCGGCTCCAGTTATGGTAAGTTTGATGAACGTATTTATACGCATCTGGCAAGCGACCATCCGATTGATCTGACCAGATATCAGGTAGCCAACTGCTATATGGGGCGTTGTGGACTAATCAATTCTGGCGGTGCTTCGGGTTCGAACGACTTGCAACAGGCGGTGAAAACAGCTGTAATCAACAAGCGAGCCGGCGGAATGGGCCTGATCTCCGGGCGCAAGGCCTTCCAGCGCCCGATGAAAGACGGTGTTGGTATCCTTAATGCTATTCAAGATGTCTACCTTGACAAATCTGTAACCGTCGCGTAGGACCATCAGACAGCCGTTGTAACGCTGTGAGGGTAGACCTGTAGCCCTATTCTTTAATAGAAAAGCGTGCGCCGAAAACGCTCGCATATCCGCTCGAAAAAGAGGGACAACGCAATCCTGCCTGGAAGGATTGCATGGGAAGGGGGGCAGTTTGAACCTGCATCCCGGTTTAGCAAGAGCGGATTGGAAACGATTCAACTCGGTTCATGCCGAACTACTTCCACGTGAGTGGCAAGCTCGGATTTTAATGCGCCACTGAATACCCCGCGTACTGGGGGGACATCACCATAATCCCTTCCGATTGCAACACGGATATGGCGCTCATCGCAATCATCATCGTTGACGGGATCCACACCAAACCATCCTGCATCCGGCAGCCAGCACTCAACCCATGCGTGACTCTCATTGTGTTCGACAGCATTGCTGTCTGGTCCGAGGTATCCTGACACGTAACGCGAGGGAATACCCCAACTCCGCAGTATTGAAATCATCACATGAGCATAGTCCTGACACACGCCCCGACCACCTTCAAGTATGTGATCAATCGGCGACTGCGCAGAGGTGCTCCCGGGCGCATAGACAAAGGCCGCGCGTAGTGCCGCTTTTAGGTCTCGGATACTGTTCAAGGGAGTTCTGCCTTTATCAATCCCGAATTCATTCATGAAACGCTTCAACATGGCCGACGATGGTCGTGCAAAGTGACTGGGCTGGAGCATCATCCACTGTTGCGGGGCACGTATAGCAGACTCAAGCGATGTCCAGCTTAGGGCGTCTAAAGATTTGGGCAGCGGAGGTTGGCGCACCACATCAACTTCAGAGAGCGCTCGGATGCGCAGTTCGCGATGTGGACTGGGTCGGTCGAAAAAATGCCCCCGGTTACCGTAAGGGCCGATAAAAGTAAAGATGGCTCCCCCTGGATCAGTGCCAAGCGAAAAGCTGCGAACCAATTGGCTAAGATTGCGAGCGGGTGCCAGAAAAAGCGTAATCACCGACCCGGTCACTGCACTTTCGTACGTGAATTTAAGCTCGTGGCGTATTGTATAACGGGCAGTCATGATGGTAGTCCCCGCTCCAAGGGGTAATCCACATATTCTGCGATGATCAGGTTGTGCATTTCGCGGCAATCCTCAGCAAAATCTGCCAGGAAATCCCATGTATCCACATGCTCGATAGGGACCTGCAAATCGGTCTCAATTGCTGCGGCCAAGCGCAATGCATGGCGGTGCGGCGCTCTTAGCGGATACCGTCCACCCGCGGGATCTATACCCGACAGCAAAGACTGAACGCGCCGAATCGCGAAACTTAAAGAATGCGGAATCTCAGGATTGGATAACAGGAATGCACGAACATGTGCAGGCCGAACAACCATAGAATGCTTTCGGCAATAGGCCTCGTAGGCAGCACATACTTCTAGCAGTCCTGTCCACATTTGATAATCCCCATCTGAAGGACGGGACCATGATTGCAATAGGGATGTCTGACGCTGCAGCCGCTCGACAAAACGGCCAAGCACAAGAAACCG
Organism: Rhodothermales bacterium; assembly: GCA_022821385.1. Classification (GTDB taxonomy): domain Bacteria; phylum Bacteroidota; class Rhodothermia; order Rhodothermales; family Bin80; genus Bin80. Next base: position 60,064 of record JAJEDR010000023.1, read on the forward strand.
CCAAGCATCGTCTCTTGACATCCTAGCTTCAATGACACCGGACAAAAGCCGCAGTCGCTCTATGACCCCTGCCGGCAGCCTGTTGGGCCCTCGAGCCCAATACTCCGAAAAGTCACAATCCCGAAGCCAGAAAAAGCCGTCGTTGAGGCATGTCCAAACTCGAACCGGTAGCCATGGACGAAGCTGCTTGGCATTGTCGCGTGCGTTGATCCAGCTCTGTATGATTGCATTCGGGTTTGCAGGGTCCTCAATGAGGTAAGCGGCAAGCGCAAAGGCATCAGCAACCAAAAAGGCTTCTGCATCGTCAGTTACGGTGAGAGAGACCGGAGGCGGCTGTCCGAGCGCTGCGTATAAGGCCTGCCAGCCATGTGCTAGCACGTCAGCCGGCGTATCAACCAGGCGTGCAAGATGATAGTCCAGCAAGCGCGCCGTGTGCTCAGCACGCTCGAAATATCGACCCATCCAGTAAAAATCCGCAGCGGCTCTAGCCAGCATCACATATCCCTTTTCTCCTCGTTAATCACCCATAAGTCCTTGCAGCCTCCACCCTGACTCGAGTTAACAACCAGGCTTCCCCGCCGAAGCGCCACGCGGCAGAGACCTCCCGGTGCTATCCAGGTGTCATTTTTTCCTTGCAGCACAAATGGACGGACATCCACATGGCGTGGCTCCAGCTTTCCGTCGGTAAAGCACGTTGCACGGGAAAGTGCGAGCGTTGGCTGAGAAATGAAATTCGCCGGGTCGGTTCGCAGCTGTTCGGCAAAATCCTCCTTCTCCTTTGCAGATGCATGTGGTCCGACCAACATCCCGTACCCCCCGGATCCCCCAACCTCCTTCACAACCAATTTGTCAAGATTTTCCAGCGTATAGGTTAACCCCTCGGCGGTCCTGCAGAGGTAAGTCTCGACATTGTCAAGAATCGGGTCCTCCGCAAGAAAATACCGAATGAGGTCGGGTACGTAGGCATAAAGCGCCTTATCATCAGCCACGCCAGTACCAGGAGCATTTGCAATTACAACGTTACCCGCCCTGTACGCATGAAAAAGGCCTGGTACTCCCAAGAGAGAATCACTACGAAAAGTCACTGGATCCAGAAAGTCGTCATCCACCCTTCGGTAGATCACATCAATTCTCTTAAGTCCCGTGACGGTTCGCATGAATACCAGACCATCATGCACGACCAGGTCGCGTCCTTCAACGAGCTCGGCGCCCATCTCACCCGCGAGAAAGGCATGTTCGTAGTATGCTGAGTTGTACTGGCCTGGGGTCAGCACGGCTACCCGCGGCGTCTGTGTCCAAGTCACGAGTGAGGCTAGTTGGGAGTAAAGTCGCGCTGGATATGGAAGAACCTCCCGCACGTTATGTGCCCGGTACAGTCGTGGCATTGCCTGCTTTATTGCAGCACGACAGGCGAGCATGTAAGAGACCCCAGACGGGACACGAAGGTTGTCCTCGAGAACGGCAAATCCGTCATGGGTACGGACTATGTCGGTGCCGCACACGGACACATAAGCATCGTGGGGTACCTTTGTGCCCAACATCTCCATGCGATACTGAGGGCATCCCAAGACCAAGTCGTGGGGTACGATACCGTCGCGCAACGACCACCCCTCATGGTAGATATCTTTCAGGAACAGGTTGAGTGCACGCAAGCGCTGTCGAAGCCCCCGATCAATATGGTCCCATTCAGAAGCAGTTATGACCCGCGGCACACAGTCAATAGGGATAATCTGCTCGGCAGCTTCTTCTGCACCGATGACAGTGAACGTGATCCCCTCGTGAAGGAATTGCCGCCGAACACCATCCTGAAGCTGCATCAACTGCTCCGGAGTGGCGTTGTTAAGAGCCGTGCCTAATTGTTCCGTTGCCGTCCGCAACGTTCCGTCGCTGCGAAACATCTCGTCACGAAAACGGCTGTCTATCGAATAATGGGTAAAAGCCCCCGCGCCGGCAACAGCGGGACTGGCCACGCTTGGCCTTGCGCGATCGAAAGACAGGTGCGCCGTGGTGCCCAAATTACCCGGGCTCGGTGTGGGTGCCGTCACTGATGTATCTGCTTTCGACACCATCTCACGTTCTGCAAAAGTTGCTCTTTGAGACCGTTACACAAAAGCGTTCAGCAGTCCCTAACTTGAAAGCTTTGATGCCAATGTAAACCACGTTGAAATACAACAGGACTCAAGACCAAAAACATAAGTCCTACACCTATACTAGGGAAGCCTGAAAAACTCCAAACGAGCGAGATACAGATGACTGATGCGGCCAATGTTACGAAGAATTTATCTCGCTCGGACGCAGGGTTTACGAACTTAACCCATAAAAACCAAGCCACAATTAAAACAGCTGATAAAAACATTTTTCACCTCAACTCACAGTCTCTTTTATTATTCTGGGCCAATCGGCGTTGGGTTCCCTTAATTTAGTCATTTCGGTATGACCATTTCTGAATCCCTCTGAGCCAGCTAAAGGTCACGCAAAGTGATATACAAGGGTTGACGTATCCATTGGTGTTATCTTAGCCTGTTGACGGATCAGACCCGCCAGAATGCTTGATTCTGGACGGTCTACTGGGTACACTGAATCGGTTTCAGGAGATGAACGCTCCTGACAATGGATCATGTAACAATTGGCACGCTGAGCTGTTATGTATCCTTGGCAACTGGGAACCGTACCAAGGCCTTAGACTGATAAGAGTGCTAAATGCAGACAAACCAGAAATCAGACCTCGACCAGCACACGTCGCATTTGCCGCGGTGGGCCCGGACGCTTGCTAGAAAATACTTCACCAAGACACTATCCCAGTTTGTTCTTCACGGTAATGTCCGAGACCTCGTTCGATATGAGAAACCTGGTTCAGACCAGATAACCTATATAGGCCTGACGCATTTCCTGGCGAAGGAATTATTTGCCGCGAGAGATATCGTGCTGTTCTATGACCGGGCAGCAGGGATTCATTTTTTGGACCACCAAGAGGCGCAAAAGGATTTCAATCTTGCCTTGACCGGATACGACAGTGCATTTGGGACTGAGTACGCCGGTAAACGCCCACGAAACCCTTCTCAGGTACTTCCCCTTTTGGATAATTACTTCCGTTTACGCTTGCGCTCGGGAAAAAGGATCGCCTGTATCATTGACTACGCGGAAACGATTATCCCGATGGCCGAAGCATCAATGTACTCGGCCGAAGATCGCAGCGCCTTGATCAGTCTGCAACGCTGGGCGCATGATCCGCTGTTCTTACGGCATGATTTTACCGTTTGTCTGATCGCGGAAAACCTGAATGACCTCAACCAACAGCATGTGCAAAGCCCCTGGACCGCAGAAATAGATATCCCACTGCCCAACGAGAAAGATCGCCTAGCCTTTACCCAGTGGTCAGTCAAGGGTCGGGAATCACTCTTTGACCAACATTCTGATCTCAGCTGCGAACATTTGGCACAGCAAACTCCAGGTCTTGGATTCACACAGTTACGCACCATACTGGCGGATACGCTGGAAAACAAAACGCATCTCAGCTTCCAGCATATGTCAACCCTCAAGAAATCCCTGATTGAGGAGGCGGCATTCGGGATGCTGGAGTTTGTGGAGTCTAAAAATGGGCTTGATGATGTAGCAGGACATTCGGAAGCCAAAAATCACCTTCGCCACGCAGCCCATGCATTGCGTCACGGAATACACGATGTAATGCCAATGGGGTATCTGGTGAGCGGACCGGTCGGTACCGGGAAAACATTTC
>JAJEDR010000005.1 GCA_022821385.1 Rhodothermales bacterium
TTCGGGAATATGGGCCATCGATAGCACCACCCGCATGATCGTTTACACTAAGCTGCCGATAGAATGGCGTCTACCAGATGTGTTACTGCAAACGGGCATCGCGGTGGTCAGCAATGTGGGAGCGTTCCCCGCCCGCACAGCTGTAGTCCCATTTTATCCTATTGGGGCTGCTAACGGCTATATTTACCGTAAGGCCGACAACGAGATACTGCCAGATGGAGACTTCGGCAATCCTCTAATCCTGCGCTATAAATTTGTTCCGCCCCCAGATGCAAATCCGTAAGCACACGCACATAGTCCTCTGGTTCATCATCCCATTTATGGTCGTTATAGGAGTGTTCACGGGAGCCAGGATATTCTTTGCTGCCCCACCAACGAGTTCCGCCCCGAAGGATGGCACTAAAGCCTCTTACCCCTTGCTGGGGCAGACAATTCCATCAGAGAATCTTATCGCCCCACGAAATGTGAGTCCCTTTTGCATAGCTGCCGTTATATCCTCTTTACGGGCCATCACATGACCAATGCTGCGTCTCTGTCCGTGCAGGTCCCGTACTCCCAGGCACAGGTTACCTATGCAAATGCCGCTGATCACATGACCTATTTCACCGCGGTCGGGTACTCACGTAGATAACCCATTGATTTTTTGCCGTTTTGACGCATACATCAACCCCTCTCCTGGGAGGCATAGAAGCCGGAGGCACGAAATTCGTCTGCGCAATTGGCCACCCGCCAGACGACATCCATGCCGTAGAACGATTCCCCACAACAACACCGGAGGAGACGATCGGTCGAACCGTGGACTTCTTCCGTGCACAACCCCAACTGCCGGAGTCCATTGGCATCGCCACATTTGGTCCCGCTGATGTGCGACGGGACTCAGAGACCTATGGCTTTATTACCAGTACCCCAAAAACAGGCTGGTCGAACACAGACTTGGCTGGACGGATTGCACGAGAGTTGCAACGACCTGTTGCCTTTGATACGGACGTCAATGGTGCTGCCGTCGGTGAATACTTATGGGGAGCGGGTCAGGGGACGCAGAACCTTCTATATCTTACGATTGGAACGGGTGTCGGGGGTGGAGCGCTAGTAAATGGTCATCCTGTTCATGGGCTGGTACATCCAGAGATGGGACATCTTTTTTTGCCGCGCGCAGAGGGAGATGATTACAAGGGGAATTGTCCCTTTCATGGCGCCTGCCTGGAGGGAATGGTGGCCGGGCCGGCGATCCAGGCACATTGGGGGACTCCTGCCGAAACCCTTCCACCGGACCATATTGCATGGTCTTTTGTGGCGCACTATCTCTCGTTTGCGGTAACCAATATGATGCTGATCCTCTCACCTGAACGAGTCATTATGGGCGGCGGAGTGATGCAGCAGGAGCATTTATTTCCTGCCATTCGTACGCGTGTCCAGTCACACTTGAATGGGTATGTGAGGGCGAAGGAACTGATAAGTCAGATTGACCAGTACATCGTCCCACCTGGGCTTGGGAGCAGGGCCGGCGTGCTTGGAGCGATGGCGCTCACGCCGTAGTGCTCCTTGATATCTGTATTCTGAGCGCGAAGAGAAGAATCTTGCTCGAGGTCCCGATGATGGCGATTACTCATTTACTCTCGCATTGAAAGAAGGGTTGGAACTGACCCGCGAGGTCCAGACCACTCAGGAATACGGTGATCATTGTACAAACGTGTCCTCTGCAGATCCAAAGCGAAGAAAACGTCATCAAGTGAGGGGGCGGTTTCCTTCAGTGCGGGCAGCCGGGCCCTTGCCTCTAAAAGAAACCGTTCACCGGTTGCCTCTTCCCTGCGGTAGGCATCGTCCCACCAGGTCATGATACGGTCCTGAGCTTCCCGGATGGTGATGTTGTCGGGCAAATGATCTTTCTTACTTAGATTCGAGGTCTTGTTAGCGGGCATTAAATTCCAGAGATCATCACACGGCCACGCTGCCCAAGGGAGACAGTGGTCAATGTGCATGCCCTTCGCGTCCAGCTTCTTGCCGGTCCATACGCAATAGATCGATTGCGTGCGCAGTAGCTTCAGGGCACGGCTACGGACCTCCCCTTGATTGCGTTCGGGTTCATAGGGCCGCATCAGACGTCTTAATTCCAATTCGTTCAACGGTCTGTCCTGTCTATCCGCATATCTGCGTATCAGTCTGATCCATTCCTCAACCAAGGCGGGTTCAATCCAAATGCTATAACGTTGAAGTGCACGCCAGAGTTGGGCCGGGACAGTCATTTCTCCAAATTCCGAAAAATAGCCCTCGTTCAGTATGATGGAGTGGCCAAGCGTGAATCGCCTCCTCGTCACCTTAAAAATTGGTTGCCCATCAGGATAGTAGAGGTATCGCACGGGCATTTTTTCGATGGTTGCGGCGGCATGTTGGAGAGAGCTTGTTAAGTTTTTCCCGCGATCCGCGTACAATGACGCCCCCGGCCGGAGTTGGACAGTTTCCTGTGGGTTTGGGATGAGCTTGTCAAGAGCACTATTTGCAAATCCGATGTATTGACCGCCAAATCTGTTCCTCGGATTTTGTGGCATATCTGCGTTCAATAAAGGGAGGTAAAGCTGGACCCAGGAAAGAGCTACCGCTCCCAATGGAATCGTCACCTGATCGGATCCAGATTCACGGGCCAAACCAGGTGATATGCTGGCCACTCTGCACAGGGACCGCAGCAGTGCGAGCTTGTAGGTTGAGGACTTGTCGTCAAGCAATACGATTCGCCGAATTAGGGGCAATGCGCCGGTACCATCGTCGGGCAAACGGACGATCATCCGGTGCCACTCGACGTCAGGTCGTCCAAGGAAATCGCCGGATTTATTGATTAATTCTACGTAGGCCCCGTGTCCCAGAGCGAGTTGTTCGATTTCTGGTACGGAAACAGGGTACATCCCTCGGCGCCTCTCGCATGGTGTGCGGAACGAAATTGCTATGACGCCCCGAGGTTTTAGGAGTGCGATCAGCTTCCGAAAGCTACGTTTTCGTTCTGTCTCAGGAATGAACATCCAGACAGCATTGAGAAGAATCAGGTCAAACGACACACCGGACCGGCTGGTCTTTTTGATGTCGGGCAGTCGGTCTGCGACCAATGTGAAGGCGGATTTGGAATGGAATCGCTCGGCCTGCCTGCGCATATCGCATGATGGTTCCACTGCTATCACTTGGTGCCCCCTTGATGCAAGCCAAGCAGCATCCCGACCGCTACCGGCACCGACATCCAGAATGGTAGCGGGCTCTCGCGGGATGTAGGGCTCAAGCCAGGCATTGACTTGTCCGGGATCAATGGACTCATAACTCGCCGCTCGTTGCGCGATGTCTGATTCCATGAATGCTGGGCCCTCACTTTGGGTTATGGTTCTGTTGTGGCCTCAATTGCTCGACCGTTTCCTTCGGATACGGGCGGAGTAATATTGTGAACCAGGATCATTCCCGGGCTTCCGCGATACTTACACACAGAATTGAAGCCCGTTCCGTAAGCACGGAAAGCTGCCCGCTTCGAATCGCTGCTACATCGACCAGCGCACGCCGGGAAGATTCTTCTGACGCGTCGGTCGGCCTATGATGCCTGCACCGAAGCCTTTGGCGGATACGTCCTGCGGACCATTCATACGAAGTGGTCCTGTGCGGATCTTGCACGCACGTACTGGCAGTTGGCAGAAATTGAACACTCCTTCCGAACCATGAAATCCGACCTGGGCTTCCGCCCAATCAATCACAGCAAGGATGAGCAGATTGAAGCCCATCCGCTCCTGTCCATCCTTGCCTTCCATGTCGTGCATCTGGTTCGATGCAAGTTGGGCGCAAAACAGATCCACATGAACTGGGCCACCCTCAAGGTCAAACTCAACGAGCACCTGCGCGTGACGACCGTGCTTCCCCAGAACAAAACCCACGGTATCCTGCTCAAACAAGACTAGGATCTCAAGCCATTCCAGCGTCAGATCTTTCAGGCAATGGGGCTCAAACTCGGGCGGAATACGCAGCGAATCAAGGCCAAACGCCCTACAGAAGAGAACGCCGAAACGCAAAAATCCAACTCAAAACAGCTCTCCTTCAATCCTCCTGAAAGTAGGGGATAGGGGATCTAAGCAAAAAAATCCACTACAATGTCGAACTTACGCGTAGATCGTCTTATTGCGCTTCTTGACCAGACGTACCTCATGATCCGCATTCGGATGCGTCTGTTGCTTGGTCGCATGATTAACGGCCTTTGCTCGTACGTCCTCCGCACGGCGCTCCTTACGATCCTCGGCGACGACCGCGCACCCCCTCCCTTCGGAGAATACGGGCTCTCGGTCAGACTCGCATCTACAATCGCACACACCATTACCTTCATCCCACGCGCGCACAATTGATCGTTCACCGCCCCCAGTAAACCATCCCAAGCGCCGAGCGAAACCAAACGCGTTCGAAAACGACTGATCTTACCGTGATCGGGATCGGAATCCTCAATCGCTAATCCACAAAAACGCCGAGCAGAAAGTGTATCCCAAACACACAACTCGAGCTCCCGGTCGGAAAACTTGTGCCATTGTCCTACCAAAAGCATCTTGGCCAACAAAAGCGGACAATACGCCTTCTGACCACGTTCCTGCTTCCCCGCCGGGTAGACCTCCAATAGCAACTGCGCGATGGAATCCCAGTTCATAACCTTGTTTAACTCCACATAAAAGGACCGCCTTGCCGCGGCGGCATCCATAAATGGTGGAAAAATACTCATCTGGACGGTATGGGGCTTGAAACGACGAGGCATGCCAACATACTTAGATCGCACATATCCAGTAAAATTCGAAAGTTTTGTGCAGCATTCTCACTATATTGCTTTCTGAGTAACCTGCTGGGACAGTGAGTCAACCAAACCCTACTTCTGACCCTGATCCTTCCCGCATCCGCGCAGAGTTTGACCGTGTGATGAACGCGACCGGTAAGAACTCGCGGCAAGGGATTAGCGCCTGAATTTATACAAACAGCAACTTCATGAAGAGTATCAATCTTCAATGCAAGCAAGTTGTTTTGATTGCATTGTCAATATCATTCATCATGAGACACCTTGGAGGAGTGAAAAGCTCCAGAACAAACCTCCTTGCTTTCGCGGGATTGGCGGCAATGCTTATGACGACCGCCTGCGGGAACGTACCGACCGGACCTAACCAGGCACCGGTAGGATATTGGTTGGACGATAACGAGCTAACAATCGACGCCGGACAGTCTGTGAATTTGAGCATGGGTTCCATCTTCCACGATCCGGACGGAGATGCGCTGACCTACACAGCAGAGTCGCACAACACCGCCACAGTCACCGTCTCCGTCTCGGGCGGCCCCGCCAACTTGGTGGACGGGGTCAATTCGGTTCTCGGTTCGAGGATGGAATCCTGGCTCAGGACCGTAGGCAGCACCGCAACCTTGGCCGGGGTCAATAAGGGGAGCACCTACGTCAGGGTGACCGCGACCGATCCTGGAGGATTGTCCGCGAGAGTGTCTATTTCATTGACGATCGTCCGCTTCCTTGGTGCATGCTCCGTGGGCATGGTGCTGGGGGCGAGGGATGCCTGCAGCGTCGGTTCCGATCGATTTTCGGTTTGGCGTAGAGGTTACGCTCAGTTCGGCTGCTGTATTTTGCGTACGTTAGGAACGAGAATTCAATCCGGCCAATTCAGTGCCAGCCGGATACCAAGAACAGACGCCTGGCGGATCGATTCCGTACCGTAGTGAATAGTCAGTCGCATGAGCTCGCAAGGCCTGTCTTGTACCCATGTTTAAACTCGGAAAATGGGTCCTTTCCCACGACCTTAGCCGTCATTTTCGCTGTTTTTTTCAGTTGGGAACGGCAAGTTAATTGTTTTATTAGGCGTCGTACACGACATTCCTGGTTTACTTGGTTTTTACGTCGTGGGGCCGACGAAATCTGGTAGCGACAATCACTAACTGTGGCCGTTATCGTGACTGTTACACTGCCTTCGGCTACCCCGGTTACGGTGACCGTGGAGCCAGAAACGCTGGCTGTCGCTAGATCCGTATCCGAAGATTTGGCCGAATAGGTGAGCGTATCGCCGCCTGGGCCGCCATAATGCAGTGATACATCATTCACGCTAACGTTGTCGCCCACATTCACCTACCTAAACGAAATGAAGCCCGCCGCCACAGGCGATTGGTTATCTTGCATGGTCGCTTCGTATTAGTTCTCATAAAAGGGCGGGAAATAACCAAGCATACACCCAAACTAATAGCTCAGATCGCACGAATCCAACAAAATTCGTCAATTTTATGCAACATTCTCTAGATGTCTGAGCAGTGATCGGATCGGCAGCCAGCCTTTATCAAAATTACTGCCGGGCCTCCGCGATACTTGCGCACAAAACGGATGCCCGTTCCGTAAGCACGGAAAGCTGGCCGCTTCGAATCGCTGCTACGTCGACCAGCGCACTGCCTATCCCTACCGCCGCAGCTCCGCTGCGAACCCACTGTCCGGCATTCTCCGGCGTAACACCTCCTGTCGGTACCAATTGCAAGTGTGGTAACGGGGCCAGAATAGCTTTCACATAACTGAAACCCAGCTGCCCTGCAGGGAAGATTTTCACCATATCCGCCCCAAGATCATCAGCTGCCTGTGCTTCCGTTGGCGTCAATGCACCCGGCAGAACCGGCAGATCAAAGGCGTGTGTAGCATCAATAACATCCTTCTTTGTAACGGGACTAACCACAAAGCATGCACCCGCCGAAACAACATCCTTTACTTGCTGCTCGGTAATCACAGATCCTGCCCCAATCAATAGATCCATACCGTAACGCCGCCTCAGGGCTTCAATTGTTGGGAGTGCGTTAGGAGTCGTGCACGTGACTTCGAGTACTGTAACTCCGCCACGTACCAGGGCTTCTGCCGCGGGCTCAAGCCGTAATGTCTCCCTGACACGCACGATTGCGATCGCGCCGGCCTCAACTAGCCTGCTGGTGAGGATTTTTCTACTCATAGAATTTAATCTTCGTGATTTGAAGCTTTTCCTCCTGATCTGCGTATACGGAACTGTCGTCGGACTGGAGGAATGCTTCCCGCTGGACTACTGCGCTCTTTCCCAAAAGCGTTGATCTAGCAGCATCCCAAGAGAGGTAGACTCCAGCGTGTGAGGAGTTGTCGTGCGTCACTTGTTTGATATTTTCCCCGGAAGCCAAGCTCTCCGGTGAATACCAGAGGTCAACTCCTGTGCTGCCGCTGGGGTCGGAATATAGGACCTCACACAACATAAAATCATAAAGGATATCATGCTCAGATCTGTAAAGAATACGAAAACTCAAACCAATACCAACGCCGATATCCCGGTTAACTACGAGCTATTGGCCGAGCTTGAGCGTAGAGCTGGCGTACTGGAGCCGAACGCTCAGCAATTGGACAACCTTTTCACCAAAGTTGAAGAATACGCCCGTCAGCATATAGCAAACGTTGGTAAAACGCCTGCCTTCGTTGAATCGAAGGACCGAAGCGTTGGTTTGCTGTCATCTCCCATTGCAGAAACGGGAATCTCACTGGATGAGGTACTGCAGCTGCTATATGAGCATGTTGACCATCAAGGATTAAACTCAGGATCACCCCGATACCTCGGCTACATCCCGGCTGGTGGGTTGGTACATTCTGCATTCGGAGATTTTCTCGCAGCCATCGGGGGGCGATATGCCGGTGTTTTTCATTCCGCCCCAGGTGCAGTCCGGATGGAGAATATGCTTGTTCGATGGATGGCGGAAGTTGTTGGGTATCCAAAAGGCGCCGGGGGATACCTTGCGTCTGGTGGGAGTATTGCCAATTTGTCCGGCATCATCACGGCGCGTGAAGCCCATGGGCTCCGCAGCATTGACTATGATCGGTCAATTGTTTACATGACCAAACACACGCACCACTGCGTTGATAAAGCACTTCGGGTAGCTGGTCTGGGAAATTGCGTGCGGCGTAAAGTTGGCGAGGACGGTCACTGCCGAATGTCAGCCGACGCACTAGAGAAAAGGATCCTCGCCGATAAAGCGGCTGGATTAAATCCATGGTTAATTGTAGCCTCTGCCGGCACAACCAATACGGGGATGGTCGATCCACTGGAAGACATCGCTTCAATCGCTCGTGCACACAACCTCTGGGTGCATGTTGATGGCGCTTACGGTGCGTTCTTTGCACTTTGCCCGGAAGGTCGAACGGTTTTGTCCGGCATCGATAAATCCGACTCGCTCGTTCTGGACCCACACAAGACACTCTTTTTACCGTTCGGTTCGGGCGCCCTCTTGGTCCGCGACCAGAATGCCCTCGGACAGGCGCACGGAGGTCGTGGCGCCTACATGCTTGATATGGAGTCAGATGCACACGAACTCTCCCCGGCTTACCTGTCACCTGAGTTGTCCAAGCATTTTCGAGGGCTGCGCATGTGGCTGCCGTTGAAGCTTCTTGGGGTAGCTCCGTTCCGCGCAGCGCTGTCAGAGAAAATCCACTTGGCACGATACGCTTATGAACGCATCCAAAGCTTTGACGGATTTCAGGTAGGATCACGCCCTGACCTGTCTATCATTACTTATCGATACGTCCCCAAAAGAGGGGATGCCAACTTATTCAACCAGGCACTGGTACGCAACCTGCATGCAGACGGCCGGGTTTTCATGACTTCAACGCGCATTCACAGCACGACAGTCCTGCGATTGGCAGTTGGCTCCTTCCGGACGCATCTCAACGACATAGATGTGGCACTGCAGATTTTGAAAGACCACGTTGAAAAACTGAAAAACAGTTGACCGCAGCCGGTCAGTACGGTTGAAATTCTCCAGGAGGCCGGTTGCAAGAAAGGCTACATAAAATCCCAAGAAGCATTCACATGGGGGAGCCACTTCCTTCCTGCGTGCACTCGGGCCTGATATATCTGGAATCCGATCAGCGGACTTAGTCCCGACACACTCCCGGCTCAGGTTAGTACTTCTGCAGCTTTTGATCTTTCCGCTGCATCAGATACGAATACCAGAAGAACTGCGTGGACAGAAGTGTTAAGCAGACACCTCCTATTCTTCTTCCTCTTCCGAATACGTAACCCGGTAAATGGCATTGGCCTGATCATCACTGATCAAAATGGAGCCATCTGGAAGTGTTTCGACATCAACCGGACGCCCCCAGTTGGTGTCTCCTTCCAGCCAACCTTTTGCAAATACCTCTTGACCTGTTGCCATTCCGTCCTCGTCAAAATGAACCAGCTTAACTCGGTAGCCAATCTTTTCCCTGCGGTTCCATGAGCCATGCTCGGCAATAAATGCCTGATTCCGATATGACTCCGGGAACATCGTTCCCGTGTAAAAATCAATCCCCAAGGGAGCTACATGGGGGCCCAGCAGGATCGCGGGCGGAGTAAACTCATCCGCCGTACGACCTTCTCCAAACTCAGGATCTGGCGTATCACCCTGGTGATAATAGGGATACCCAAAGTGCATACCCGGTTCTGGAGCATGGTTCAACTCACATGACGGCAGATCATCCGTGATTGCAGGGTCCTCGCTTATGTTATCGCTACCGTTATCCGTAATCCACAATTCACCAGTCGACGGATGCCAGGCAAAGCCAACAGAATTTCGGATACCGCGTGCATAAACCTCGCGTTCCGACCCATCCGCGTTCATGCGTAGAACCGTGGCAAAAGGATCTGGACGCTCACAAACATTGCAGGGGGCACCTACCGGAACATAAAGCTTACCATCTGGACCGAAATCAATAAATTTCCATCCATGATGCCCCTCCGTTGGTAGATCATCGACAACGACCACCGGCTCGGGCGGGTCCTGTAAATGTGAATCAATATCATCATATCGAAGAATACGACTAACCGCCGCAACATAAAGCGATCCTTCCCGATACGCTAACCCCGACGGCATTACAAGATCCTCAGCAATCACGAATATCTCGTCGCCCTTCATGTCACCATCCGAATCCACAACCGCATGTACCGTACCGTCTCTGCGCGAGCCAACATACAATACACCACTCGGCGACAATGCCATCTGTCTCGCATCGGGCACACTGTCGGCATATACTTCAATCGTGAACCCTTCTGGCAGACTGATTTTATCCAGTGGAAGATCATCTGGCCAGTAGATATAGGCCGCGACAAGCAGTAAAACTGCGGGGATTAGTAAAAATGGCTTGCGCATGGCAACTGAAATTTATATGATCGGTGTGTGTCAAATTAAGCCATTGGCACTAACTTTGTGCTACGATCACAAAGTATTGCCATGATACTCGGTCCGGACGGTATCCCTCGTCTTTACGCATCAGATCTGCAACGGTTTTCCGCATGTAAACACGCCACGTACCTTGATCTAAGAAAAGCGCATGGTGAAGACCTTGAGCCTGAACCTGACTCGGCAGACGCGAAGCTGCTCAGCCAACTGGGAGATGAGCATGAGCAGGCATATCTGGATGCTCTCCAGAATGCAGGCAAGCACGTAGTTTCCATCAAACGCGGCCCGGATGCTGTTGAGCAAACTATTGCGGCACTCGTGAGCGGCGTTGATGTTGTTTATCAGGGCGCACTCAAAGGTGGAAACTGGCAGGGCTATGTAGATTTTTTGGAGCGCATCGAAACACCTTCTGCGCTCGGGGCTTTCTCCTATGAAGTTGTTGATACGAAACTCAAACGTACTCCAGACCCTAAGCACATACTGCAGCTGGTCGTTTATTCAGACCTCCTAGCAAAGATTCAGGGGAAAGAACCCGAGTATGGACATCTTCAACTTGGGCGAGGAGATCGGTCAACACACAGGCTGGCGGAATGCGCAGACTATGTGCGCCAGTTGCGAGACCGCCTCGAACAGTTTGTGACGCACCCCGAAGATACACGTCCGAGACGCTGCTCAGAGTGCAGCCTTTGTCGCTGGCGCACCCGTTGTAATGATCAGTGGATAGACGAAGATAGCCTGTATATGGTAGCTGGCATCCGGGGACAGCAGGTGGTACGCCTCGAAAATGTGGGTATAAAAACCATGGCAGCTCTGGCGGCCCTCAAAGAGGGGGACAAAGTAGCCAAGATGGCTCTTAAAACATCTCAGAGCCTGCGTACTCAAGCCCAACTTCAAGTAACACGAAAGCAGGGAGGTGCGCCAACTGCCGTCCTTCGGCCCCATGTTAAAGGAAAAGGATTTGATCTGCTGCCCGAACCAGACCCGGGCGACCTCTTCTATGACATAGAAGGCAATCCACATTACCGCGAAAACGGAGAAGAAAACCTGGAATACCTACACGGAATCTGGTATCGCAAGAGATTCAAAGCACTCTGGGCCCACAATCATTCTGAGGAGGAACAGGCACTCAAGGATCTCTTTGAATTTTTTCAACAGCAAATCAAGCAATTTCCAAATGCACGTATCTACCATTATGCTCCGTACGAGCTCACTGCACTCCGCCGTCTGACTACCAAGTATAGCTTCGGAGAAGACACGCTGGACGGTTGGCAGCGCGAAAAAAGGTTTGTTGATCTCTACGCTGTTGTGCGCGGCGGCATCTTTACATCCGAAAAAAATTACTCGCTCAAAAGCCTGGAGGCCTTCTATATGGAAAGCCGAACAGGTGATGTTACGACCGCAACCGGATCAATCATTGCTTATAACAACTGGAGGCTCAAACGGGATTCGGGAGATCCAACTGCAGATCAGGACCTCAAGGAGCTTGAGGACTATAACCGGGTTGATTGCGAGTCCACGGAGAAACTCCGTGACTGGCTGCTCTCGCTGCGTTCCGATCTTGTTGAGTCGGTACCTGCACAGCTGGAAAGCGCGCAAACTCAAGGGGCGCTTGATCGGGAGCAAGCCAACGAGAACTTCAAAGAGCATGTATTTAATTCCTCAATATCCGCCAAACTGAAAAAAACGCTGATTGGCCTGGGGCTCTTTCATTACCGCGAAAAGAAACCCCAGGCCTGGTCGGTGTTTGATGCCGCCAAAAAGTCCACGGAAGAACTGATTGAAGACACCAATTGTCTGGCTAGTCTCAGCGCTGTCGGAGAACCATATCCTGTGAAGCGGTCGGTCGAACGCGAATACGAATTTCCTCCGCAGTTCACGAAACTGACTGCTGAAAAAGATGCCTGTGTTGCGTTGGATAAAAACAATATCAAGACAGTCAGTATCCAAGAGTTTGACACAAAGGCACGCCGCATCAAATTAAAGGTCGGGAACAAGTCTGCCGATTGTCTCCTCGATGCATTGGACCTGCTTCCGCCTATGCCCATTCGTACTGACGTTATCGAAACCGCCATTCGTGGGCAAGTTGGAGACGTATGCACTGGAAAGGCACCCCCCGCAGTCCAAGACCTCCTTGAGCGTAAAGCACCAAACTTGTCCAACATGTCTGTCCTGAACGATGACGAACGTTCATCAGTGCCCCTGATGCAGCAGGCCGTGAGCGGGATGCAGTCCACTGTACTGACGGTCCAGGGACCTCCTGGTACAGGCAAAACTTTCGTATCAGCCCGGGCAATTCTATCTCTGGTTAGCCAGGGATATCGGGTTGCCGTGTCGTCCAATAGTCACGAAGCGATTCGTAATGTGCTTATCGGGTGTGCTGATGCAGCCGAGTCCCCCCAATTCCCGACCATTGTGCACAAAGTGTCCAAAAATGCTAGCGCGCGTGTACACCCCAACGTTGGATCCGTAACGAGAAATGGCGACCCCGCACTCTTTGATGCGGATATCGTGGGTGGAACGGCATGGCTCCTGTGTCGCCCGGAGATGGCCAATACATTCGACTATCTTTTTGTCGATGAAGCAGGCCAGGTATCTCTCGCCAATCTGTTAGGTATGACCTCATGCACGAAAAACGTTGTACTGATCGGTGATCCTTGCCAACTCCCCCAGGTTATTACGGCCAGTCATCCAGATCCGGCCAACCTTTCCTGCCTGGAGTGGATGCTCGGAAACGACCGTCTGGTAAAGCCCGGTCGAGGCATCTTCCTGAGAGAAACCTGGCGCATGCATCCAAAGCTGTGCAGGTATATTTCCACGCAATTTTACGAAGGACGTCTCCGCGCAAGCCGGGTCACCGCACGTCAGGCAATACATGCCGCCGACCTCCCGGAGGCAGGCGCTTATCTTGTACCGGTCACTCATCATGAACCCCGCATGCAGCAATGCGAAGAGGAGGGGCTGGCTATCGAATCCATCATCAAACGTCTGCTTAAAGGCAAATGGACGGATCGCTCCGGAGATACCCGTTCCATCCACCCAAAGGATATCATTGTCGTGGCCCCGTTTAATGCTCAGGTGAATATGCTGCGAAACATGCTCCCGGACAGTATCAGAGTTGGTACTGTTGACAAGTTTCAAGGTCAGGAGGCCGCTATAGCTCTAGTATCCATGACTTCAACGTCCGCCGAGGATACTCCTCGAGGCATGGATTTTTTATTATCCCGAGAACGCATCAATGTGGCTCTGAGCCGTGCTAAAGCCCTGAGCCTAGCCTTTGCATCCCCGCGCCTTCTGGCATCAAGCTGCAAAACTACATACCAAATCCGCCTGGTGAACGCACTCTGTGCGCTGGATACCCTATAACTGGACATTATAACATGCACTCCTCCAAACCTATCATTGCATCTTTTCTGATCCTTTTGCTTGCACTCCCCACGTTTGCACAGGAGTCAGAACTTTCTGTTGCTACCATTATGCAGGATCCCGCTACGTACATCGGGGACTGGCCATCTATGCCATACTGGAGCGAAGATGGGCAAACGCTCTACTTTAATTGGAACCCAATGGGAGCTTTCGAGAGTGATTCGCTCTTCAAAATCACGCGCGATAACCTGACTCCTCGACAGGTTGCCCGTGATGAGCGGCTCAATCAGGGACCTGTGTTTACAGGCTGGCAGCACGGCGAACATGTTTATGATGCCGATTTCTCCCGTAAGGTTTACGCTCGCGGAGGAGATCTATATCTTTTTGACCGCGCTACCAATACACAAACACGTTTGACAAAAACACGTGATTCTGAAGGCTCGCCAAGGTTTGCGCTGGCAGGAGACGCGGTTATTTTCGTACGGGACAATAACCTCTACAAGCTGTTTCTTGATTCAGGTGCACTGGCGCAGCTCACAGATCTCAGAAGTGGGCAGGCACCGAGCGATGCATACTCTGATGATCAGGACGCTTTTCTTGAGACCCAACAGTCCGAGCTCTTCGAGATAATTCGTCAGGAACAGGAAGAGGACGAGCTGCGCGAATCTGCCCGTGAACGGGACGAAAAGGCCCTGGATCCACCTCCGACATGGTATAGGGGATCACGGTCCTTATCTCAACTCAGCCTGGATCCCACTGAGCGCTACGTATCCTTTGTGACCTCTTCCTCTCCTGCGCAAAACAAGCGTACCCGGGCAATAGATTGGGTCACCGAGAGCGGGTACACAGAAATGCTTCCGGCCCGGGCCAAGGTTGGGGCTACACCACAAAACCGTAGACTCTACATTCAGGACCTGGAACGAGACACCACATACCAGATTGACCTGCACCAACTGGAAGGCGCTTACGATGTGCCGGAATACTTGCGTGAGGAAGGAGTAGCTGTGGACTCGTCCGAGTCCAAGCGTGTACTGTTTAGCTACGGCCCATTCTGGAGCGGAGACGGTGAGCACGCCATCCTGGAAGTTCGCGCGGATGATAACAAGGACCGATGGCTGGCGCGCCTCGATCCAGCCACTGGCACGCTTGACCTCCTGGACCGTCAGCACGATGAAGCATGGATCGCCGGCCCCGGCATCTCCTGGTTCGGGGGTGGTAGTACCAGTGGATGGCTGCCAGATAATCGACATTTTTATTTCCAGAGCGAAGCAAGCGGCTACAGCCACCTGTATACGGTTGACGTTGAAACCGGCAACATTGCACAACTGACCGACGGTCCGTTTGAGGTGTTTGATCCCGTACTTTCCCGTAACGGGCGTACATGGTTCTTCACCAGCAGTGAAGGTTCATCCTCCGTGCGCCACTTCTATCAAATGCCTGTAACTGGAGGAGCGCGTGAGCGGCTCACAACGCTCGCCGGCCGTAATGCGGCGGTTATCAGCCCCGACGAAGATATGCTTGGCGTGCTGAATTCAACCTCAACGCGTCCGCCCGAGGTGTTCGTACAGGATCCCACGAAAGAAGCAACACGAGTAACACATTCACAAACAGAAACATGGCTTGATTATCCGTGGCGTACACCAGAGACGCGCCGGTTTGAGTCCTCAGACGGTGTCATGGTACCCGCACATGTCTTTGAACCAGAGGAGCCCAACGGTGCCGCGGTGCTCTTTGTACATGGAGCAGGCTATATGCAGAATGTCCATGACGGATGGTCCAGCTACTATCGGGAATACATGTTCCACAACCTCCTAACGGATCTGGGCTACGTAGTCATGCAACTTGATTATCGCGCATCTGCGGGATATGGCCGCGACTGGCGCACGGCCATCTACCGTCACATGGGTGGCCGTGATCTGCAGGACTATGTAGATGCATCCGGTTACATCACTGAGACTTATGGCATTGGCCCCGATCAAATTGGAATTTATGGCGGCTCTTACGGAGGCTTCATTACCCTCATGGCACTCTTCACCGCTCCGGAATACTTCGGCGCCGGCGCAGCGCTGAGAAGCGTTACCGACTGGGCGCATTATAATCACACCTACACTTCCAATATTCTGAATACACCTGCGACTGACTCCCTGTCCTTCGCCCGCAGTTCGCCCATTAATTTTGCGGAAGGACTGGAGGACCCACTGCTGATGCCGCACGGTATGGTGGACCTGAATGTGCAATTTCAGGATATCGTCCGGCTCGGCCAGCGTCTGATCGAACTTGGCAAAGAGGATTGGGAGATTGCCCTGTACCCCGTTGAGGGACATGGTTTCCAGGAATCCTCCAGCTGGACAGATGAGTACCGTCGAATCCTGAAGCTTTTTGAGACGCACATTCGACCTTAAGGGACGTCCAAAAATAGTTTGGCGATCAATGAATTGATCAAATTTTCAGTTGTAAAATCGATGATCTAGATTTACAGGAGGACTTGCATGCATTGAGCGAACTTTAACGTAAGATTAACCCGCCATCACTTACCGCTGCATCCCTCGGTCAATTCCTACAAGAGGTTTTACCGCGAATGTTGTGGATAGAGGTCCAGATCTCCGCAAGAGAAAAGCATCCAAAGACAATGAAGTAATGACGTTGGACAGCATCGGACCATGTTTTGCCCCCGAAGATCGCCTTGAACTCCTCCCACGACCGGCAGCCAGAGCCAGCTCCGAGCGTCCAACCTCTAATCAGCAGAAACCCCATGCCGAAGAATCATTAACATTCGGAACGGGGCTGCGCAGCGTCTATCCGAATCCGTTCAATCCCGTGACCACCATCGCGTACGCACTCAAGGAAGAGGATCACGTCAGCCTCACCGTTTACAACGTCCTGGGCCGGAAAGTGGCGGTGCTGGTAGATGGTGTGCG
>JAJEDR010000074.1 GCA_022821385.1 Rhodothermales bacterium
CAAATGCTTGCCGGATTTGCCTTCTTCAAGCAGGTTGAGCATTGCTTCAAAACGCTCGTCATGCGAGCGGATAGCGTTCAGTACCTGCCATATCACTCTGAATGTTTCATTTCGATCAAGCTCTTCATTCGGGTCTGAACCAGCTGGAACAACTACGGGCAGGACGACATAGCCCATGTTCTTGCCCACCGACCTGCGCATGACCCGACCCACTGCCTGAACCACCTCAATCTGACTCTTTCGAGGATGCATGAACAAAATCGCATCCAGTGCAGGGACATCCACACCTTCAGATAAACAGCGAACATTTGACAGCACATGACACCTTCGATCCTGTGGCTGCACCGCATCCAGCCACTCCAGACGCTCCGCCCGACTGAGTGCATTGAATGTCCCGTCTACATGCTCCGATGCAATATCATATTCAATGAGTTTCTCCGCCTCTCCTTTTGCCGCCTCGGACTGTCGGTATTGATGCGTAACCTCTTGAAAAAACTTTGCTAGCAGCTTGGAGGTTTTGATGTCCCGACAATAGGCAATCGCCCGGCGCATGGGTAAATGGTCGTCCTCTGGAAACTCCTCTGCATCCATTTTCGACAAGGCGCGCCAGCAGCCAATGAGCTTGCCTGCATCACCAAGTTTTAGCTCGTACTTGGATATTGATCCACCTACGTCACGAGCCACCTCCTCTTCAGAGACCGTAAGCACGATCACTTTATAGTCCGTCAACAGCCCCTGTTCCACTGCACTACCAAAACCGATCTCATAGAGTACTGGACCATAAATATCCTCATCTTCCATGGAGCATAATGTTGCATTCACCTTGCCTGCTCTGTTGCGTGCAGATGATGCGTACACTTTGGGCGTTGCCGTCATGTACAGACGGCGGTCAGTTCGCACCTGCTCCTGATCATGGATTTGCACAAAGTGGCTATCTACTTCACCCTTGATCCGAGCCCCTGCTGTTCGATGTGCCTCGTCACAGATCGCGAGGTCAAAGTCTGGCAATCCGTACTCGCGTTGCGCCTTCCCAACTACAGGAAGCGAATGATATGTGGCAAAGACGACCGTTAGCCTATTTCTTAGTTGCAGTCTTGCCTCCTGAGCTAACTTAGCTGCATCCGTTGTCGCTGGAAAAGCTAAATCCAGTACATCCATATCAATGCGGTCATCGTTTCGGCTTCGAATGCGACCGACCTGTACATCTGAACATACTGCATACGCCAGAAGTGGAAACCGTGCATCTGCAGACCACTCCCGCACTGTCTGCGACATCAGGGCCAGACTGGGAACGAGATATAATACCCGGCCTCCTGTACCTATCAAATCTTCCGCAATGCGAAGCGATGTAAACGTCTTGCCTGTGCCGCAAGCCATGAGCAGCTTTCCTCGCGATCCAGGTGTGCTGAGACCGGTGACTACACTCTGAATTGCTTCCTTCTGATGCGGGCGAGGTGTCTTATTCGGCCCCTTTCGGACAACCTGATTTACCCTGATGTACTTCGCCCAATCAATTGGGCTCTCCCGAAGATCATGCAGACCAATGCGCGTCACCGGTACGCTCTGGGAACGGATCGTATCCGCCGCCTGTTTACTCCAACGTTTACCAGTCGTGTCAATAATCAGACGGCGCGTAAACTCCTTTCTGCCTGAAGAGGCCAGAAAAGAATTTATCTCCTTTTTCTGAAGCGTCTTACCCTCGGCCCAGAACTTACACTGAATCGCACACCAGCCCCCGGTATTACGAAGCTTGGCAACTAGGTCAATTCCGATGTCCTGTTCGGGGAGCCCCCGCTCCCGTGCCCAGTCCGCATAGCCCAACGGAGTCTGGTATTGATCCTTCTGAACGGGATCATGTGTGAGAAAGGCTCTGCACAAATCCTCAAATGCTGTCCCCTTATCCCGCTCTCTGCTAAAGCCCGCCTCGCTCGCCCGCCGCCGCCAACCCTCAAGAATCTTATCTATGTCGTGTTCAGCCATAATTGTATTCAGAACGTTCTTTCAAGGTACGAAGATATCAAAGTTGCTGACAATATCAGCATACCCCGGGGAAACGCAAAGACAGCCCGCATGAATCAACTCTGAATTGGTATCACTGAACGAAAACGAGCTGTTACCACACATCCCAGACCATTCCGCAGATCCTCCTCGAAAATGCGTGTAAATATCTGTGGACCGTTATGACTTTCTGGAAAAAACTCTATAACCTGCTCAAAATAACCGCAACGAAGCTACCAAGTTTCCAAATCAATAAATAAATTTTCACAACAGCCAATGACCAACTATTCGGAAGCGTCGTGCTCAGATCAGGTGATTTTTTCAACTGAACCAAACGCTCCGCGAAGCTGGGGAGGCCAGTCAGGCCCTGCGACTGACGCTCTTACGTCACTCCGGGTTGATCTAGGACCTAAAACATATCCTGAACACCGAGGCACCGCTTCATTCACCTGGGTAGGCGGTTGATTCGACGCGGGCGGCTCTGCTGATGTAAAGCCTGAGGATGTTCCTCCACAGGGTACCAGAGATGTTTGGCGGACACCAATTAAGGGAGACCTCGCCGGAGGCCCCCCTTCTTTTGTTTGGGCCTCCCTAATGAGGCCCCCTTGCGTTTGGGCCTCCCTATTGAGGCCCCTTTTGTTTGGGCCTCCCTATACTGAGGCCCCCTTGCGTTTGGGCCTCCCTATATTGAGGCCCCCTTGCGTGTTGTCCAGCGTAGTACCGAGGGACAACACCGGTTGTAAATACATTCAATGAAATGTTCCGATAATCTACTACATCCGGGATGTGTTACTCAGCAAGAGGAATAAATTGTGTCATTCTCAGCACAAAACCCCAATGCAACCGTGGTAGAATATAGGTAGTGTCAGCCAGAAGAAACCTACGATGCCCGCTGAACTAGCTGCGATCCGTATACTTAAACGAAAGAGAATTGTAATTCAAACATCGTAGACTCATAGTGTAAATTCTCCCAGAAAATGCAGGGGAAGGTCCATGGACAATTGCGATTAACCGAAGAAAAAATCCGCAACAATCTGCTTTGAGGCCACCTCAACGCAACCATTTGAAACTTTAAATCAATGAGCTACACCTTTCCAATAAGAACTCCAAAGACCAGCTGTCGAAAAAAGAGTTAGATCAAGCAATTAGCGCTCACAAGGCTTCGATTTGTGGTAAAGAGTTTGGTTGAATATGAAAAACCTACAAAGGCGGCAAACCGGACCTAGCTAGAATCCCGCGAAGTCCAATTGAAACCACAACCAACTCTTTGGCGGTCTCTCATCATCTGACAAATAAGCCGTACATTCCCCGGATATGATACAACTGAACAATGCGGGACATCCTATTCGTCGCTGCCTTAGTCTTGATCGTGCTGAGCTGGCTCGGACCAATCGTGCTCTTTCGTCGATCATTAACAACTCGGACTAAGTTTTTCATTACTCTCGGACTCATCCTCCCCTTTGCCTCGTTCGGAGCACTTGCGCCAAGTAGAGGGGCGCTTTGGGGATCAGCCATACTAATTGTGATGGGCAGTATGATCGCAAAATACTGGCTGGACTGGCGTAGAGAATTAACGGCCTCCGATAAAACTCTGATCGGACATGGTAATAAGCCAATAGCTTGAAATCATGTACGTGCCCCGCGAGCGGTGTTCGGTGCCGAATATATCTGCACGCTTATTGCCACCCCCGTCCGCAAATAAAAGACTCTATCCCCAATTGCTCCAAAGTAGCCGCCTTCGCTAATAAAGCCTGCCGTGCCCCTCCCTCATCAGGTACATAAACAACCTGGATATGGTTTGCCTTGTGCCGTGCCATAAGCTGCTGCCGAGATGTACCCTCCAATACCGCATGCATGATTGGCCATTGGTGAGTCGTAGACTGCCAGCGCCGTTCAGTTTCTTCATCCGGTAATGCAATCGCCTCCCCACGTCCAAGGTCCGCCTTTAGCCTGCCATCTTCCACGTAAATACGACTCCAGATGATCTGACCAGGCTTGCATACTCCCTTGACGGTCCCCCCACCCAAACGGAAATACATCGGCGGCTGCCGCTCACTCATTGTACCGCTGTAACCACCAACAAAATGAGCAGGAGGGGCCGCCCCGGAAATCTGAAATGTCCAGACAAACTTCCCATCGTACCGCTCACCCCAGCGCACATCGTGTAACGTATTTTCCGAGGGATATCCGAGCGACTGCCACAGAACTGCAGTTATGTACCCGTCTAGCCCAGCGCACTCGTCCACCTCATTGAAATGGACCAGAGCCCGACCGGCGTAGAGTTCTCGGCTTCCATCTCGACTCGAAACTGGAGGACGCTCTGTACTGTTGAGCAACCCTTCTGCCAGATCTGATGCCGGAAGGAGATCTTTCAAGCCTTGCTGATACTGTATACCGATCGTATCACAACCAAAATCATCTGCAATCCGGAGCGCGGCGATATACATTTTGCATTGCTGTAAAACCTGGGCTTCCGTTAGCTCAGTAGCCTCATCCGTTCCGAATGCGAACGACATTCCCCGCTCCTGTACCCACGTCAGGCAGGACGCTGCTTCCTCATCGGTCACCTGAAGAGTTTCGTAATAAAGCGCACTCTGACTTAAGCGCTCCTTGAACATCCCTACCTGATTTAACAAATGATCCGGGATGATCGCATTGTACATTCCCATACATCCCTCATCAAAGACCCCCATAATGGGCATACTGTCTTTGATTTGCCTAGCAATACGATTCCCAAGCACACGGGCATACCCTGGTAGACTCATTCGCGCAACAGGAATTACATGCGAATCATCCTGGACCACATTCTTTCCGGCCAGCCAGCGTGACAAACACGTGTTGAAATGTTCGTCCGCAAAATTCTCGCTCCAAAGCGTGGTGTATGGTACACCGGCCTTGGCGAGCGATCCGTTCATATTCAACATCCCCACAAGACCCGGCCATGTACCGCTCCAATTGGCAACTGTGAGAATTGGCCCCTTATGCACCATCAACCCCGACAAGACATGATGAGAATACTGCCAGGCAGCAAACACGACCACTATCGGACTCTCTGGGTGGATCCCCTGAAACACTTCGCGTCCATACTTCTGGCTGTCAATGAACCCGTGCCCCGTATTCGCATCTACCGGATGCCCCCGCACAACGTCATATCCGCTTGATCGAATGGCCTGGGCAACCGCAAGCTCAACTTTCTCCTGCTCCGGCCAACAAGTCTGGTTTGCCGAGAGGCGTAGATCCCCACTGGCAATGATCGTCACTTCGGGAGTATCCCGTCTCGCTAACTGCATTTTAACGCTGTGTTTGTTCCTGATAAGACCTAATATAGTCATCAACGAACGTCTGATTGCCTCCCACAACCGCGTAGTGCAACCGTAGGTAAGAGATTGCGTAACTAGTGAGGAAGCCTTGCATAATTATCCATTCATTCCATGAATACACGTAATCTAGGAGACCGTGTCGGGGAACGGTTCGAAGAAATTAAGTTAGAAGGATCGCAGCTGGTGGACAAAGTAAAGGAACTTGCAAAAGAGGGCAAAACCAGCAAAATCTCCATCATCAAGGACGGGCGAACATTGGCAGATTTCCCCCTGTATCTCGGCTTGGGAGGATCTGTCGCAGCGGTCGCGCTTTCGCCGACCCTCGCTGCGATTGGAGCGATTGCCGCGCTCGTGACAGATGACATCACGGTACGCATTGAACGCAATCCCACAGAGGGTATTGAGCGGAGGCCGTCACAGAATAATGACGATCTGTCGTGAGTGTCTCCTTCGCCGTAGGATTTGGAGATATCGTTGCGGCAGCCGGTTTACTCCAAGGCGTAGCACATAATACGCCGGTAATCACGTCGCGTACACTGGACATGCGTGCGAACGCGCGTGTTTACTGCAAATGCGAAAGTTTTCAGCGTACCGGTGCATTCAAGTTTCGGGGGGCTTACAATGCATTGACCCGGGTTCCAAAAGCAACGCGGGAAGTATTAACCTATTCCTCGGGCAACCATGCTCAGGCGGTCGCACTTGCGGGATCACTCCTCGACATCCAGCCGACCATCATTATGCCCCGGGATGCTCCAGAAGTGAAGCGTGAGGCCACTGCAGCTTATGGAGCAAATATTATCCCCTATGATCGGAGCGAGGTTACCCGCGAAGCACTCGCGCAGCAGTTGGCCAACGAACGCGGGCTACCGATCATTCCTCCATACGACCACCCGCACATTATAGCTGGTCAGGGAACGGCAGCATTGGAATTGTTGCAGTCTCAACCGGATATTGAAGTACTTCTTGTACCCTGTGGCGGGGGTGGACTTTTGTCTGGCACGACGTTAGCAGCCCATGCAATTCGACCAAGTATTCGTGTCATCGGTGTGGAGCCGGCAATGGCGAATGATGCTGCCCTCAGTTTCAAGAGTGGTACGCTACACACTGTGCACAACCCGCAAACAATTGCAGACGGTGCACGCACACCGTCACTCGGAGCACTGACCTTTCCAATCATACACGCCCTAGCCCACGACATCGTTGTCGTTACGGAAGATGCCATCGTTGACGCCATGCAGTTTCTGTGGGAGCGCATGAAGCTTGTTGTTGAACCAACCGGAGCAATGGGCGTGGCTGCACTCTTAAGTGGTGTGATTGCCGTAGAGCGCAGGAATGTGGGGGTAATTATCAGCGGTGGCAACGTGGATTTCAGCCAGACACCAGCGTGGTCAAAACACGCTTGATTTGGAAGGTATTTTCAAGTAAAATTGCCCACCTGTGTGGAGTTAATGAAATAGTATTCACGGTGTTCAGCGGATTGCGGATTCGAACAGAGCCGCAAGGAATCTTGAGACAAGTCAATTACGCTTGGCTCCAGGTTTTTTCCCAGAACAACAGCCCTTTATAGGCTGTCCAAGCGTGTGCTTGGCGCTATTTCTTGTACTTTACCGAGCAGCCGTAAGGTCGGGAGATCGCCACGGATACCTCATCGCCATTCATGGCCTCCTCCAAAGCTGCACGGACATAGTTGTTGGCCAACTTGGTCTTCTCATAGCTGGCGCGCGGCTGGTCGTCTATGCCGCCTTTGTAGATCAAGACACCCTCCTTGTCGATGATGTACATGTGAGGCGTGGTTTTCGCCCCGTACAACTTGCCGACATCACCTTCTGGATCCAGCAGAATGGCGGACTGCATGCCACCCATACTCTCATTTTGCTCGTTCATTTCGTCAGATTCGTAGTACCCTTGCGTGCCCGGAGCGGACGACACAATAGACAGCCATCTAACGCCTTTCTCGGTAAACTCCTTCTGAAGCGCCGGCATGTTGCCGGTTCGATAGTGACGCTCAACGTACGGGCAACCGAAATTGAGCCACTCTAAAACGACAAACTCACCCTGCAAACTTTCCAGATCGTACGACTCGCCATCGGTCCCCGGAAGCGTGAATACAGGAGCTGGCTCGCCGATTTCGGCTTCGTCAGAAGAACTTTGCTGGTTGACACCTATGGAAACCAGCACGAGAAGGAGCACAATGAAATGTGCGGAGGCGTGAAACTCTTTCATGTGTCCGTTGGATTTGTTGTATTAAGCGATTCAGCGCGATTTGGAAGCAAGGCTAACGCGTCCACGACAATGGACTCCGTAAGCACCTCAGGTAACAACACAGGGGGATCGTTGTTTCCACGGTAGAGCACATATAGCGGCACGCCACTTCGTCCATGAGACTCCAAGGCGCGCGTGATTTCGGCATTACGGCTGGTCCAGTCAGCCCGCATTAATACGACATCTTTTTGGGCGAAGGCGGATAATAGTGTGCTGCTGGAAAGTGTAGTTTTCTTGTTCACCTGGCAGGTCAGACACCATGCGGCGGTAAAATCCACAAACACCGGGCGTCCTTCGCGGCTGAGCTGCTGAACCTGTTCTGTCGAATAGACAGACCAAAGACCATCTGAGGTCACGTCAGTTTGCGACATGCTTTGCTGCTGAGCACCCTGATAAGCGGACCATATCCCCATGCACACTGAGACTAGTGCTATACCACGCGTAACGATCCGCACGGAAGAGCTCACTTGTACAGATGGCCAGCGCCCCACTATCCAGGCAGCTACTGCGAACAGCAGCAGCCCCAACAGCAATAGCCCGAGTCCGTTGACTCCTGCCTGATTGCCGAACACCCATGCCAACCAAACGCTCGTGCCCAGCATTGGAAAAGCCAGCACATGCTTGAGCGTCTCCATCCACTGCCCCGGTCGCGGAAGTTTGTCAGATAGCACGGGAAACGTGGACAAAATCACATACGGTGCTGCCATCCCTAATCCAAGGGCGACAAAGATGGCCAAGGCCTGAGCTGTCGGAAGCACTACGGCCGCACCGAGAGCCGCACCCATGAACGGTGCAGTGCACGGCGTAGCAACCAGCGTGGCCAATGCGCCATCCTGACAAGACCGCATCAGCGAGTGCGAGGTACCAGATTGGGTTAAGCCCGTGAAGGTGAAGCCCCGAATATCGAATACGCCGAACAGGTTGAGGCCAATGGCCAGAAACAAAAATGCCATGCCCGCTACAAAAAGCGGCGATTGAAGTTGAAAGCCCCAGCCAATTTGGCTGCCGGCAGCGCGCAGTGTAAAAAGCAGCCCAGCCAACACCAAAAATAAAACGACAACGCCCGTGGCGAACGCTACGCCGTGCCATACACGGTTTGCACTATCAAGTTTATTGTGCTGCGCAAGGCTCAGCAGCTTAATAGACAGCACTGGGAAAACGCAGGGCATCAGATTTAACAGAAGACCCCCGATCAGCGCAAACAGGATTAGAATAGGCAGGGTGCTGCTGGTATTTTGATCAGCCTCGGTTCGCAGCTGTACATCAATATCAAGCGCCCTTGCAGTCTGTGCTGTGTCGAAATACTGCCCCTCGCTAGCAACCAAGACCCCTTGTAATCTGTCGGGCAACTCTGTTGCATATTCAGACTGCTGCAACGCAAATACGAAAGCATCGCCATCCTTGCTCATAGGCTGATCCACCGCGTGCTCGAGTAGCATAAGCTGCGCGGGGAAGAAATATGCTCCCTGCAGGTCTGGTGCCGCATCTGTCGGAGGCGAGACACGCAAAGCGAAGGAATTTGAATAATGACTGGCCTCGATAGTCCAGGCCGGGTCCTGGACAGGCAATTTGGCCCGCGCCGCAGCAATTTCCTCAAAATATGGCCCGGGCGTAGGTACTGCTTCGCGCACTGGCAGCGATAGGGAAACAGTCTCTTGCGCAAAGAGACAAACATCTCTGCAGATCAACCAGTCGGCTGTCGTGGAAAGCGTTACGGGGCTTTCAGATAGCTCGTTAGGCGGCGTGATCGTGACCAAAAAGGTTACGACATTTGAGTACCCGTATGATCGCAGCGGCCCGGCATCAATTTTTTCTGGATACGGCCACTGGATTGGACCTGCGCTAAATCCTGAAGGCAAATCCCATGTGAGTGTGATCGGTTCTCCTACATCCCCCGGATTGATCCAGTAGCTATGCCAATCCTCGTCCAACTTCAGTGTCACTCCCACCGTAAACCGGGTACCCGGTGCGATCCATTCGAAATCACCTATTAAAGCGGCTTCGCTAAACGGACTGGGGTCGTCTGTCTGCCCAAACGTAGACGAGCTGCAGATGAGCATGCCGCACGCCACGGCCCAAACCAGCCTGAACTTCATGGTCATGGTAATGGAAAACGCATTTCGGTGCTACAGCAATCACACATAATTGTTCTGCTTGCTAGTAGGGGTAATCCGTCAATCAATATACTGTGCGCAACCGTTGCCAGAGGATCCACGCATTCTCTGGCCAATTGCTTCCCCAGCCTTCCAGCCGGTGAATTCCCTTGCTGAGATGCTATCACTTGATCAAATGAAAACGATCTTGAATCGGACTGGCCTTGGGGATTACTCAATAGACCATAGCACTGCCGGTCCTCCGCATATCCGTTATGACGGACTCCAACTTTGCGATTTCGTCACCGAGCGTGCGTGTAAATGCAAGCTAATCACTACTTAGATGGGGCTTTCCTTCCAACTCCAAGTGCTCAATACCTCTAGACACCCGTAGGCGGTACGGTCATGCTGCAATGGTGTGATGGAAACGTAGCCATTCTCCAGTACGTGTATGTCCGTATCTGCACCCTCATCCAATATGTTCAGCGTTCCGCGATACCAGTAATAGGCCCTGTTAGCTGGGTCAATACGCTCAAGAAACCCCTCTTGCCACCTAGATCTAGCCTGGCGAGTCACTACGATCCCTTTGATTTCATCCTCGGGGATCATTGGCACATTCACACTGAGAAGAACTCCCCTAGGCAGATGGCTTCTGAGTACTTTCTGCGCTATCATCCCAGCATACTTGGCAGCGGGACGATAATCAGCATCTGGTTCCTTCGCGTCTAGACTAACAGCGATTGAATCAATGCCATATATCGACGATTCGGTCGCCGCACTAATCGTGCCGGAGTATATAACGTTGATCGCTGTATTTGAACCCCTGTTGATCCCACTTACAACCAGGTCCGGTAGACGATGAAGCAACTGATGTAACGCCAGTTTAATGCAGTCACAAGGTGTGCCATCTATGGCCAAAGCTCGCACATGGTCAAGATCCTCGCCGAAACTCCAGCTCTTGGCCCGGATCGGATCATCCAGCGTGATTGAGTGCGCCACTGCACTTTGCTCACCTGCGGGAGCTATGACCACAACATCTCCCAGTTTGACCAGAGCCCTCGTGAGCTCTCGAATCCCAGGGGACGTAATACCGTCATCGTTCGTAACCAGAATCAGTGGGCGTCGGCGAAATAGTCCATCACTGCCTTTGCCTTTATCAAGATTCACCATCTACCCAGTAGCTCTCTTCGGCTGTTGGAAAATCACGGGTTCGTACGTCCCTAACATAATCCTTAACGGCCTTTGAAGTTAGTTCAGACAATTTGGCATAATGTCGTACAAACCGTGGGTGAAAGTCAGTGGTCAGCCCTAACGCATCGTGAATCACCAATACCTGACCATCACAAACGTTACCCGCGCCTATACCAATCGTTGGAATAGTGAGTGATGCAGAAACCTCCGCAGCCAGCGGGGTGGGAATCTTCTCGAGCACGATCGCAAAACAACCTACCCTCTCGAGTTCCAGTGCGTCTTTCCGCAACTGATCCGATTCTTCTTTGTCCTGGGCCCTCACCTTATAGGTACCAAATTTATAGATGCTCTGAGGAGTAAGACCTAAGTGGCACATGACCGGGATACCGGCCTGTAGTATACGCTCCGCTGCAGGAAGAACAGCTGTGCCGCCCTCCAACTTGATCGCATGCGCTCCTGTCTCCTTCATAACACGAATGGAGGATGCCAGGGCCTCTTTGCTATTACCTTGGTAGGTGCCAAAAGGTAAGTCTACTATTACAAGCGCCCGGGTCACGCCCCGAACTACACACTGAGCATGATAGATCATTTGCTCCAGCGTTATTGGCAGGGTCGTTTCGTGTCCTGCAATAACATTGGAAGCGGAATCCCCTACCAGAATGGCATCTATGCCCGCACGATCCAGGATCCGGGCCATGGTGTAGTCATAGGCCGTCAGCATTGCAATCGGCGTGCCGGCGGCCTTCATCTGCCGGAGCGTCTGCGTCGTGA
This sequence comes from Rhodothermales bacterium, assembly GCA_022821385.1. Classification (GTDB taxonomy): domain Bacteria; phylum Bacteroidota; class Rhodothermia; order Rhodothermales; family Bin80; genus Bin80. Next base: position 11,636 of record JAJEDR010000074.1, read on the forward strand.
CTCGCCTTACACCTTCCATTAGCACCGGCGAACTGTGGTCCTGTCCACTAGAAGCTGTCTGGTTCGTACGCTCTAGTTCTCAGAGGCTGACTGCATAGCGGCATCAACATCAATTCCAAGCTCACGCGCAACATCCAACGTGATGTCGACGATGCGATCTTCGTTTGCATAAAGCAAAATAGGCTGTGCAGGTCCTGCCTGGGTGCGCAAAACCAAATCAAGCCCCCGCTCGGTTGCAACCGTTCTGATCGCCTCATCCACGAGCTCGTAAATCGGACTGAACAAGTCTATCTCACGCTGCACAAGCCCCTGTTCTAACTCCGCTGATTTTTCCTGTAGCTCCTGCAAAAGTCCTTGGAGCTCCTGCTCACGCTCCTGCTGCCGTTCCTCTGATAATAAACTCCGCTGTGTCTGATACCGTTCTAGCTTGCCCGTATAGTCTTCCTGCATGCTTAGAAGAATCCGCTGACCGCTTTCCACTTCAGCCTGCAGTTCCTCTTGTATCGTGCGGGTTTGGGGCATATTGGATATTAGAACCTCGTGATCCGTGTATCCAATGCGCAATGGGGGCAGCTGTTGTGCTTGAGCAGCAGCTGCAAAACCAAGTAATAATACAGCAGCGAGATAACCTGCGCTGCGTTTGAGCGAAAAGCGTCGCATGAGAATAATTAAATTGAAATATTTACCACAGGCTATTGCCCAATGATACGTGTAATGTCAACGCCTAGCTCCTCAAGGACAATGTCCGTTATGTCGAGGCTCTCGTTGGCATATAGAAAAACAAAGTCACCGTTGCGATCAAATACATAGTCGTATCCCTCGCCCTCGGCCACCTCCTGAATAACCGCCAAAACTCTTTCCTGGATTGGACGCAGAATTTGTTCTTGCTGATGAAATAGCTGACCTTCTGGTCCAAAATACTGAATCCGCTTTCGTTCGAGTTCTTCCTCCGCAGCAATGATCTCGTTCTGTCTCTCCTGACGAGATTCCAACGTTAAGAGCAATTCACGTGCCTGAAACTCCCTGAAGTTCTCATCCAGGACCCGTGCCATTTCAGAAAGCTCCTGCTCCCACTGCTGGGCAAGTCGGTCCAAGGACTGCTGCGCAGTGGCAAACTCTGGATAATTCTGGTAAATCTTGTCCGAATCAATATAGGCTATCTTGTGCTGTGCCAATACAGGGGAACTCATCCATATCAAGACGATCCCCAGGCCAAACAATTTTTTCATCCGAGTATGCTAGTTGAACCCTTGTCCGAGCGTAAACTGGAAAAACCATTTGTTGGAGCCATCATGCTCTGACTCCTGACCCCTGATAGGCGTGAATTGGTCAAAATTGTAACCGTATGCGATCTCAAGCATGCCGAGGATCGGCAGAAACAGACGTGCACCGACGCCTGCTGAGCGATAAAACTGTCTCGGATTGTAACTCTCTATCTGATCCCATGTGTTTGCCGCATCCATGAAAAGGTACGGTGCAGCCGTTAACTGTGGGGTCTGGATCGCTAAAACCCTGAGTTCCGAAGTGAACTTGTTCAACACGCGGCCACCAACAGCCTCACCATTCCTCCGGGGACCGAGTACCCGGGACGGATAACCACGCATGTAGATTATATCTTTCCCAAAATTATTCCGATACCCTTGCACATCAAACGGTGACCCGCCGACGATGTAACGTTCGAAAAGGACATCCTCTCCTGTGACCGAGCCGATATATCCAAAGTCCGCCGAAAAACTTGTGGTTAGCTTCCGCAAAATAGGAATGTTCCAGCTCGTGGAAAACCTCCACTTATGATACTGTATAAAATTCGAGATCGGTAACGCCAACTCTGCTGAGAGCAGGAATGTGGATCCCGCTGTCGGGAAGATTGGATGATCTACCGAACTCCGCGTGAGTGCCTGACGAATTGTAACCTGCTGGCTTTGACCAGACGGAAGCGCATAGGTATAGTCCCTGTTGAAATAAAACTGATAACCTAGCGATGTGCTGGCACTGAACTTGTCATCCGGCCATTGAAGCCGCTGCTCATAAAAAACGCGCGCTGACGTATTCGTGAAGCCGGTATTGTCATTGGTTCCAATGTTTGAACCATAACCGTAGTAGCCATATCCGTAGTAGCCACCAAAGTTGCTGGTAAACCGGGAGTGCGATACCTGAAATCCTACCGGGGTAGGCCGCCCCCTCAGCCAAGGCTCCGTGAAGCCGAGTGAATAGCTCTGGTACTGTCGACCGCTGGTCTGCAGACTGACCGACAACTGCTGACCATCCCCCGACGGTAAAGGCCGCCAGGCCCTGCCCTTGAAGATGTCCTGTGCACTGAAATTGTTAAAACCGAAACGCAGCATCAGAATCACACCAAACCGCCCGTAGGTGCCGCTGAGCTCCAGTTGATCACTGCCGATCTCCTCGAGATTATACGTAAGGTTAACCTCCTTTTCTTCCTGATTGAGGTCGATCGAGGGACCCGCACCGAGCTTTTCCTGATCAAAGTAATTCAGTTGAGACAGCCGCCTGATCGTTTCCTGCACCATCTCCCGACTATAGGTCTGACCGGGAATCGTGTAGAGCTCCCGGCGCACAACGTGCTCCTTGGTCTTTTCGTTGCCCGTGATCGAAATTTCCCCGAAACTGAAAATTTCGCCCTCGTAAACGTCATAGTACAGGTCAAGAGAATCTCCCTCTACAACACGAACTTCCGGTTGCACGCGAAAAAGCATGTACCCCTGATTCATGTAGAGACTGGAAACATCACTGCTTGACTTGTTTCCATGCAGATTCTGCTCTAATCGCTCCGAATTATAAACATCACCGGGTGTTAAACCCAGAGCCCCCGAAAGTACTTCGTCGGGATAGACTGTATTCCCGTCCCACTCAATACTGCGTACATGGTACTGGGGGCCTTCTTGGACCTCCAGAGATACCACCAGACCCGGCTTCTCACCCGAGGTGTCAAGCCAGACCGAGTCCCGGACTACGCGGGCATCATAATATCCCTTAGAGTTGAAATGATTGACGACGTTAACCTTGTCTTCTTCGTAGAGCATGCGATCAAAGCGTGCTTTACGCCAGAAGAAGATCCCTTTCCTGGCCTTTGTTTTTTTTAGCTTGCGGCGCACCGTTCGGTCACTGACATTCTCATTGCCGGAAACCAGAACTTCCCTGATCCTGACCTTCTCTCCTATATCAATCTCAAAATCTAGGTTTACCGTGTTTTCGGGACCGGGCGTTTCGTTCACCGTCACTTCGGCGAGCATGTATCCCTTTTCTCCGAAATATTCCTTGACGATTTGCTTCGAACGTTCCAGGTCAGCGGGACGAACACGGGTTCCTTTGAAAAGAGGCACCTCCTCTTCAAGCTTACGACGATGCTTTTTTTTGATTCCTGAGAAGGTGAATTCCGCCAGTTGTGGTTCTTCCGTTAGCTGGATCAGAAGGAAAATGCCGGTTCCAGCCCTGCGCTCCTCAACAATTCGCACATCCGAAAACACCCGCAGCTTATAGATACTGCGGATGGCTTCTGAGATCGCAGGATCCCCAGGAAGCGTGATCTTCTGCCCCACAGCCAGTCCACTGCTCCTGAGGGCAAAGTTGCGCATGCTCTCGGTTTCCACGCCCTCAACCGAGATTCCCAAGATCTCAAATTCATCAGGACCTGAAAAAGAACGATTGTCCCCCTGCAAGGATTCGGACTGGCCCTGCGCTACCGCTGTGCTCACGCACAGGAGGAGTATCAGCAGCGAGACAGCAATGCGCATTGTGGTTTGATGCACTGTGGAGACGAATGGGGTTGGACGGTGCAATCTCATGGTACTGCTCAATTGAGCATGTTGTTTCGGGGAACTAGTCCAAAAACGGACTTAAGCTAACCGTTATTGCAAAACCCGTGCCGTGGTCAGGCTAGATACAGGAATTATAGTCGAGTAATTCTACTCTTCTCCGACCTCAGTCTCTACAACCTCGCAGGTCTGCGGAGTCTCCACGACATTAGCTTCCCCTCTCGAGCTGAACGCACGGATAACATCGTTTGTGATCAGAAAAGCCATCAAAATCAGCAGCAGGATCATGCCTGCCTGCTGCAAGAACATTCGCACCTTGATCGAGGGTTCCTTGCGGGCGATCAGCTCATAAAACAGAAAAACCAAATGCCCCCCATCCAGCACCGGGATCGGTAAAATATTAACAATGGCCAGCGTTATAGACAGGACTGCCACAATATGCCAGAACGGACGGGGACCGCTGCTTGCAGCCTGTCCAATCACATTGGCAACCATAACCGGCCCACCCAGGTTCTCCCGGACGCTCTCCTTGCCTGCAACTATTCGCCATAAACTGGCAGCGATTATTCGCGTGTTGCTCCATACATCATGCACTCCAATTCTGGCAGACTGCAGGGGCCCGAATTCGACCTGTGTTTGTCCTAACCCAATTCCGATTACATAATCGCAGCTGACAGTATTTATCACTGGTGTCACTGCAGCTTGATGTTCCACAGAAATCTGCCCATCGTCGCGCACCCATGTGATTTCAAGTGACTCTCCGCCCGAATTGCGGACATGATCGGTGAGTTCCGGCCAATAACGAATTGGACTCCCGTTAATCGCCGTGATTTGATCTCCGACCTGCAGGCCCGCAGCTTCGGCCGGCATACCCGCCGCAACAGTTCCGAGCGCGCTGGGCCAGGTATATATGCCAAGACCAAAGATTCCTTCCGCCGGCAGTTCCTGGACCCGGGTCATGATGTTTCCCGGGCCATCAAGAGTAATGCGTTGTCCTTTGCGTTCTACTTCAAACGTGAGATCATCCACTAGGAGCGCTGAAAGTGGAATTAATTCTCCGCCCGGGACATACTCATGCCCCCCTATTGCCAAGAGCCGATCTCCCGTCTGAATGCCAATGTCCAGCGCTGCAACTGAGCTGTCCACTACGAACACCGATCCGTCCTCGGTATGGGCCACACGGCTGGCACCAAAACTCCAAGTCAGGGCAAAAAAGATCACCCCCGCTAGGACCATATTCATGATCACTCCCGCACTGATCACGATCATGCGCTGCCATAACGGCTTGGATCTGAACTCGTAGGGCTGCGGCGCTGTGTCCTTAAAATCCGTGTCCATACTCTCGTCAACCATGCCGGCAATCTTGCAATAGCCTCCAAGTGGCGTTAGGCCAAGGACATATTCAGTTTCACCGAAGCGCTTTTTTAGGATGTTGGGCGGGAATCCAATGGAAAACCGGTCGACCCGCATACCAAATGCACGTGCTGCCCAGAAATGTCCCAACTCGTGCACAAACACGAGAATCATCAGGGCCGGAATGAACGTCAGGAGGATCCAGAGTATACTCACGGGGAAATACTACCTAATTTGTTGTTTGGCGTACGGTATACTTCACAGAGCAAGGGTGTTCCTTTTGGATGCCTCATGCACATAATGTCGTGCAGACTGATCAACCTGGAGAATCTCTTCATAAGTATTACACGAGGAACCCGAAAGCTTGCCTAGTGCCCCCTCCACCATCCTTGGTATGCCCATAAAGCCTATCCGCTCTTTAAGAAAAAGGTCGACTGCGGCCTCGTTGGCCGCATTGAGTATGGCCGGAGCGCTCCCACCGGCAGCCAGCGCCTCTCGTGCCAAACGCAAACATGGAAATTTCTCCAGATCGGGCGGAGCAAAAGTCAGGGATTGTGGGCGCGCCCAATCTACACGCCCCTCCGGGAGTGGCCATCGATCTGGATAGCTGAGCGCATACTGAATAGGTAGTCGCATGTCTGGCAGGCTGAGTTGCGCCTTGAGCGATCCATCCTCAAACAACACCATTGCGTGCACAATCGATTGCGGATGCACGACCATCTCAATCTGATCCTCGCGAAGTCCAAACAGCCAGTAGGCTTCAATCACCTCCAAGCCCTTATTCATCATGGTGGCAGAATCAATTGTTACCTTCGCACCCATGCTCCAGTTGGGGTGCTTGAGTGCCTGCTGAGGTGTGACACTGTCGAGTGCTGTACGATCAATATTGCGGAACGGCCCCCCGGATGCCGTAAGTATGACCTTCTCTACATAGCGTGTACTATCCTCTAAGCACTGAAACACCCCTGCATGCTCACTGTCGACCGGTATAATTCTAGCCTTATGAAGCCTAGCTGTCCGCATTGCAAGATCGCCGGCGGCTACCAGAGTCTCTTTGTTCGCCAAAGCCAATACCTTTCCAGCCTCCAGAGCAGCCAGGACAGATTTGAGTCCTGCTATCCCCGAAGCAGCTCCAAGTACTATATCCGCCTCTGGATGCGTTGAACAGGCACATACTCCCTCACCGCCCTCAAGTACACGAATATCCGTACCCTCAAGTCCACTCCGAAGTGCCTGCGTACACGATCTGTCTGCTATGGCAACTACATCTGGATCAAACATGCGGGCCTGTCTGATTAGCAGATCTACATTCCGGTTGGCGGCAAGAGCTAACACACGTAACTTATCCGTATGTTTTTGAACAATATCCAAGCACTGCGTACCTATGGACCCTGTTGCTCCTACAATGCTTATTCTGCGCCTGTCCGTATTCATTTCTCGTTAGTCCACCCATGTGGATGATCAATCAGAATATAACGTAGTATTCTCTGAATCTTTATGATTTCAGTAACCCGAATGCGATTCCTTCCTGTTTGCTGCCTGTGCGTGTTTGTATTTGTCGATCTGGCACTGGCACAACCGCAACGTGTAAACCGAACACCCCCTCCTTCAGAGGAAGAGCAACTTGACGGACATGCTGCATCCCGCTATCAACTTGCCCTCGGGTACCTGCGGGGCATGCAGTTTGAGCGCGCCATTGCCATCCTGCGCGATTTGTACGCTGAACAACCCGAACGTAAGATTTTCTTTGATAAGCTCAAAGAGGCTTACGTCGATGTTAAACGATATGACGATGCAGTGGCACTGTTAGACGATGCGCTCACACGCAGCCACACGGCGCAGCCGGAACTTGAAGCTGAACGTGCACAACTCTTTTACCTTGGTGGAGATGAACCTGCGGCAATGGAAGCCTGGGCTGCACTCCTACAGTCCGCACCTGACACCGAAGCAGTCTATCGCGTCGTATATGCCAGCATGATTCAAATACGCCTCCTTATTCAAGCGATTGACGTATTAAAGCAGGGCAGAAAGGTTATTGGCAGTATGAACCTATTTCAGGCAGAGCTTGCTCACCTGTACAGTCTTACCGGACAACATGAACTCGCTACACAGGAATACCTGGACCTACTGTCTACTAACGAACGACAGCTGAATTACGTACGCAGTCGACTCGGAAGAGATCTGGAGCAGGATGGCGCCCTTGAAGATGCCATTCGTATTACAGAAGCGCGTGTCGTATCTGAACCCGATCTACGTCAGCTACGAGACCTCTTAGCGTGGCTCTACGAACAGGCGGGGAGTTTCGAGCAAGCGTTTGAGGAAATTGTTGCACTAGAAGAAGACGCCGATGCTAGTGGACAGGGAGTCTATCAGTTTGCCCTGCGTGCAGCAGAGGCTGGTGCCTTTGTGGTTGCCGGCCGGGCATTCCAGTCAGTAATCGAGACATATCCCGAGGTAAACATATCTATTGAGGCCCGCCTAGGTATGGCAGACATGTATCGTCTACGGGCTGAAAATAATAATAACCTCGAGCAGTACCAGCATGCACTTGAAGCTTATGAGACATTCCTGAAGGACTTTCCCGAACATCCGCAGACCCCCGTTGTAATTGCGCGAATTGGTGCCTTGCACCAGGACGTTTTTAGAGATCAGGAGGCTGCCGAACGCACCTTGTCCTATTTGGCCACACGATACACGAATTCCCCCATTGGCCATCAGGCCCGATTTGATTTAGGGCGCTTGGCTGTGACGAAGGGCAACCTGAACGAAGCTGGTGCCATCTTTGCGCGTCTGGCTGAACAGACTGAAGGCGAACTCGCGGCAAAAGCGCGATATGAAGAGGCCATGACGCACTTCTACGCTGGAAATCTGACTGAGACAGAATCTATCCTGAATAGTCTTAGAGAAAACACAGACAAAGAGACCGCCAACGATGCCATTGAACTGCGCGTACTGCTCATGGAAGACCCGGGCACCGACTCCACAAATAGTGCTCTCACAAGCTACGCACAGGCCCTGCTGCTCTTCCGACAACGCAAAGCAGATGCAACCGCCCGTGTTTCTCAGGATATACTGGCACAATGGGGACAACACCCAATTGCAGATGATGTCCGGTTTCTGCGCGCCCGGGCCCTCCTGCTTGATAGCCGTCCAGATGAAGCTTTGATGGCGTTCGGAGAACTCCCGCTTATTCATCCAGAAAGTCCGCTGCTGGATCAAAGTCTTTTTTACTATGCTGAAATTCTTGAAACCTTTCAAGGAGATGCTGCAGGTGCACTGCAAGCGTATACCGATCTGCTCACACAATACCCGGGTTCACTCCTGGTCAACAAGGCGCGTGAGCGCATTCGGGCGCTTCGCTCGGCAGGTGTGTAGCATTTCTGCAATGCTGCTGTTACTTATTTGTCCTGCCGGTGCACAGGATGTACTCATACCAATGGACGACGGCCAGTCAGATCACCTGAAAGCCTATGGTGCAGTATACTGGGCGCTTCAGCGGGGAGAACCCGTCGACTGGCTGTTGAACTTTCGCGGTGGTTCTTTTCTGACTGCAGATTTCCCCGGACTGCGTGACGAGCTTGCGCTTCGCGGGATTATACACGAAACCCTTTCCGGGACCGCAACAGCCCGACTTGTTGCCGAAGTGGAAAGCGACCGGGCAAACACAGGCCTCGTGAGACTGGAAACACCCCCGCGCATTGCAGTATATGCCCCGCAACAGACCCTGCCCTGGGACGACGCTGTACTCCTCGCGCTGGAATATGCTGAGGTAACATATGATATAATTTACGATGACGATGTCCTTGGCGGTGCACTGTCTGCTTACGATTGGCTGCATCTTCACCACGAAGATTTCACCGGGCAGTACGGCAAATTCTATCAATATCGGAATATGCCCTGGTACATCGAACAGCAGCGCGATGCCGAATTAGCTGCCCATCGCCATGGATACCGAAAGGTGAGTCACCTGAAGCTACTGGTTGCGCAAACCATCAAGCAGTACGTTGCCGAGGGCGGTTTTTTGTTCGCCATGTGCTCTGGTACGGATACCTATGATATTGCTTTGGCTGCACACTCAACCGATATTGTTCCATCCGAATACGACGGGGATCCCATTAACCCCAATGCCATCGGGGAGCTGGATTATTCGGCCTCCCTCGCTTTTGAGGGCTTCCGTCCAAGTTTCAACGCTGCTGAATATGAACATTCCGATATCGATGCTGGGCCACCTCCGCAGCAGTTCCAGAATCCGTTACTGGACTATTTTACATTGTTTGAGTTTAGCGCCAAATGGGATCCGGTACCCTCCATGTTAACACAGAATCATGTTGGAACAGTGAAAGGGTTCGTCGGACAAACCACTGCGTTCAAAAAGCATCTCATTAAACCGAATGTGGTCGTGCTCGCCGAAGTACCGCAGCGCAGTGAGGTCAAATACCTGCATGGGTCCTACGGTCAGGGTACCTTCACCTACTATGCTGGCCACGATCCCGAGGACTATCAACACTATGTGGGAGATCCTCCGACTGATTTGAGCCTGCATCAAAACTCACCTGGCTATCGCCTTATCCTGAATAATATCCTATTCCCGGCAGCCCGCAAGAAAAAACAGAAGACCTGACGGTCCATGACCCCGCCGAAAACCCCGCGTGCATCGCGCTGCGTAATGTCCGAAATCGTTCTGCCAAACGATACCAATGCCCACGGCACCATGTTCGGCGGGCGGCTGCTTTCACTGATGGACAAGTGTGCCGCTATCTGCGCGATGCGTCATGCGGGGCTGGTATGCGTAACCGTAGCGATCGACTCAGTGGAATTTAGTTCTCCGCTCTTTCTGGGCGAGGTCGTGATTATTGAGGGCTGGGTGAACCGGACGTTCAACACGTCCCTTGAGGTTGAAATTTCTGTAGAGTCCGAAAACCTAGATCGAAAGGATCGGCGCGAATGCAATCATGCATACTTTACTTTCGTGGCACTCGACGATGAAGGCCGCCCAACCGCAGTGCCACCAATATATCCGGAATCAAAACTTGAGAAAGAACGCTACGAAAAAGCAGCCATGCGTCGCGAACTTCGCCTGCACCTGAAGGGACGCATTACCCTTGCAAACACCGTGTACCTGAAGGACGATCTTATTGCAGCGATTTCGGGGAAAGATCTCTAGCCAAAACACGAACGCCTAATTGATGGCCAACGAGCGCATCTTGATTACTGGGGCCGACGGACTGCTTGGCCAGGAGCTTGTTCAAAAACTCGGAGAACGAGATTCCTATAAGTTGTTAGCCACCGGCCGGGAAGCTGCTCCCCGGACCGAGGATACGCCGCAAGACGACTACGAAAAACTTGATGTATGCCAGGCAGATGAAATCCAGAGAATATTCGCTGACTTCTCGCCAGAGTACGTGATCAACTGTGCAGCAATGACCGCTGTAGATGCCTGCGAAAACAATCGTGACGAGTGTTGGCGTGTGAACGCACAAGCGGTTGAACATCTTGCAAAGGCGTGCCACAGTCGAGGTACACACTTGATTCAGCTGTCTACAGATTTTGTGTTTAACGGCAAGAATGGACCGTATCGCGAAAACGACCGCCCCGAACCGCTGAACTTTTATGGAAAAACAAAGCTTGCAGGTGAGAATGCTGCGCGCACCGCAGGAGTCGGCAAGTGGACTATCGTGCGAACGAATGTGATCTATGGTGCGGCGACAGGACTCCCGCGAATGGATTTTGTTGAATGGGTCTGTGATAACCTCCAGAATAACAAGATAATCGGAGCGTATACCGATCAATGGCGTACGCCTTCATACACCCACGATCTTGCATTGGGGATTCTTCGCATCATACACTTTCAGAAGACTGGCGTGTATAACCTGTCCGGCCGTGAGCTTATGAATATGTACGACTTTGCCCTTACCATCGCACAGGCCTTCGATCTTGATTCAAAATTCATTAAGCCAGTCTTGCAAAACTCAGATAACCAACCCGCGCGGCGCCCCAAACACACCGGTCTCATTACGCTGAAGGCGGAGACCGAACTTGACTATCGTCCCCTGTCCATTAAGGCAGCCCTAGCGCACCTGCGGCTTCGCAAGAAGTCTGCCAGGACTGGACATCCTCCGGTAGATGCTTGGTGTTGAATTTATTCAAACAAATCCCCGGGAAGTTTGCCAGGCACTTGCCCGGCGTGGAATCCCGGCAGGCGTGGATCTCGTTGACCGTGTGCTGGAACAGGATCGTGTCCGTCGCGAGTCCCTGACATACCTCCAGGCCAAGCAACAGGAGGCAAACGCAGAGAGTCGGAATATCGGCATCCTGATGCGTGAGGGAAAGCACGAAGCGGCAAAAGCCCTCATTGCGCGCCAGTCAGGCCTTAAAACAGAGATCAAAGAACTCGGAGAGGCTGCTGCGAACGCGGAACACACCCTCTCTGAGCTAATGCTCACGATCCCTAACCTCCCGCATGAAAGTGTTCCTGACGGGCTAAGCGAAGCAGATAATGTGGCAGTCTACAGACATGGTACAATCCCTTCGTTTGAGTTTGATCCTTTGCCACACTGGGAGATCGCCAGACGACACGGATTGATTGACTTTGAACGCGGTGCGAAAGTAGCCGGCGCGGGATTCCCATTCTATATGGATGCTGGTGCAAAACTGCACAGAGCCCTTATAAATTTTTTCCTTGACACGGCGACACGCCAGTACAGGGAGGTTCGTCCGCCACTGCTCGTGAACGAGGCCAGCGCACGCGGCACCGGACAACTACCCGACAAGGAAGGACAGATGTATCATGTGTCCCTGGATGGACTCTATCCTGTGCCCACCGCCGAAGTACCGCTCACGAACTATTTTCGGGACGAGATTCTGCCTGAATCCGACCTGCCCGTAAAGCTCTGTGCGTATACCCCCTGTTGGAGACGTGAAGCGGGCTCCTATGGCTCACACGTACGTGGACTCAACCGTTTGCACCAGTTCGACAAAGTGGAGATCGTGCAGCTTACGCACCCGGAACAGAGCTATGAGGTTCTGGAAACCATGCGTAATGAGGCAGAAGCGCTGCTGAAGGCATTGAACCTGCCTTACCGGCGGCTGCTAATGTGCGCCGGTGAGTTAGGCTTTAACCAGACCAAACAATATGACCTGGAGGTATGGAGCGCCGGGCAGGAGCGTTGGCTCGAAGTATCCTCTATTTCAAACTTCACCGATTATCAGGCACGCCGGATGAATGTCCGGTTTCGTCCAGAGCGCGGCGGCAAACCGCAACTTGTACACACGCTTAACGGCAGTGCTCTCGCACTGCCCCGAGTTGTTGCAGCTTTGCTGGAGCATAACCAAACCGAAAACTGTTCGTATGAACTGCCCGAAGTCCTGATCCCTTACCTCAGTTAAATTGAATCGTACTGTGAGGAAGTTAACTGCAATGCCTCTCCCTCGGTACACGCTCTCGGTTGTTGCAAAGGTCATACTCCTGTTCACTTTCGGCCTCTTTGCCGCCTCCGCGCATAGTCAGGAGCTTGCCGCATTGGATGGATTCATCACTGACGCTACTAACGGAGAAACGCTGATCTCCGCAAACGTAATCCTGGAGGGTACCCTTCGCGGAGCGACAAGCAACCTGTCAGGCTATTACGCTATTTCGGGGATTGAACCTGGAACGTACACCGTTCGATGCTCCTACATCGGATTTGAAACGGTCACACGCGAAGTGGTCCTTGCTGCAGGAGAATCGGTCAGACTAGACATAGAGCTGGCAACCACCGAAGAACTACTGGAGACCCTCGAGGTGTCGGCTGACCGTATCACAGAAGGAGAACAGCGCTCAATCGGGGTAAGCCAAATCGGTGTAGCCACCATCCAGCAACTGCCACAGGTGTTTGAACCCGATGTATTTCGATCTCTTCAGCTGCTTCCCGGTGTAGCACAGTCCTCCGATTATTCAAGCGGCCTCTACATCCGCGGAGGCGATCCTGCGCAAACACTCATTCTTCTGGATCGCACAAAAATATACAACCCGAGTCATGTTTTTGGATTTTTCTCGACGTTCAATACGGACGCGATCAAGGATGTACGACTCTACAAAGGAGGCTTTCCTGCCAACTATGGCGGTGTTCTGGGATCGGTACTGGACATCCAAAACAAGGACGGTAACAGACGCGAAACACACGGAAAGCTCAGCATTGGTCTGCTGGCCTCCAGAGCTTTTGCCGAAGGGCCGTATTCCCGCGGCTCCTGGATGGTTGCGGTGAGAAGGTCAACCCTTGAGCCTTTACTTGCAGCGCTGCAAAGTATTGACGCTGTTCCCCGCGCATTTTATTTCTACGATTTCAATGGAAAAATCAACCTTGATGCTTCCCGGAACGACAAGCTTTCCCTCTCATTCTACGCGGGTTCAGATTACCTGCGTTCCGCCTTCACTGAAGGTATAGAGATCAAACTGCGCTACGGTAACCGTACGGTTGCAGGAAGCTGGGTACACCTGTGGTCCAATCAGTTCTTTTCCAATGTTACATTGACGACCTCTTGGTACGAATCCATGCCGCGTGCAACTTTTAGCGGCACCAACTTTAAGCAGATTAACCGCGTGATCGAAACCTCGATACGGGCGGATTTTGAATACTATCCAGGACCGAGACATGATCTGTCCGGTGGAGTATGGACCGGTATATTCAATGCGCCGCTAACGAATTTTTTTGATGACCGAGAAGTTTTCCACACACGGAACAGGGTCGAGCATGCGTCCTTCTATCTACAGGACACCTATCATCCAACGGAGAGCTGGTCCATCACTGCCGGACTTAGAGGTACGTACTACGGCTATGGAAGTCATTTTAGGTTAGCGCCCCGGCTTTCACTTGAACGGCAACTGGGGCCGGACGTGCGGCTTCAGGCAAGCGCCGGAAGGTATTACCAGTTCCTAACTCTTATTACCAATGAGGTCTTCTCCGGATTTGACTTTTGGCTAACAAGTGGTGAAGGGGTCAAGCCGGCGTACGGCGACCAATTCATTCTGGGCTTGAAGACCAACCTGTCCAGCGGGATCACACTGGATACGGAAGCCTACTACAGGACTATGCGACAGCTTTTTGTGCTTGATCCATTCAGCACTGGCCTGGCAGGTCTGGAATATTCAGAATTGTTTGCCTTTGGCGACGGGATGGCACGCGGTGCAGAAATACAGCTGTCACGCCAGGAGGGCCGAATCAACGGGTTTATCGCCTACACCCTGTCTCACACGAACCGGGCTTATCCGCGGCTGAATCAGGATTTGTTCGGAGAGTCCCGAGTTTATGTTCCGCGTAACGACCGACTTCATGACCTGAATGTGGTAGGCCAATGGCGAATCTCTCGACGCTGGGAATTGGGGGCAGTATTTACGTACGCCACGGGACAGGCCTATACACGCCCAGAAGCTTCCTACACCATCCATGATCTCGATTTTGTGAATGGCCTTAACCAAACCGATCTGCTTGTATCCCCGGGCCTTAATCAGTCCAGATTACCAGCCTATCATCGCCTTGATGTGGGAGTGACCTGGACTGGCTCATTGAGGCGCTTTGCGGACTACACACTGCAAATACAGGCTATCAACGTCTATGCCAGAAGCAATACCTGGTTCATCTTTAACGAGATTGAAGATGACGGTACGCTCTCCAGATCAACCATTCCGCAAATACCGTTCCCCCTTCCCAACTTATCCTTCACGCTCGATTTCTAATGTGCAGACAGATTCTCTTTGCCGGGCTGCTGCTGTTTCTGGCTGCCTGTGATTCCGGCGACTTCAGTGTACTGGACTATGAAACCGTGGTCGAGCTCACACTCATCGCAAACGAGCCGGTCCCCCCGGCGCGTGTGAGCAGGATTGTACCGGAAAATCAGTCAAGTGATTTTGAGGAGCGTGCAATTACGAATGCAGAGGTCGTGCTCAGTACAGGCTCAACGAGTTTGCTGCTGGAAGCATCCACTAAAAAGCCCGGAGTGTACGAGTACCTCGGCAAACATATCATACAACCCGGTGCGCGCTATGATTTGAAGGTAACCGTACCTGGCGTAGCGACTACGATCACAGGAACCACCAATGTGCCGACTGCTGTGGAAATCCTAAGCGCTTCGCCCGAAGCAGGAAGGTATCTGTCGGATGAACAGCTGACCCTCATCGTGATGCCCGGCCGTAGTGGTGATCAAACCCAGAGCAGCTTCACACTGGTTACGGAAGCTTTTGATTTACGGGAGGATAATCTGGTGCCGAGCGCTGCTGGATTTCTGGAGAACGATTCCGATCTCAGTCTGGACGACTTCAGGATCAGTGCGTCTCCGATCATTACAGAGGGCAATTTTTTTAAGTTTCCTGACGGTACGATCAGGTTAGTCTATCCTTGGATCGGGGTCAGCTTCTACGGCCGAAATATGGTCTACGTGAATTCGCTGGATCGTAATCTGTCTGATTTTATCAGAGCTGCCGAGTTACAACAGGGAGGGGGAGGCACCTTTGGCCCCGGTGTTATTCCCAATGCAACTCCTATCCTATATGGTGCACATGGCCTTTTTGGAAGCCTGGCCAGGGACAAGACGCAATTCACCGTTTTTCCTCCAGACGAGTAGCGGTTACACGCCGTGCATGGTTTCCCGAATGAGCATGTCCACCACTGCTTTGATGGCCTGCTCTGCTGTGGCTCCTTTCTGTATCGCTTCTTTGTAGGCTTCACGCTGCCAGTGTGCACTGGTCCCCCGTTTCAGGATCGTGCGCGCATGCTCGATCTCTTCTACGCAGCCCAGGGTCTCCGCATCCGGCATGACTGACTCCAATAACTCTTCAAGCAGCTCCTCATACGGGATCGTCAGCCCCCTCCCAAAATCAATCAGTGCTCCATCAATCCCATAACGTTGGGCGCGCCAGCGGTTTTCGTATAACAGCATGTTGGCATAGCTGCGCCAACGCTGATTTTCTCGGCGCAGGCGCCACAGCATGTGCAGCCAGCACTGATACAACGCCGCAATGCAGATCGCATCCTCTACTCTTGTACAGATGTCGGTTACGCGCATCTCTAGCGTCGGGAACCGGTGGCTAGGCCGAATATCCCACCAGATCTTCGTGCTGTCCTCTATCACACCAGCATGTACCAATACATCTACATGCCGCTCAAATTCTGCGTAGCTCTCGAAGTGCTCCGGAAGTCCTGTGCGTGGAATTTCGTTCCAAACTGCAATGCGGTATGACATAAGCCCCGTATCCTGACCTTCCCAGTAAGGTGACGACGAGCTCAATGCCAGTAGATGCGGCAGTACGTAAGTAGTCTGATTCATCAGGTCAATCCGCAGATTGTCATCCTCAATCCCCGCATGAATGTGCATTCCGCAGATGACCATTCTCTGAGCGATAACCTGCATGTTCTGCGCCAGGATTTCATAGCGGTCCCTTGGAGTATGACGCTGGGTAACGTAGGAAGCATTCGGATGCGAAGATGCGGCAATAATCGCTAGCCCGTACGGCTCTACCACATCATATACTGTTCTGCGTAATCGAATCAATTCCTCCTGTGCCTCCTGCACGTTTGCACAAACATGTGTTCCAACCTCTATCTGAGATTGGAAGAATTCTTGCGAGACCTGCCCACCGAGTGCCGCCTGCGCATCTTGCAGCATCGTGGGCGGCACTTCGCGAATAAGTTTCCCGGTATCTTCCTCTACGATGAGGTACTCCTCCTCGACACCCAAACTGAGTTTGGGTTCCTTAAGAATTTCGCTGGCAACAGACATAAGCTTAGATTTTTCGGGGTTCGGTCAATAACCTCCCGTTGAGCAATTACGGGAACTTACAGACTGATTATACACATAGCAAGTGTCTATGCTCAATTAGGTACTGACAGACACTCATTCGTTAAACTCGTAATGAGGCCTTTGCAATTCAGAGACTTGAAGAAGGTCGTTGGACGGGTTTTTGCTGGACAGTAAGCATTTTGCCAGCATTTCTTGTAATGTGGCGCGCTGTTCTATCCCTATTCTTAGGTCAGTTGCCCATTTCTTCTTGAGTGGCACAAACCAGCCGGAAGGCACAAACACTTGTAAATCATGATTAAGAGATCCAACCCCTTTATTGTTTTTACCATTTTGACAAGTTTTCTTTTCGCAACGGCCAAAGCACAGGTTCCCGAAACCACACGCGCCAATTCAGATCGTCCTCCTGTATCTGTTTCTCTCCAGGCAGGGCTGAGTTTGGCAACAGTCAGCCCAGAGGCAAATGCTGATGCATCAGGTGTTGATTATGGCTATCAAAGTGGCCTCAATGTACGGGCATCCGTTTTCTTGCCATTCTCGGGACTTCTGGGCACGCAGTTAGGTGTTGGCTGGGTCCAGAAAGGATCTGTTATAAATGTTCGTTTTTCCGACATTGATGGTGTTTTTTCGTCGAACCTAAGGACTGAATTCCTTCAGTTTCCTCTTCTTCTTTCACTTATGCCAACGTCGAACTTACGCATACTTGTCGGCCCGGTGATCTCGTTTCCTCTCAGTTGCAACATTGAATCCATGGGGGCCACTGTTGATTGTGACGAGGCTGACCTTGAATTAAATACCGACATATCCATCATGGCTGGAGCGGGTGTGAGCATACCTCTATCCAATTCTTACTCGCTGGCACTGGATGCTGTATATGACTTGGGCTTGACTGCAATTGCAGAAGATTCCGAGTCTAATAACCGGGGTTTCTTGTTTACGGCTGGTATCCGTTTACCGCTAAACCGGTAGTCGTGGTAGCATCTACGTGCTCGCCAATCCTCAGTGAAGGAACTCACAGAAACGCGCGGAATCAGCAACCCCTAATTCCCGCACAAACCCTAACTTAGAAATTACCCGGCCGGCATTCCTTCCTGCAAGCATGGAATCTAACTTTACCGAACGCTTACGCAATGCCCAGTCTGCCAGCGATAGTATGGTTTGCGTAGGGTTGGATCCAGATATAGCGAGACTCCCCGACACTATACGCCAAAAGTACGCGACGCCTGAAACTGCTATCCTGGCTTTTAACGGCGCAATCATACAAGCTACGGCTCCATTTGCCTGTGCTTATAAACTCAATTCGGCCTTCTACGAAAACCTGGGAAGCCGGGGATTTAGCATCCTTGCCGCAACCATTGACCTGATTCCGAACCATGCACTATGTATTGTGGATGCCAAACGTGGCGATATCGGAAATACCGCCCGTAAATATGCTTCCAGCATCTTTAACTTGCTCGGGGCTGATGGCTGCACGGTTGCACCGTACATGGGCTTTGATGCAGTTCAACCATTCCTTGAATATCGCGACCGAGCAACCTTTGTCCTAGTTCGAACATCCAACCCAAGCAGCGATGAGTTGCAGTCGCTGACCATAAATGGGAAACCGCTCTACGAACATGTCGCCAACCAAGCTTCCGCATGGGCGAAAAAATCATCTGGATCTGTCGGATTCGTAGTGGGGGCAACTAAGCCTCAGGAACTTCAACAGTTGCGTGATCAGCATCCCACCATCCCCTTCCTGATCCCTGGCGTAGGTGCGCAGGGCGGGTCAGTAAAAGCAGCTGCGCGTGCAGCAACCTCGAAAGGCCTGGTTCTCGTAAATAGCAGCCGCAGCATCCTGTACGCCTCGCCGAACAAGGATTTTGACCAGATGGCCGCCAAAGCCACACGCAAACTGCGTGACGCACTTAACCAAACGAACCTTTGAAAATGCTGATCCGGATTGTGCGCCTCACATTGCAACCCGATGCCGTCCATTCCTTTTACCGTATCTTTGCCGTGACCGCTCCAAAAATTCGACAGACACACGGTTGTAGAAAACTTGAACTCTGGACGGATGCCGAATTCTCAAACGTAATAACAACGTACAGCGAATGGGATTCTGAATCCCATCTGGATACCTACCGGAATTCCACCCTGTTCAGGGACGCCTGGGCAACCGTTAAACCGATGTTTGCAGCTCCGGCTCTAGCCCACAGCTATCTCCCTCAAAAAGTTACCTGAACACCCCCATGTAACGCCCTCCCTGGCCCAGGTAGACCCAACTGTGGCAGTGTTACCGCGTCGGTGATGTTGTTGCCCCGTGCAAATACCTCGGCCGAATATTGCTTATACAGGACGAGCCAGGCCAAGCGAATATTCGTTACCATAGAGCGCTCAAGCGGCACGAATGCATTATTCTGTGCCAGTCCGTGCGCCTTGCCTGTGTACTGTTCCTCCAGTACCACCGAAAAGCCTGCCGAAGACCGATAGCTTATCCTGCATCCTCCGACCCCGGACGGTTTCTCCACGAGTGGCTCCGTACCGTCGGTGGTGACCGCCCGTGCACGCATTATGGTCATGCTGCAGCTTGCCAGCACGTTTGCCATAATTCGAGAGACCAGCGTAGTCTCGAGCCCAAGCACTCGGCTGCCATCAAGATTAACTCTCTGCCGTCTGGGGCGCGCGTCGCCTTCGACGAGCACCATCCTCTGTCCGATCGTGTCGTGGGTCCGATTAAAGAAGACAATCGCCTCTGCGGTAGTTTCACCACGCTCAATACGCACTGCAACCTCTGTCAATAAAGAGGATTCAGGTACTAGATCAGGATTCACAAGAAACCTTCCCAATGATTCCCCGAACAACTCACGCATCGTCGGAAAACGTACTTTGCGCCCGGCAACTCCCCTGATCGTCATACCGGGAGTAAGATCATGAGAGAGCCCCGCGGTGACGCCGATACCTGTCTGCGGGCCTCGATCCGGCTTGTCGCCGGTTTTTGGGGTTGCAAAAACATCCATACTAGCACCCACTGTAACATTTACGCGCCCCATTCTTGTGTATTCAATACCATTGCTAAGTACCCGCTGTGAGAAGGGCCGCAGAAGCGGGGCCTCCCCGATAGCAAGATCCTGTTGCTCATGGCTTGACGACAACCAATTTACGGCGGTCCGCAGCACACCATCCCCCGAAAAATCACGCAGGTAAGTAAGACGCAACCCATACGTATCATCCTGGTCTATTTGAGTACTGAGCTGTTCGCGGTAGGATGCATTTGAGTACTGTGCAATCGTCTGGCCAAACCGGCTAACCCAGGCAGCTCCGCGTAAGGTTCCGTTCCGAACAGGAAACTGTCCACTGACAATGGCCATGTTAGTCTCCCATTCTGGATACCGCCAGAATCGAACATTCGACACCTCGGGATCCAGATGTCCTTCGGGGGCGACGCCCTTCTTACCGCTAAGGCTCAAGAGCGAAATACCAATACTTCCGCCGCCGTCCACATTGTAGGCCAGCTGCCCAAATGCGGACTGCATGCGACGGTCTGTATTAGTTCGTATATCGGTATGTTGACTGTATGGTAGATCCGCCTCATCAGGAACCCCTATCCCATTCTGATCCGACACGCCCACAAAAACTGTGGACTGGAACCGTTGCATGCGGCGAAGCCATGTGAGTCGGGCCTGTTGCGAGTCATACGAGCCAGTAATTCCGGACAGCTGCGCGAACGTTCCCTGATTTCTGAGCTGTCTGGACGTAAGATTAATCGCCCCACCAAGAACATTGGCCCCATAGAGAACAGACGGTACCCCCTTGGCAATTGAGATTTCTCCAACAACTTCTGAAGGAATCAGACTAAAGTCTATACGGTTATCCCATGGAACATTGAGCAGTGCCCCATCAAAGAATATGCTTACTTGCCGCTCCCCTGACCCACGCAGGTAAATCAGCGACTCTCCACGCGAGTTTGTCTGCAAATGTGCGGAGGGAACGAGCCTTAGAACATAGTCAATCGAAGCTACGTCTGACTGTGCAATGTCAGCCAGGCGGACGCGCTGCATCGTTGATACCGGTGAAGCCACCGTCAAACTGCCCTGTGGGCCAACAACAATCTCTCCCAATTCGTAGTGGCTCAGCGAGTCGGCCGGTACTTGCGCCTGCATCGCCCCCCCCGCTAGCAGGCTACCTACCATTGTGAGCAAACAAAAAGCTACCTTCAGGATCATGTGTCCAGTGCAATTGGTACACGCCCTGCTACGGCAGGACTATGGAACGGACACGGATTCTATGCCAGCCAACAGATCCTTCAAATCTATAGTGTTCTGCGACCGATTATAGTGGTGCGGCCTGATCTGGAAGCGTCCTTCTTCCGGCACCTGCACCCGTTGCGTAAGACCTAGGTGTATTCCCAAGTCTTCGGAGAGTGTTCGCCGCTTAGACTGGGCCAATTCTCTTTCACTGATTAGTGCACCGAATGCCCGATGCAGCGCCCCATATCGGGCCCGTCCCACCCAGTTTGTCATTACGTTATCTTCAACGGCCAATGCCTCGTTGATCAACTCCAACTGTCTCTGTGCTACTGCCGTGTACTCGGAGGCTACGATCTGCATTCGATCACTATAAGGAGATAATGCGGGATCCGCAGATGCAGCGTCAGCCAGCCTAACGGCTTCTGTTTCCATAGCGGAAGCCTCCGCCGCTATTTGCTGCACTGTCAAAGAAAGACTCTTGGCAATCTCGTCTTCAGAACCACCATAGGTCCGACATCCCGCCAAGAAAATCAATCCGGCAAAAAGGACAACGGCCCATCGCCTCTGCGTAACCAGCTGCATCAGATTACAGTTTCGTCCGGGATTGTAACATTCTTCGGGATCACAACGACCCCGTCGCGGATGTATAAATCGTCACCATCGTGCTCTTGTACGCCTTCAGTGTTACGTATGATGCATCTGCTGCCAATGGCCACATTTTTGTCTACGATAGCCCCCTCAATAACCGTGTGGTCTCCGATGCCAGGCTGTTCTGGTCCTTCCACACGTTCGCGAATTTCTGTCCCGTGCCAAGGGTAGTAATCTGCACCCAGAAGTACTGAATCACGAATGGTGGTATGATCGCCTATTTGCGTACGGATTCCAATCACCGATCCTGTGATTTCGCTCTTGCCGATGACACATCCTTCGGACACCAGGCTATCGGTGAGTTTTGCCCCAGAAATCTTGGCTGGCGCAAGCATTCTCGCATGAGTGTACAGGCGCATTGCAGGATTATAAAGGTTGTATCCCGGCTGTAAGTCGGCCAGCATTAAACTGGCATCATAATAGGACCGGATCGTTCCAATGTCACTCCAGTAACCCTCGAATGGATAACTGACCACACGCTTTTTTTTGATTACGTGCGGAATAATCTGCTTTCCAAAATCATGGTGTTCCGGCTCCTCATTAAGAATTTTGAAGAGGAGTTCACTACTGAATATATAAATGCCCATGGAAGCCAGGTATACGCGCCCTGCAGCTTTCATCGACGCACTAACCGGGCTTTCTTTGCCGGTCAAGTCCTGAGGTTTTTCATGAAATTCGGTGATCCTCTGATTTTCATCGGTCTTGAGGATTCCGAATGCAGGGGCCTCTTCCGCCGTGACCGGGATAGTTGCAACAGTAACGGTAGCATTGCTGTCTACATGAGTGGCCAGAAGTTTCCCGTAGTCCATTGAATAGAGTTGATCTCCCGAAAGAATCAATACATGCTCATTCCGATATACCGCGACATGAGGAATGCTCTGGCGCACCGCATCCGCGGTTCCCTGGAACCAGTTCGCGGATTTCTGTGTCTGTTCTGCGGCTAAAACCGTCACGAAGCCTCGCCGATAATCGTCAAACCTGTATGTGTGCGCCAAATGGCGATTCAGACTGGCAGAATTGAATTGGGTTAAAACAAAAATCTTGCTGATCCCCGAATTAATACAGTTCGAAACTGGAACGTCAATGAGCCGGTATTTGCCTGCAAGTGGCACAGCAGGCTTGGAACGAAGTAAGGTTAGTGGAAATAAACGCGAGCCTGTACCGCCGCCAAGGATAATTGCTGCACAATCAGTCATTAATTGAATCAGGTTATTGAAAAAGTCGAATCACGGAGCAAATAATAATACTTTAATGCGCTGTTTCAGCGTTAACATTGATGAAACCGTTGATAATCATCAACGGTAAACATGGCACGATGAGCGAAGAATCCAAACGTATTCTGCACGGGGTCCAGATCCGGCTACGGGCTTGTTGGGGCCGACTGATCACAGAACGTGTCGCGGTTGGCCTTATTCTGCTCATCACTGCAATCACAGGTACGCTGCTTGTACTCCTGACAGTAGAGATGCGCCTATGGCTGCCAACTCCCTGGCGCGGCACACTCTTTTGGGTCTGGATTGGAACAGGTGTTGCACTACTCTCCTGGTTTGTAGTTCGCCCCTGGACCACAGGATGGCTTGGCCGTACACGCTACAAAACGATTGCACATACTGTGACCAGGAATCAACCTGACCTGCGGAGCAAGCTAGTCAGTCTGCTTGAGCTCTGTAATGGTGAATCCAGTGCGGCTCCACGTTCCCTGGTAGACAGCGCGGTGAAAGCGCTCGACACTGAGGTGTCCAACCTTCCGCTCGTTGAGAAAGTGAACTGGAGACAGCCAATTGTCTGGAGCCGATATGCAGCAATCCCGCTAGGGCTTATTGCCGTGCTAACCTTGGCGGCTCCCCATGGATTCCGGGACGCTTCGATTCGCCTGTTCTCGCCCGGAGCGACTTTCGAGCGCCCCGCACCGTTTGCGTTGACAGTTACTCCTGGCAATATTGAAGTTACCAGGGGAGACTCCCTAACCATCATTGCTACAGCCTCGGGCGAAACCCTGCCGGAAATCGTAACCTTTGAACTCGGGGTACCCGGGGAAAGCAGCCTTCGCTCGCAAAGCGTCCGATCCGATACACTTGGTCGGTTCCTGCACCGGGAACACAACCTTCGCCTGCCCCTGAGATATCGCGCCGTGTCTGGTTCTGTTAGGTCGCCCTGGTATGATGTAACTGTAATTGATCGCCCGATTCTTCGTGACCTGCAGGTAACCTTGCGCCCGCCTGCCTACACAGGACTCCCAGCCGAGCAACTGCCGCCTGGAACAGGAAATATCACGGCATTGCAGGGCACCATAGCAAATATTCGCGTTCGATCAAGTGACCCTGATGCTATGGCCTGGCTATCTATAGGCAACACCGACCAAGATCTTGTTCTTGATGGTATGGCCGGAGATTTCACGCTTCACGAGGAGACCACTTATCGCATCATTCTACAGTCCCCGAGCGGTGTGCAGAATCTTGATCCGATTACCTATTCGATCACCCCGCTCATTGATCAATACCCCTTTGTAGAACTGATTTCCCCGGCTCCCAAGACAAATATGGACTTTGATCTGTTGGTCCCGCTTGATATTCGTGTTCGGGATGATTTTGGTTTTTCACGGCTTACGCTTTCCTGGCGACTGTCTGACAGCCGCTTTGGAGATACCATGGAAACCTTCCAGGAAATTGTGCTGTCGCTACCAAGCACCTCCGAGGTTCAGTTTCTTTGGGACCTCGGCATGACAACGAGGCTGGATATTGTACCTGGCGATGTCATCAGCTACTTCGTGACTGTCTGGGATAACGACGGCTACAACGGTGCCAAGAGTAGTGTCTCTGCCACACAACAGTTGCGTCTCCCCTCTATAGCTGAACGATACGAAGCCCTGGAGTCAACGCAAGATGAAACAGAATCGGGACTTGAGTCGCTCATTGAAGAGGCGGAATCTGTACGTGAACAATTTGATGAGCTGCGCGACGAGCTTCGAGAAAAGCAGGATGCTGACTGGGACGACCAGCAGAGCCTGGAAAGCCTACGCCAAGCGCAGGAGAAACTGCAAAACCGTGTAGATGAACTGGCAAATAACATGGAGGAAGCCGCTGATCAGATGTCTGACCATAATCTGGTCAGCGACGAATTGCTGGACATGTTTGAAGAGCTGCAGAATGTGACAGAAGAAATCAACTCCCCGGAACTCGCGGAGGCGCTCGAGCAGCTGCAGGAAGCCATTACTGAATTTGATCCGGCTGTAATGCAGGAATCGCTCGAGAGCTTCGAATACAATGAGGAGATGTTCCGTGAACGAATTCAACGGGCCCTCGAATTGTTCAAAAACTTCCAAGTGCAGCAGCAACTGGAAGAAACAGCGCGACGCGCTGAGGATCTGCAAGAGGTGCAGGATAATCTGGCAGAGCAAACAGCTGAAGATACTCCGACGGAAGCGCCCGAGGAGCTCGCAGAGGAACAAATGCTGGCTGCCGAAGAGATGTCAGCCTTGGAAGCCAAGATGGAAGAAATTGCTGAACGCATGCGGGAAATGCAACGAGCCCCTGTGCAGCAAATGGAGCAGCTCAACGAACAAACACAGGCAAAAGAGCTACCCAAAGGCATGCGGGAGAATGCCGAGCAAATGCAGGCTGGTCAGATGCAGCAGGCAAACCAGGGACAACAGCAAATGAGCCAGAGCATGCAGCAACTGCAGTCTGAGCTGCAAAATGTTCAGACCGGAATGCAGGGGCAGCAGATGCAGGTCAACATGGCTGCACTTAGACTGATCCTGAGCAATGTTCTGCGACTGTCCTATGATCAGGAAGACCTGCGCCGCAATATTGCAGATGCCACTCGCGACAGCCCCCTGCTGCGTGATTTTGCTCGGGAACAAGCGGTCCTAGCAACCGGGGGAGCAGTCGTTGCCGACTCAATCCAGTCTCTCGGGCGCACCCTGCCCCAGCTTTCACGGGCTGTCCAGGAGTTTGCCGGCAATGCGCTGATGAGCATGGAGACTTCCATCGAAATGCTGACGGAAAGCAACAACCTCGCGGCAGAATCCAATGCTGCCGCGGCGATGACAAACCTGAATAACCTAGCCTTGCTGTTGAGTGACTTGCTAGACCAGCTCATGAATGCCTCGTCCTCCAGCAGTGGTGGAGGGATGTCCATGGAGCAAATGATTCAGCAACTCCAGGAGATGGCCATGCAACAGGATCAACTGAATCAGGCACTTGAAGAATTATTCGGGCAATCACCGGGAGAGCGCATGAGCGCAGATATGCAGGAGCGCCTGCGGCAAATCGCCGGTCAGCAGGAAATGATGCGGCGTCAACTCACAGAAATGGCAAGGGAACGCGATTTGGCAAGCCAATTAGCAGGCGACCTTGAACGGATTGCAGAACAGATGGCTGAATCTATTCAGGAATTACAGACCGGCCAGGTAAACCGCCCGACGCGTCAGCGCCAGCAGCAGATTTTGACCAGGCTACTGGATGCATCGCGCAGTCTGCAGGAGCGGGGGGAAGAAGAACGACGAGAAGGGCGCCGAAGTAACGACATTGAGCGTGTGAGCCCCGGGGAGCTGCAAAATAACTTGACCCAGGATGCACTGCGACGCGCGCTCATGAATGCACTCGAGAGCGGATACACAAAAGACTACCAGGCACTTATTCAGCGCTATTTTGAGTTGCTTCGCAATCAGTGATCCTTCGACGCCGGTTACGGGCGATAACCCGGTAAACTGCATCACGGATTGGTCGTGGAATGATCAGCAATACATGTGCTGTTATGCGCCATCCGACTCCTAGGTGCAGCAATGCACGCAATGCGGCTGTGGAGGCTTGCGATGTTCCTGCTTCATCACGCAGCGTAACGCACGATGCTCCAGGCGGGAGCGCTGCGTACGAAAAACGACCCCTATGGTCGCGTCTACGAAGCCAGTTGACCGAATTCTGACAAAAGACGCATTGATCGTCGTATTTGATCTCTATCTTTCTGGACATCAAATAAAGGCCGTGTGATGGGTGAACTGGTACGACTGTTTCTGAAGTTAGGTTTTATCGGGTTTGGGGGGCCTGCGGCAGTGATCGCAATGATGGACGACGAAGTGGTCACCCGACGCAAATGGCTTACCAGAGAACACTTCCTGGACCTGGTTGGGGCAACCAACCTGATCCCCGGCCCGAACTCCACGGAAATGGCCATGCACGTCGGCTATGAACAGCGCGGGTTTGGGGGGCTGGTCGTTGCAGGCCTTTGCTTCATCCTGCCTGCGGCACTCATGACTGGCGTGCTCGGATGGCTGTACGCCTCGTATGGTGAAGTGCCAGAGGTCGAACCGTTCCTGCGAGGAATTAAGCCCGCGGTACTCGCAATCATCCTGGGAGCGCTGTGGCGTTTAGGTAAATCTGCCGTCAAGGCCTGGGCGCTGGTCCCCATCGGTGCCGCTGTCTCTGTAGCGTTGCTGCTGGGTATCAATGAAGTGCTTGCCATGCTGGGTGGAGGGCTACTCGGTTTGGGGGGACTCTACCTGTGGCGTCGCCGTCTGGCAGCCTTCGGCGCGCTGCCCTTTATTGTTGGATTCCTGCAAACCCCCAAAGTGGAGTACAGCATCTGGAGCCTGGGATGGTTCTTCCTCAAGGTTGGTGCAGTACTATACGGGAGCGGTTATGTCCTCATCGCCTTTCTAGAAGGAGGACTAGTACAGACCTATGGCTGGCTGACCGAACAGCAGCTGCTGGACGCAGTAGCCATCGGTCAGTTCACCCCCGGACCTGTACTTACTACCGCTACATTCATTGGCGTATTCCTGGGGGGCTGGCAGGGCGGTGTAATAGCTACTGCAGCGATCTTCCTGCCTTCCTTTGTATTTGTCAGCATACTGAACCCGCTCATCCCCCGTCTGCGAAAGTCAACGCTGATGGGATCATTCTTGGATGCAGTAAACGTCAGTGCGGTTGCACTTATGCTGGTCGTAACCATACGATTAGGGGTTAGTGTACTGACTGGTTGGGCACCTGCGGTGATCTTTCTGCTCGCGGCAGTAGCGAGCCTCCGCTTTAAGATGAACGCGGTCTGGATCGTCGCAGGCGGTGCACTCCTTGGCCTACTGCTCAATTGAGATGATGACTCGGCTTTCCCCTTTGATGGAATAAGCGTTGACTGTTGCCGCTGACCGCTGAGTGGACCTGCCAGTGTGATCTTCTGTAGCCGACAAATCAGCTACGTTCCACTTCGGATAGCGGCTGCAAGCGCCGGAACGACTTCAAACAAATCTCCGATGATGCCATAATCGGCAACTTTGAATATCGGCGCCGCCGGATCCTTGTTGATTGCAAGGATACACTTTGATCGGGCAATACCAGCTACATGCTGTGTTGCTCCCGAAATCCCCACGGCGATATATAGATCGGGAGCAACCGCACGACCCGTCTGTCCCACATGTTCACTGTGCGGCCGCCAATTCTCATCACTCACCGGACGTGAACAGGCCAGAGCAGCATCTGGGCCAAGTGCATCCAGCAAATCCTCCAGTACATGCCAGTTCTCCGGTCCCTGAAGGCCCCGGCCTCCACTAACCACAATTGAGGCTTCCGTTACATCAGGACGCTCACTTGAAGCTTTTTCCTGAAGTGTGACCGCAGCCATTAGCTCAGAAAAGCGCACCTTGCATGGGCGGGCTTTCGTGACCTCATCTGAAAGCGGGATTGGTGCATAGGATCTTGGTCGAAAACTGACGAGGGTCAACTCGCCTGACAACTTTACGTTGGCGGTCACCTTCCCCCCGTACAGTGCCCGCTTGAACACAGGTCTACCCGCGATCACCTCAAAACCCGTACAGTCCTGTGCAAGTGGAGCATCCAGCGTCTGTGCCAATCGGCCCATCACATCCTTGCCTGTTGATGTGGCCGGCATAATGACTAGGTCTGCCGCCTTTGCGACCTGGGCTGCGATATCAGTTAGCATTTCAGGGCCGGCATACGCTATTCCCTGGAGGTCAAAAGAAGAAACTTCCGGCGCAACAACACCGGCGTCTTCTGCGGCCCGGTGATCAACCAGCATCCCCCAGTGGCCGCCCAAGCGCACTGACAGTTCGGATGCCGCCCTGCACACCTCAAGGGTAGATACGCTCAGGCGATCTCCGCTTGATTCCGCTATGACCAGAACTTTGAACATTTTACGCTCAAATAACTTTGGCTTCCTCACGCAAGAGCGCGATCACCTGCTCTGCAACCCCATCTTCATAAGCCAGAATTTTACCTACTGACTTTGATGCCGGCAAAGCCAGTGACGCAATCTGAAGTTGCGCAACCTCAAGTGCAGCCGTCTCTTTTTCTATGGGTTTACGCTTTGCCTTCATAATGCCCCTGAAGGATGGGTAACGCGGTTCACCAATCCTGCGGTTGATGCCGACGATTGCCGGTAGGTTGCATCTGTGGATTTCGTCACCTTGCTCAACAGGATGTCGGGCGGTCAATCCATCTGAGGTTACTCTCAGTTCTTCAACCCCGGTAATGCATGGCCAATTAAGCAGTACCCCTAGTCGCTGCGGCACTTGAGCTCCTGCACCATCAATGGCAACCTCACCCGTCAGAACTAGGTCGAAGTCACGCGTGCCGATCGTGTTTGCGAGCGCACCTGCGACAATCTTTGGGTCATCCGGCATGGCATCACACTGGACATGCACTGCAAGGTCGGCCCCCATAGCTAAGCCCTGCCTGAGTGCGCTTTCTACGCGATCCGGTCCGAGAGCAATGAGCGTGACTGTTCCCCCCTGCTCATCACGCACACGTACCGCTACCTCAATGGCAGACTCGTCATGCGGGTTTATTATCCATACGAGGCCCTCCTCCCCAACACTGGATCCATCAGGGGCCAACGTGGGCCGGGATTCCGTATCGGCGGTCTGCTTAATGCATACGGCTATTTTCATCGGTCGAGATCAAAGGCTATCACTTGCCAATTCACGAAAGCCATAAGGTACTGTATAGATTCCCCGGTGAAATATTCGGGTACGTGATACGATCTGTACTAATCGTAGATCATCACAGCCGTAAATAAAACGACTGTGGTCCATAAACTCGGCGGTTATACCACCAAGAGACCAGACTTATCCGGTATCCGAGGGTCTACGATCTATCTGCGTATGTACGCTGATTGAATCTGATTAATTAAATTCATTCGAGTTCCCAATCATAACTATTAAAAAAGAAAGTGAAGTCGTCTATCAACTGGGGAATTATCGGTGCAAGCACGATCGCCAAGGAATGGATGATCAATGCCATCAACGCAGACCCCAAAAGTCATGTAACCGCCATTCTGAGCCAATCCCAGCAGCGCGGACAGGATTTTAGCGCACGGTTCGGTATTGCGCGCACCTATACCGATCTCTCTGTATTTCTGGCAGACCCTGACATAGACGTGGTGTATATAGGAACCACCAATGAGCTGCATAAGCCACAAACACTGGCCGCTGCGTCTGCCCAAAAACATGTTCTCTGTGAAAAACCCCTTGCCCTCTCACTCGCAGACGCACGGCAAATGGCACAGACCTGCACAACTGCTGGCGTGGTCATGGGGACTAATCACCATCTGCGTAATGCTGTCACGCACCGCAAACTTCGCGAGCTAGTCCGAGACGGTGCCATCGGGCAGCCGCTCGCGGTTAGGGTGTTCCACGCCGTTATGCTGCCTCCACATTTGCAGACTTGGCGGATCAAAAATCCTGCAACCGGGGCCGGAGTTGTCCTTGATATAACCGTTCATGATACAGATACACTTCGGTTTATTCTGGATGATGAGGTTGATTCTGTGGCGGCGTTAACTTCGGCACAGGGCCTTGGAGAACACGGAATCTCCGATACTGTAATGGGTATCATGCGGTTTAAAAACGGTACCGTGGCGCAGTTCCATGACTCATTTGTAATTGGCCACGCTGGCACTGGACTTCAGGTTCATGGCACCAACGGATCGTTGATTGCCACAGATGTCATGACGCAGCAACCCGTTGGAAATATCACGCTCCGCCGTGGTGATCAGATTGAGAATGTTGAACTTCCGCCCCATACCAATCTTTACGAACGTGCCGTAAAGTGCTTCAATAACGCTGTCCAGGGCAATGGAACACCGGCCGCAACGGCTGAAGATGGCATTCGCTCGCTCGCCGTCGCTCTGGCAGTTGAACAGGCAGCGAAGACGGGCTCCCATGTCACAGTCACCTATGCCTGAGTTCTGCTCATTTACCGTTGCTGCCGAACAAATCAAAGATGATGCGGTGGTAACCGTGAGTTCATCAAGCGGTCTGGGCTGCCCCGATGCAATGCTGTCTGCTATCGGCCGGCGCTTTACCAGCACGGGCCATCCACGCAGACTGACCACGATTCATCCCATTGCAGCAGGTGACATGTATGGCATTGACGGGATTGATCACTTGGCTTACGATGGCCTGCTGAAACGAGTGGTAGCTGGATCCCTGCCGAGTGGCCCCTCCTCTATGCCCTCCCCGCGGATATGGCAAATGATCGGCGAAAACCGGGTCGAGGCCTATAACCTGCCCAGTGGAGTATTGTATCACATGCATCGTGAAGCTGCAGCACATAGACCGGGAGTACTCAGCAAAGTGGGAATGGACACGTTCGTTGATCCCCAACTTCTTGGTGCACGGATGAATGAGTGCAGCCCTCCTGATGTCGTTGAACGGGTTACTTTTGACGGTGATGAATGGCTGTTCTACCGATCAATACCTGTTGATGTCGCTATCATCCGGGGAACCACAGCAGACAGGCTTGGCAACATCAGCACTGAGCACGAAGGGGGCTTCCTAGGCATCTATGACCAGGCACTTGCAGCTCACAACAATGGGGGCATTGTGATTGCCCAGGTTAAACGCGTGGTCGACTCTGGAACACTAAAATCACAGGAGGTCAGAGTCCCCGGTGTTGTAGTAGACTATGTGGTCACTGCGCCGGATCAGATGCAAACCACCAACACCGGCTACGATCCTACAATCAGCGGGGAGATGCACCCCGAAGGGGTCACCTACGATCTCATGCCCTGGGGAGCCTACAAACCGATGGCGCGTCGGGCCGCAATGGAATTGCAGCGAGGGGATGCAGTCAATCTGGGTTTTGGGGTATCCGCACAGGTCCCCCGTATCCTGTTAGAGGAAGGATTATCTGATGCCGTGACTTGGGTCATTGAACAGGGAGCCGTCGGAGGTATCCCCCTCCTGGACTTTCAGTTTGGCTGTGCCTCCGGTGCACAGGCCATTCTCGCATCCCCTGATCAATTCACTTATTTCCAGGGCGGCGGGTTTGATCAGAGTCTGCTGTCTTTCATGCAAATCGGTGCCGAGGGATGCGTCAATGTCTCACGCCTTGCAGCCCGTCCTCATGTCACCGCTGGCGTGGGGGGCTTCATTAACATCACAGCCAGTGCACGCAACCTCACGTTTGTCGGCACTTACACAACCGGAGGTCTGCGCCTTACTGTAGAAGCAGGCAAATTGAATATTCTCAGAGAAGGGAAAATCCAGAAGCTTGTGCCGAATGTAGAACATGTTTCCTTCAGTGGGCGCCGCGCTCTTCGACATAGGCAGCATGTCACCTACATTACGGAACGCTGTGTGCTGCGTCTGCTGCCCGAAGGATTGACCGTGACCGAGATTGCGCCTGGAATTGATCTTGAGCGTGATGTCCTGGCACAGACTCTCCTGAAGCTCAAGGTTAGCCCATCCCTGAGCGTGATGGATCCTCGACTGTTTGACCCCGCGCCAATGAATCTCCAACTATCTCGGGCAGAATGAGTAACGTTCATCTTGAAATTTGCGACTCTGTAGCAAAGCTAACGCTTGATCGTCCGGCAAAACGCAACGCCCTTAGTCCTTCGATGCTGGAGGCTCTGGAGGCCCACCTGGCCACTCTTGAGTCCAACAAGAAAGTTCGGGCCGTTACGCTTTCAGGAGCGGGAGACAAGGCATTTTGTGCAGGCGCCGACATCAAGGCATGGGGAGCACTGGATGCTCTCGGGATGTGGAACGAATGGATTCCCAGAGGACAACGCATTTTTTCGCGTCTGGCAAACTTGCGTCAACCCGTCATTGCACTTATGAACGGGTATGCGTTCGGCGGCGGGCTTGAGCTGGCTCTGGCATGCGATATACGCATCGCGGCAAGTACAGCCACCTTTGCAATGCCTGAGGTTAAGATCGCAGCAGTCCCTGGTTGGGGCGGAACCTCCCGATTAGCGAACATAATCGGAATTGCCCGTGCCAAAATGATGATCCTCACCGGGGATCCCATTGATGCACAGACTGCCCTCGCCTGGGGACTCGTGACCAAAGTGTGTTCGCCCGATCGACTATCTCTTGCAGCAGATGAGCTGAGCGCAACTATATCCAGTAACGCTCCCATCGCTGTGCAGATATCCAAACAGCTTTTAGATGCTGACTGTGCACCTCTTGAATCCATTGCAGGCGCCCTCAGCGCATACACGGACGATGGTCAGGAAGGTGTGCAGAGCTTCTCCGAACGCCGAAATCCGGACTATAAAGGAACCTGATATCATGCTGCATCAGCATGTGTTTGATTATGTGATTGTGGGAGCAGGCGCAGCAGGGTGTGTAGTAGCTCGCCGTCTTGCCGAAGATCAACATACTCGGGTACTTCTTCTCGAAGCCGGTCCCTCCGATCGATCTCCACTCATCCACATGCCGGCGGGTTTTACCAAACTCACCGGCAAAAATGTGAACTGGTGCTTCAAGACCGTACCCCAAAAGCGTTTGAACAACCGTGAAATGCACTATCCTCAGGGACGTACGCTGGGAGGCAGTACATCCATTAACGCCATGATCTACATCCGGGGACATCGCCTGGACTACGAAGAGTGGCGTGAACTGGGCTGCGATGGCTGGGGATATGCAGATGTACTTCCGTATTTCAAGAAGTCCGAGAACAACGAACGTTTTGTGGACGAGTACCACGGGCGAGGTGGTCCACTGAATGTTGCAGATCAGGTTCAATCAAACCTGCTTACGCGCGCGTTCGTCAGATCAGCACAGGAGGTCGGCATCCCCTATAACCCCGACTTGAACGGTGCCAGCCAGTCAGGCGTGAGCTATTACCAGGTTACGCAGCGAAATGTACGCCGGGAGAGTGCAGCAACGGCGTTTCTACGCCCGCCCAGACCGAATCTTACCATTCAAACCCGAGCGGTTGCAACACGCGTGCTCGTTGAAAACGGCCGGGCCACCGGAATTGAGTACATACAGAATGGTAAACGCACCCAGGCTCGTGCGGAACGGGAGGTGATACTCAGTGGCGGAGCCGTCAACTCCCCAAAGATTCTGCTGCTGTCAGGGATCGGACCCGCAGATGAATTAAAAGCACTTGGAATTACGGTAGAACACGACCTGCCGGGCGTTGGCAGAAATTTCCAGGACCACATGGATGTGTACCTGGCTGCATCTTCCAGTAAACCCATCAGCTATAACGGGCACGACCGCTGGAATAGGGCAATCCTGCATGGTATTCAGTACCTGCTGTACAAGACCGGGCCGGTAACTGCCTCGGTATGTGAAGCCGGCTGTTTTCTCAAAAGCTCGCCCGAAGTCCGATCCCCCGATATACAGATTCACTGCCTGCCCGCATATGTGGTGGACCATGGCCGGATGACCATCAAAGGTCATGGCTTAACCATCAATACTTGTAATCTGCGTCCGCGCAGCATTGGATCCGTAACTCTGCGCAGCAGCGATCCATTTGATGATCCCGCAATTGATCCAAATTTCCTGGACGACCCCTACGATCTTAAGGTGTCCATGGAAGGGTTTAAATGGGGACGGCGCATATTGGGTGCTCCTTCTTTCCGTCAATACATTGAAAAGGAAATCCTGCCTGGACCAGAAGCACAGAGCGAGGAAGAAATTGGAGCCTATATCCGAAAATGGGCAAAAAATGATTATCATCCTATAGGGTCCTGTAAAATGGGAACCGACGACGAGGCCGTGGTGGACACACAGCTTCGCGTACGGGGGCTTGAGGCGCTTCGCGTGATTGACGCCTCTATCATGCCCCGCCTAATCAGCGGCAACACACAGGCAACTTCCATTATGATTGGTGAAAAAGGAGCTGCCATGATCAAGGAGCCGGTCTAATGACGCATCACTGGATAGGAGGAAAAAACACTCGCTCAGAGATCAGGGATCGGTTCACAACCGTGAGCCCTGCACACGATACCACCGTCGGGGACTATGCACTCGGGACCGCCTCGGACATGGATAAGGCGGTGCAGACGGCACGTGCCGCCTTTGATACCGGACCATGGCCCCGAATGTCTGGACAGGAACGCGCCAGCATCCTGAATGCAACGGCGGACCTGATTGACGCACACAACGATGATCTGGCCAGACTGGAAACGCTCGAGAGCGGAAAACCCATCACACAGGCCAAAGCAGAAATGAATTCCGCAGCTGATCTGTGGCGCTATGCAGCAACGCTCGCCCGCCACACCTGCGGCGAAGCTTACAATAGCCTCGGCGAAAATAAACTCGGACTGGTTCTGCGCGAACCTGCGGGGGTCGTAGGCATGATTACGCCATGGAATTTTCCGCTGCTCATAATCAGTCAGAAATTGCCATTCGCGTTATCTGTCGGCTGTACAGCCGTGATTAAACCTAGCGAATTGACGCCAGGCACCACACTGCAATTGGCTGCACTGGCACATGAAGCTGGTGTGCCGGGAGGCGTGATCAATGTCGTAACCGGTCTGGGAGAACCTGTAGGAAGCCGCCTGTCCGAGCATCCCGATATTGATGTAATCTCATTCACGGGCTCGACCGCCGTGGGGCGCCAGGTGGCAGCCACAGCTAGCAGAAACCTGAAACGCTGCTCTCTGGAGCTCGGAGGGAAGAACCCCCATATCATATTCGCGGACGCAGACCTGGACGCTGCACTTGATCCAGTCGTGTTTGGCGTCTACTTCAACATGGGAGAGTGTTGCAACAGCGGCAGTCGGCTGCTGCTGGACGAGCGCATTGCCCAAGAATTCACCGAACGTGTGATCCAATTGGCACGTACCGTACCCGTTGGCGATCCGCTTGACCCTGCCACCAAGGTTGGAGCCATCATCAATATCCCGCAACTGGAAAAGATCAGAAGGTATGTGGGTAACGGTACAGAGTGCGGTGCGCAGCTGCGCCTCGGTGGACACAGCATCCCAACGCCCACCGGACGATTTTTTGAACCTACCGTGTTTGACGGAGTGACTCAGGAGATGATTATCGCGCGGGATGAAATATTTGGACCGGTACTGTCAATATTGACGTTCAAAACAAAAGAGGAAGCCATCCAGATCGCTAACGACACCCTTTACGGACTCAGCGCCGGCCTGTGGACCTCCAATGTTGATACAGCATTTGAGGTCAGCCGCAAAATCCGCGCAGGCACTATATGGATCAACTGTTTCATGGATGGGTACCCTGAACTTCCCTTTGGTGGCTACGGGGACAGTGGGCTGGGGCGTGAGTTGGGGCGGTTTTCCACTGACGAATTTACAGAGCTCAAAACCGTCCAACTCCATTTAGGCGAACACACCGGTTCCTGGCTGTAAAACTTTTCGCGATGCGTATCCTCAAGCTCCTGCCCTTACTGCTCCTAGCCGCCTGCCAAGGCGCCAGCGACCAAACCGATACAGAAAAACAGGTGGAGGTCTTCACGTGGTGGACCTCCGGCAGCGAGGCCACCGCGCTGGAAACTGTACTCGACGCGTACAGAGGAGCCTACCCGGAGGTCGACCTGATCAACGCTTCAGTCGCAGGTGGTGGAGGCTCAGCGGCCCGTCCAATACTTCAAACCAGACTCCTGGGCGGTAACCCTCCAGACAGCTGGCAGACCCACCACGGCGCCGAATTGATGGAGTATTACGTCAACCCCGACTTTGTCGCGTCACTCAGGGATCTCTACGAGGCAGAAGGTTGGTACGAATTATTCGCCCCTTCCCTTATAGATATGGTTAGCCGAGACGGTGAACCCTATCTGGTCATCCTGAATCTTCATCGTAGCAACACCCTTTGGTACAATAAGCCATTACTCGCCGAACACGGAGTTGTAATTGGAGATTCGCTTAGCCTAGAGGAATTGCTTGGTATCGCAGAATTACTTCAAAGTGCTAATATTCCGGCCATGTGTATGGGGGACACTGGGATCTGGGCTACTGGGATCATGTTCGAAAATACACTCGTGGGCACTGTCGGCCCCGAACGGTATTTGGGGCTTTGGGATGGAACCGTCAGCTTCACAGACCCAGACGTGATGGCGGCCATAGAGAACTATGGCCGATTGCTTGACTACCAGAATGCGGACCATGCGGCCCTCTCATGGGACCAGGCAGCTAAAAAACTGGGAGACGGTGATTGTGCCTTCTACTCGATGGGGGACTGGGTTTATGGTGAATTAATCCAGAACGGACTGGAAGAAAACGTTGACTTCGGCTGGGTTGCCCATCCTGGAAGTGACGGAACATTCCTGTTGGTTACGGACGGTTTTACCCTGGCCAAAGGCGCCCCCAATCCCACAGAAGCCCTTGAGCTGCTGCGAATCATGGGGGACCGCGTCGTTCAGGAGGACTTTAATCTGATAAAGGGCTCCATCTGTGCACGAACCGACTGCGACCGTTCCCGGTTTGGCCCCTACCTCCAGTGGTCAATGGACAAGTATGCCGAAGGAGCGGCTGTGCCTACAGTTATCCATGGTTCAGCTGCACCCCCAGCTTTTCAACAGGCGCTCAATGATGCGTTGACGAATTTTGTTGTGCAGCGTGACCCTCTGGCCTTTGCTGAAACCCTGGCCCGTGAGGCGCGTGCGGCAGGCTTTGGTCAGTAGAGCATGGTCAACCCGCACTGGCTGGTCCGCAATAAAGGGCTGCTCTTTCTATTGCCCTCCCTCCTATTGACAGCCATCTTTGTCTACGGGTTCATCGGGACGAGCTTCTTTTACTCGCTCACCAACTGGCGTACACTTGCTGTTGATTTGTCCCTTCGTGACCCGCTGTGGCAAACCTACACGGACATGCTGGCTATGCCGCGCTTCCAGGCGGATCTCAGAAATACGCTCGTATTCACGGTACTCTTCATCGGTCTTGCCGTCGGTATTGGACTTGGGCTTGCAATCTTGTTGGACCGACAGATAGCCGGTCGAGGCTTCTTCCGAAGTGCCTTTCTGTTCCCGTATGCGCTCTCATTCATTGTTACGGGAGTCGTCTGGCGATGGATTTTTAACCCGGAAACTGGCATAAATCTTTTCTTTGACATTCTGGGGATCAATCAGGTGCTGGAGTCTGCGGGGATGAGACCACTGTCACCAGGCTGGACAACTGATCCCGAGGTGGTCCTTTCTGTCAACCAGGTTCTGGCCCATGCCTTGCCTGGCGGGGCGACATTCCAGATTGAATGGGGAATTCCGGTGGCACTCATCCCCATAGCCATTGCAGCAACCTGGCAGTTATCCGGATTTGTGATGGCTATGTACTTGGGAGGGCTTGGAGGCATTAGCAGGCAGGTACGGGACGCCGCACGCATAGATGGCGCAGGAGAATTCAGAATGTACCGATCCGTGATCATTCCTATGCTTACTCCAATCACGATTTCGACGGCGATCATTCTGTTACATGTTTCGCTAAAAATCTTTGATCTGGTTTTTGCCATGTCGGGGGTTGGGCCGGGCTTTGCGACGGATGTCCCTGCGATTTTCGTGTTCGAAATGATGTTCAAGGCCGCCCGGTACAACCTTGGAGCTGCCGCTTCCATCGTCATGCTGATCGCATCATGCCTGATCATTGTGCCTTACCTCGTACACACATTCAGGAGCCGTGAGACATGAGCCTGAAACGCGGCATTCTGTGGTTTACTTTGGGGTTCGCGCTCATTCTGTACGCGCTGCCTGTCTATGTGATGACCATCAATGGATTCAAAGATGCATCCAGCGTCAGCCTGGCCACGATGTGGCAATTACCGGGACGCGCCTCACTAGGCGGCTTTGCAGAAGCCTGGGCGATGCTTTCTCCAAACCTGCGCAACAGCCTCGTGATGGTTATTCCCGCAGCATTGCTGTCCTCAATCATCGGCGCGCTGAACGGTTATGTTTTTTCAAAATGGCGTTTTCGCGGCTCTGAGGTATTATTTGCCCTGCTTCTGTTTGGCTTCTTTATCCCTTATCAGGCCATCCTGCTGCCTCTGGTCCGCTTCCTGCAGTGGATCAGTGTTTATGGCACACTTCCTGGGCTGGTGCTGACCCATGTAGTGTACGGTATCTCGGTAACTACACTCATCTTCCGTAATTTTTACGTCAACATTCCAGGCTCTATCGTTGAGGCTGCTACCGTGGACGGGGCCGGCATGGTTGAGACCTTCTGGCGCGTTATGCTTCCATTGTCCCTGCCCGCTTTCGCTGTCACACTTATTTTTCAGTTCACTAATATCTGGAACGATTTTCTGTTTGGAATCACGGTGGTTCCGAACCCGAGAGCCCAACCAGTTACCATTGCGCTCAACAATCTTTCCGGATCCTTCTCGGTGGACTGGAACGTAGTTATGGCCGGCGCGGTCATAGCGGCTCTGCCCACGGCTGTGGTCTATATCGGACTGGGTAAATTCTTTGTACGAGGACTGGTATCTGGTGCGATAAAGGCATGATCACTGCTGATATTGTCATAGTAGGTACTGGAATTGGCGGAGGTACGCTGGCCTGGGGGTTGCGCAACACCGGTGCCCGCATCCTTTTGATTGAGCGTGGAGATTTTTTACCCCAGGAAGCACAGAACTGGGTCCCCGAAGCTGTTTTTGGCGATAACCGCTACAAACCGGACGAAACCTGGGAGTCTGCTGATGGTCGCTCCTTCAAGCCCGGAGTTCACTATTGTGTGGGAGGCAACTCCAAAGTTTACGGCGCCGCCCTGCCCCGTTTCCGGGAAGAAGACTTTGGGGCCCTTGAGCACGAGGGAGGAGTCAGTCCGGATTGGCCAATCACCTATGACGAATTGGAACCGTATTACTGCCGTGCGGAAACATTGTATGGTGTGCGCGGGAATGCCGGAGAAGATCCTACCGATCCCGCACGTACTGCAGATTACCCTCACAAGGCCGTTCCGCACGAACCTCAGATCGCCTGTTTAGCCACCTCCCTGCGGAAACAGGGACTCCATCCCTTCCACTTGCCCCTGGGAATTGATCTCGGCGGACAATGCCTCCGTTGCCATACATGCGATGGTTTTCCGTGTAGAGTTCATGCAAAGCATGACGCTGAAGTATGTGTCGTGCGCCCTGCTATTGACCACCCAAACGTAACTTTGTGGACAAATACTACAGCGCGCCGCATCGTGGTGCGCGACGGATCCGTCGATTCGCTTGAGCTGGAACGGGAAGGTGAACTAGTAGCCGTGAGTGCAGGTACCTATGTACTCAGTTGCGGTGCCGTTAACTCCGCTGCATTGTTGCTTCGCTCCGATGGAATCCCGAACAACTCAGAACTGATTGGCCGCAACTACATGGTGCACAACAACAGTGCGCTGATCGCTGTACGCCCGTGGGAAACGAATCGAACCACCTTCCAGAAAACGTTATCAATCAATGATTGGTACTTTGGAGAGTCGTCGTGGCCGTGGCCCATGGGAAACCTGCAGATGATCGGCAAAGTGCAAGGATCTATGTTGAAATCCGCGCGCCCACGGTTGCCCCTTTCATGGCTGAGCTATTTGGCAAACAGAAGCATTGAATGGTGGGTGATGAGCGAGGATTTACCTGATCCCGACAACCGCGTTACACTTTCATCAAGCGGGAGGATACAGATCCACTGGAAACCAAACAATTTAACTGCACACCGGCGTCTGTTAAGCAAGGCACGCAGGATGCTGCGCCGTGCCGGATATCCGATCCTGATAAGTCAGGAAATGGGGATTGAAACAAATTCGCATCAGTGCGGCACCTTACGCATGGGTAAGGATCCATGTGACAGCGTGCTTGATCCTTACTGCCGTGTGCATGAACTCAAAAACCTCCGCGTCGTCGACGCTTCTTTTTTTCCATCCTCTGGGGCCATGAACCCGGCACTCACCATTGCGGCCCAGGCACTTCGGGTTGCTGATAATGTGACAGACCAATTGCCATGACTTGTTTTACACATTTGTCTGTGCAGCTGGGTACACTGAGAAGTCGCTGATAATACAACAAACCATTTGCCATGACTCGACGCCACATTTTTCTCATTCTAGCCGGTTTGGCCATAACCTCAGGGATGCAGGCGCAATCTCCGATTCCGTCTGTACTTGACGATTTCCATCTTGCTGCTTCCGAAGCCGATTATGACCGATACTTCGGTCATCTCGCCGAAAACAGTGTCTTTCTGGGAACAGACATAACCGAGCGCTGGACTAAGTCAGAATTCCAGGATTATGCCAGGCCCCATTTCAGCGCCGGACGCGGCTGGACCTATGTGCTCAAGACCCGTAACGTTCTCGTAGCCCCGGACGGCCAGACTGCCTGGTTTGACGAAATACTCCACAATGAAAAGTTCGGAGATGTCCGTGGAACAGGAGCTTTGATTCTTGAAGAGGACACGTGGAAGATCATTCAGTATCACCTTACACTGCCCGTACCCAATGATCTTATTGGCAAACTTGTCGAAATGATCAACGAGCAGTCAGAATGATCGGATGAGAAGATTTTCGGCGGACCGGATCTATCCGGGATTAGCCATGCGTGTTCTTTCCTGTCGAGAATTTTCGTAGGGCTCCTCCTGAAGTTGGCGGTACACGGATGCTCACACTTTAAGTTAATTTTTGGCGGTAGGGACTCAAGTTTCTCCGGGCCCTCCACTGGTAATTGACTGGAAGTTCACTCATTTGCATGAGTATTCAGATAGCCCCATCCGACAAAACTATTGAGTGACCCTGACAAAAGAGTATGTGACGCTGGAAAACGTGCTGAACCCAACTCTCATAGCGGTAAGGCCTTGAAACTCGATAAACGAGCGGAGGGAAAGGTCATTGAGTCTGCCACCTTCACCGCAGGAGCCGAGATACCGCCCCATACCGGCAACCTGGTCGCTGCAGAATGGAACTTTGAGGGGACCGGTACATTTCCAATTCCGGGCTTTTCACCCCTGCCGGCGTAACGAGTTTCCATGTAACGCTGGAGACCACGTACACCTTTTCAATACTTGGATGGCGTCCACGCCCCCTGCATCAATCACCGAACGGCTCGACGCAATCAATGAGTTCGACCGCGAGCCTGTCTCCGAGGACGCCCTCCAAGGACCCGGCAACTTTATCGGCCTCTACGCCGGTGAGCATGTAGCTGGCACGGAGTTCGTCATCGGACCATTGTTCGTCGCCCACGGCGTAGCCGCCGGCGACCTGTTCCTGGGTCTGCTCGTGGGCAACCTGCTGGCTGTCCTGTCCTGGGCCTTCATCTGCGCACCCATCGCTACGCGCACGCGGCTCAACCTCTACTGGAAGCTCCGCAAGATTGCTGGCCCGAACCTGCTCTTTGTCTACAACCTCGTCAATGCTGCCATGTTTTGTTTCCTGGCTGGCTCGATGATCTCGGTCGCGGCCACGGCGGTAGGCATCCCGTTTGATATGACCATGCCCGGCCTCGACGACTTCTATCCCAACAGCGTCGGCTGGGTCGTGACGGTGCTCTTGGTCGGATCGGTTGTGACCGTCCTGGCCATCCTGGGCTTTGAAAAGATCGCCTATTTCTCAAAGATTGCCGCGCCGTGGATGTTTCTGGTCTTCGTTGCCTGCGGCGTGGCCGTTCTCCCGCAACTCGGCGTCACCTCGTTGGGCGACTTCTGGACGGTAGCTAACGAGAAAATCTGGACTGGCGAGCCGCTGTCAGGGCGCATCCGCTTCACATTCTGGCATGTGATGTTCTTTGCCTGGTTCGCCAACATGGCCATGCACATAGGCATGGCCGATATGACCATCCTGCGCTACGCGAAGAAGTGGCACTACGGCTTCGCGAGTGCCTTCGGCATGTACCTCGGCCACTATATCGCCTGGGTCGCCTCAGGTATCCTGGTGGCGCTCGCGCTACAGAACGCCAGTGAAGTGGCACCGGGCCCGATTGCCTATCTGGGCGCAGGCGTGGCGGGCCTCGTGGCAGTGCTCCTCGCCGGCTGGACGACTGCCAATCCGACGATCTACCGCGCGGGCTTGGCAATGCAGACAATCACACCAAATTGGAAGCGCTGGAAGATGACCCTCGCGGTGGGAATGATCACCACCATGGCGGCACTCTTCCCGGCGCTGATGATGCGACTCCTGGACTTCGTAGCACTTTACGGCCTGCTGCTGATGCCGATGGGCGCGGTGATCTTCGCCGACTTCTGGCTGTTGCCGAAGCTGGGCCTGCGACAGGACTACGCGGAGTGGAAGCAACTCCTCTTCAGCCTCCCCGCTGCGCTAGCGTGGCTCCTCACGTTGGGAGCCTGCCTACTCCTTAATCTCGTCTGGGACGTTGAGATCTTTTTCTTGGGCCTGCCGGGATGGTTCATCGCCACGGGCCTATACGTTGCGCTAAGCGTAGCACAGCAGCGGCGCGTTCCAGTTCCACAGTCCAGCACGCCGACTACAGACTTTCTTTCCGAAGAGATTACATGAAAACTGCCCTGAAACTCGCTTCGTTCCTCGGCCTCAGCCTGACGGTCGTGCCTGCCTTTCTGGTCTTCGCGGGTACCATCACATGGACCACCCACGCGACGCTGATGGCTCTCGGCGCGGTGCTTTGGTTCGTCACGGCCCCCTTCTGGATGCCCCATGATGCCCCTGTTTAACCTTGCGAAAAACACCATTCTCCTCCGCGTCAATCCCGATTTGACGGGAGGCTCGTCGAATCAGATCGGTGGATCGGGTGGGCCGTTATCATGGCGAAGCTTGGAGGGCAATCCTGAACTCGAGATTTGAAAATGATGAATCCAGCGCAGATCGAAATGAGCAACACGGCGACAATGGAGGCGCACCGGTGCGATACCGAACACTTGGGGGAACAGCTCCAGCGGCGGGGAATCGACCTCAACGCCGTCGTTGCGCAGGTGGCCGCCTTTGAAGTGGCCGTGCCCTCCTGGGCTCTGGGCACCGGCGGTACCCGCTTTGGGCGCTTCCCCGAACCAGGCGAGCCCCGCGACGTCTTCGAGAAGATGGACGACATTGCCGTGATCCAGCAACTTACGCGCGCCACGCCACGCGTCTCGCTACACCTTCCGTGGGACGAACCGGATGATCCCGGCGCCCTACGCGACCATGCAACTTCTTTGGGCCTAGGCTTTGACGCGGTTAACTCGAACACTTTTCAGGACCAGACTCACCAAGTGCACAGCTACAAGTTCGGCTCGCTCTGCCACACCGACGCGGCGGTGCGTGCGCAGGCCGTCGCCCACAATGTGCACGTCATTGAAGTGGGCCGAGCGCTCGGCTCCGAGGCGCTCACGGTCTGGCTGGCCGACGGGGCCAACTATCCCGGCCAGATGCACCTTAGGAAGAGCTTCGAACGCACGCTTGAGGGCCTCCGCGAAATCTACACCGCGCTGCCAGAGAGTTGGCAGCTTTTTACCGAGCACAAACCCTTCGAGCCCGCCTTTTATGCTACTGTCGTGCAGGACTGGGGCTCGTCGCTCATGCTGGCGCAGGCGCTAGGACTTCGGGCCTCCTG
The DNA here is from genome assembly GCA_022821385.1 of Rhodothermales bacterium. Taxonomy (GTDB): domain Bacteria; phylum Bacteroidota; class Rhodothermia; order Rhodothermales; family Bin80; genus Bin80. Next base: position 56,083 of record JAJEDR010000074.1, read on the forward strand.
CCTGGTCGACCTAGGCCATCACCTGCCCGACACAAACATCGAACTGGTCGTGGCCCGGCTCGTGACGGCGGGCAAGCTCGGCGGCTTCCACTTCAATGACTCGAAGTATGGCGACGACGATCTGACTGCAGGCTCGATCAAGCCGTATCAGCTCTTTTTGGTCTTCAACGAGCTGGTTGATGCGTCCGAGGCAGGCATGCTCGACGCTGCCCCAGCCTATATGATCGATCAGAGCCACAACCTGAAGGATCCAATCGAGGCGCTTTTGATGACGGTGGACAACTTGCGGCAGTCCTACGCAAAGGCACTTCTCGTCGACCGCGCAGCGCTGGCGCACTATCAGGATACGAACGACGTGGTGATGGCCGAACAGGTGCTTAAGACGGCCTACGAGACGGACGTGCGGCCCCTGATTGCCGAAGCCCGCCAGCGTTGTGGCGGCGCGCTCAATCCAGTCGCTGCTTTCCGCGCCTCCGGCTATCGCGCGGCGAAAGCCACGGAGCGGACCGGTGTCACCTACGCGCCACCGCAAAGCCTTTGAGATTGTGAACATCATGAACTATTACCTCGCCTCCGACCTCGGTACCCCCAGCCGACAGACCGTGCTTGGCACGCTTGACGGCGATGCAATACGACTGAGACACCCAAGCCGAAAGTTGAAGGTCATCGGGATAACACCTTAGACTGGCGAATTCATTTCCTGCAGTATCGGGACCGGAGCTGCATTCCCCTAAGAAGCACCGCCACGGATTCACACCATATCGGGTCGCTCCGCTCCCTGCGTGGCTCTGGCAGGTATCCATATATTGGGAACAGACATTCTTCCGAGGACTCCTCTGCAATTGCTCCAGAACTTCGGGATCATCCTTTGTCCTGCACTCAATTTGCACTACATGTAACTGCACCAAGTTCTCCCTGCCACGCGAGCACGGATTGTGGCGGGCGCTTGTGATGGGGTCGACCTGCGAGCCGCATGAGAATTCCCTTGAAGCCGTAGCCCTTTCCGTCACACCGCGCACGATTCAGGCGGCGGGTGCGCTCACTTCAAGCGACTAGATTCCTCAAGTCTTCCAGACATCAGACCTAAATACGACCTAACCAAATACCGATCTTCCTCCACCACCTCGTATGCCTCAGTAATCGACGTTAACGGAAGAATTCGACCTCAAATCCAGGCAAACCGACTGCCGGGGATTCGTTCAGTGCGCGGGCCACTGCCCGCTTCGCCTCGGCTACCTTGCATATTCTGTAGATGGTGCTTAGTCAATTGTTGAGTAACGGTCAGTATAGTGAGTTTCAGTGGGATGTCGACCGTTTTTTGGACTGCTTGGTCTTCTGGGGATGAATTTTTGGTGCCCGGGTGCATATTCACATATAGAGTCAATGATTCTGTGCTTAACGGATTATCCTATTCAGTAAAAAACCGAAACCTGTGGGCTCTGTTACTGGCGCCGTGGAGAGCGTATCATACACTATTATGAGGAAAATAGCTACTGTAAACTTGTTTGGTTCGGATAGTGCGGGATTCACGGAATTTGGTTGGATTAGTATATTGGGGCTGCCATTGCACCTACCCTAACACTAACCAAGCCAGGAGTGTTATGTCTGAAAACACAACTGAAACAGAGCAGATGGATGTTTGATGGCCAACACCATTCTACGCAATGCCGATGTTATGGTATGGGATGACATCGTAAGTAGAGTATCACCCTACGTAGTTAAGATAGAATCCCCGGTCTGTACTGGAACAGGGTTTTTGCTAAACACGGGGACGGATTTACCTTTACATGAAATAGCCACCGCCAGACATGTGATTGAACAGGCAGGTAAATGGCAATTGCCCCTGACACTAATTTTGAAGGATCAAAAGTGTCTGTATGAGAAGGAGGACTATTCAGTGCTTTCCGACCCAGGGGAAAAGGATCTTGCTATCCTCTTGGTTCGGAAGAGTAGCTTTCACTTTGAGAGCAGCCCGGTGGATCTCCTTCCAACTGACTTCTTTCTTCCTGCCGGAAGAGAGGTCGGATGGCTTGGATACTCCGCCGACTTCAACCTGTGTTTCTTTTCTGGTCAGATCAGTGGGAATATCGGAAGTTTTGGCAGTCATGATCACGAATACCTTATTGATGGAGTGGCAATAAGTGGGGTGAGTGGCGGGCCAATTATTGTTCCCGATCCGCCCCACAATATACATATTGGAGGATTAATTACCGCATATTTTTCCGATCCTGTGAAAGGCGCTGTTTTGCCCGGTCTCTCAATTGCTCAGGACAGCTCGTCATTACATAAAATGGTTGGTCTTATGAAAATGATAAAAAGTCACCTTAAAACTTAGCTGCATTGAAATAAATAAAATGCCTTGTGTTGATTTGTTGGATCCAATCTATTCATAGGAATGATTTAGCTCAACGTGGAAGACTTTGGGCAACACTTCTGCGAGGCTAACCCCGGAATACGCAGACACGCTTGAAAGACTTCGCCAATTATATTTCAAACAAGAAGTGGAACAAGCAGTCTCAACGCAACTCCTACTATCTATCGAATATTTCCACAGGCAAGACAAGATTGCCATAAATTGGCAGTTCAGACGGCAAGGGCAGGAACAGAAGGAATTGGACGTCTTGGTATATAAGCATCATACTGAGAACCTGCATCTCTACCAAGCAATACGAGTAGCTGTACTCCCTGTACCCGGGGTGGGACTCGAACCCACACAGCCTTTGGGGCCAACGGATTTTGAGTCCGTCGCGTCTACCAATTCCGCCACCCGGGCAATAAAGCGTTCTACTTATACTAGACCTGAGCGGATCCTGCACAAGAGGCATAATGGGCATGGAATCGCACGATCGCTTCAATACCCTGCGCGAACCGATCCAGACCAAAATGTTCGTTTGGGGAATGAATCGCGTCAGAATCCAGTCCGAAACCCATAAGCACACTGTCTAATCCCAGCAAGTGCTTGAAATCAGCCACCACCGGTATACTGCCCCCTATGCGAGTGAAATAGGGGTTGCGGCCGTAGACATCATTCAATGCTTTTGATGCCGCCGTCATCGCAGCGCTCCCGGTATCAATCAGCACAGGCTGTGCCCCATGTAAGTTCCTGAACTGTAATTGCATGGAATCGGGTACGCGCACACGCAGCCATTCCTCCATAAGCCCGGCTATCTCTTCTGGATCCTGATCAGGTACCAGTCGCATGGAAATCTTCGCGCTGGCCGTTGAGGGCAATACCGTCTTTGCTCCATCCCCGGTATAACCACCCCAGATACCATTACAATCAAGTGTAGGGCGTACCGTTGATGCCTCCAATACTGAATAACCTGCTTCCGTGCGTGGTGTCTCAACGCCAACCTCCCGTGCCCAGGCCTCTGCATCAAACGGCAATGCTGCCATTGCACCCCGCTCACGCTCAGAAAGCGATCTCACACGATCATAAAAACCGTCAATCGCAATCCTGTTTTTCGCATCGTGCATCTCCCCAATCAAGGCCGCCAGCGCGTTGATCGGGTTGTGAATGGCACCTCCGTATGTACCTGAATGAAGATCTCGGTCCGGTCCTGTTAAAGTGATTTCCACATAGGCCATACCCCGTAAACCATAAGTAATAGAAGGAATTCCCGGTGCAAACAAGCTGGAGTCCGAAATCACAACTATATCTGCAGCCAGGGCGTCCTTGTGCTCCTTAATGAACCCTGGAAGGCTTGCAGATCCAGATTCTTCTTCGCCCTCGAGAATTAACTTGAGGTTTACAGGCGGCTTGCCCGCAGTGTCCATCCAGCATTCCAACGCCTTCAGATGCATTAATAACTGACCTTTATCATCACAGGCTCCGCGTGCATAGAGCAATCCATTCTTGATCACGGGCTCAAAGGGAGGCGAGTTCCATAGATCAAACGGGTCCGGTGGTTGGACATCGTAGTGACCATATACGAGAATCGTTGGAAGTGCATCATCAACATGCACCCCACCCGTCACAATCGGATGTCCGTCTGTTTCAGACGACACAGCATCCTTCACCCCGATTCCCCGCAGTGCTTCTGTTAACCATTCGGCCGCATCTGCGACACTCTGTGAGTAAGCCGGATCAGTGCTGATTGAAGGGATACGAAGCAAGTCAATCAACTCCCCTACAAAACGACTTTGATTCGCCCCTGCATAGTCCAACGCATCGTTCATTTGAAGTTACATTTTTATGCTATAGTTCACTTTCGTCACGCCAGCGGCGCAGCTTCCAGGCGCGGGTTGTGTCCGCGCGAGTAAGCAGGAAATTTACGTTACCATCACCTCTAAATACCTCGCCATTGTCTAGGCCAATGGCAAGATTAAAGCTCCGCACCGCAATCGCCCGCGTGCCCTCATCGAAAACCTGCCTAGAAATTATCTGATTCCACTGCAACTGCACTTCTACAACACTCTCAAACATTCTGCGAGTTGTTTCGAGCTCCTGCCCGAACCCCCACTCCCGCTCAATGCCCGTATCAAAATCCGTATAGATAAACACGAAAGACGAATCAATAAGCGGTTCATACAGGGAGAGGTCCCGCAGTTCATACGCGTTCCTGAAATTGGTGAAGTAGCCCTCAATGGTCTTGGGGTCGCCCAGTAGATCACCAAACGGATCCCCCTCTCCGATGGCCGGTGCAAACGGATTGCATGCGGCCAACATAAGCGGCAGAACCACGACTGCCATCCCGGATATGTAGACTTGGCGTGTCACTGCAGAATTTCAGGGAATTATCTCCATGAGCTTCATTTTTCAAACGAGGCTGTTGGGCGATTGTCCCGGTTACAGGCATTAATGCTTTTGACATCTGTCGCACCAATATGTATCCGGTGAACTGACAACTCGCCTAGTTTCCCCGTACCCATTGCAGGTGGATACTCTGTCTCAACGCGCCTGTTCAGGCCATCTAGACTTCCCTTGTAAGTGGTTCAACTCTGACCATCTTTGCAGTCCACTTACCGAAATTGGCATGATCTTTTTGCTGCTTGCGGATTACTCCGTGTTGCCAACTCAGAAAATTCCACAGACTTGGTGACATGAGTGCCCTCAGTTACCAAACTCCGCTTTAAGATCGCTCCAGGAATCTGCCGATCCGATGCTCTGGTCCCTCCACCGAGAAAGCGCCCAGAGACCATCGAGATTCCTTGCAATGGTCCAGATTAATCTTCCCTGTAGGGAGTCGGCAACCTGCCGGCTACCGTGCTTGATTAGCAGCACGTAATGGGCCTCCAATGTGTATGTCGTATCCCCTAGTTCGGTGGTCACATCTTCCAGGCGAAGAAAATGTCCCGTATTCTCCTTGGCGGCCTCCGCAACTGTCGTGAAATAGCTGTTCTCTTGGGCCTGCCCCCAAATGGCCCAGCGCTGTGGATCACGCGCCTGTGCGGAAGCAGTTGGCGTGAATATGAATTCCTGATCAATAGAGCGTCGGTAGTTGGTTGCATTAAGTTCTTCCACGGCAGCCCGCAGATTATCTACAACAAGATCAGGGGCTACAGGCTGCAGCCATGTGCCCGCCTCGCCCACGGGCGGTGCGGGTGTACGCGTACTGAAAACATCGCAGGATGCGAGGATAACAATACACACCCAAATACCACGCGTCGTCATTCGACTTACGCTGCTGCAGGGGCATTCTGATACGGCGCTAACGCCTGTTCAAACGAGGCTGTGCCCTCGAAAAATGCCACCACTTTGCGAATCACTTCATCCATTAACATCTCAGGGCAGGATGCCCCCGAAGTCAGTGCGATCGATGTTGGACGGCCCGTAGGCATCCAATTTACGGTTGTGCGCACTTCCTTGGCCTGATAGTCATAATGATGTATCCGGTTCCTGTCTGCAATATCATCGGCGCTCCCTATAAAATATGTGGGAACCACCTCACTACATAAAGAAACTATCTGGCTGGTGTTTGAAGAGTTATATCCCCCAACGACGAGCGCCAAATCAAGTGGCCGATCCAGCAGCGCTTTCGCCGCTTCCTGATTTTCGTGAGTTGCGTAACAAAGCGTATCGCTGGTGTCTACAAAATGATCCTTTGCACCATACCGCTCAACAATGGCTTCCCGCAAAACGCCCGCAACTGCCTGCGTCTCCCTCACCAACATTGTGGTCTGGTTCACAACACCGATGCGCACCAGATCAACGTCTGGATCAAAACCTTTACTGTAACGATTAGCAAACCGGTCGAAAAAATATTCTCGTCCCTCCTCACCACGGATCACTTTTGCCAAATCATTCGCCTCGGCAATATCCCGTACCACGACCACCGGAGCATGCTCCTTTGCATGCGAAAAGGTCGCACGCGACTCCTCATGAAGCCGCTTACCGTGAATAACTACAGTGTAACCCTTATCCCCTATCTGTGCACTCCGACGCCAGACCTTTTCGACAAACGGACAGGTCGTATTGTAAGTACGTACATCCACCCCCAAGACTTCAAGCTCTTCAAGAATTTCCAGCGTGGTCCCGAAGGCAGGAATGACAACGATGTCCTCACGGGAGAGCGTACTGAAGGGAATTAACTGCTCCCCCATCGTTGAACGCAAGAACTGCATACCCCGTCGACGCAGATCATTGTTCACATGCGGATTGTGAATCATTTCCGAGAGCATGAACAATCGCCGATCTGGATTATCTGCAATTGCCTGGTAGGCAATTTCGACGGCGTTCTCCACACCAAAGCAAAAACTGAAATTCCTTGCAATCCACAGGCGGAGAGATCCGAAGTCCAGAAGTGACGGCGAAATGTCCTTCTTCCGCGGATCTGCCGCCATTCGCGCGGTTTTAATCGCCGATATAATCGGACTACGATAAAACTGCGGGATCTTGAAGGTCCGTGCCATTGTATTTGAGTCTCTTGCAAAACTCCTTGGTTGCAACTGATTCCTCGGCTGCTTCAGGGCATAAATCAGCCAGTTAACCTAACTTACGCGGATGATGGCCATGGGTTCTGCGCTGCCTGCGAATCTGCACGCGATTTGCTTCTTGTAAAGCCTCAATGTAGCGAACCTTGTCTACAACCTGTAAGGAGGCAGTTTAGGCACGGGGCAGATTGCGGCCAAGGAAATAAAACAGAGTCTTCAGGGCAATATCTGAACGTGCGAGCGCGCTCGTAGATACGACGACGGCTTTGACAGTACGCCGCGGGATTTTTACTTCCCGACCACTCTTGAATGTTGGTCTGCCGTATATACGCCGCAGGGTCGGAAGGGCCATCCCGAGTGCCCACAGACAGAAACGCCGGATTCCGGTTTCGTGAGATGGGATCAGAAGAATGTACCGGAGGGCGTTATCGAGGTGGTCTCTTGTAATTGCAATGAGTTCGTTTAAGCCTTGGGTAAATCGAGGATCCGTGTGGTTTTTAGAGAGCGAACTAAGATCAAAATCGTAAGCAAGAAAAATGCTCTGCGGGAGCCAACATGCACCGCGGTCGTGATCCTCCCACACATCTTTGAGGATATTGGTCATTTGAAGACCCTGCCCAAACGAGGACGATAGGGCAAAGAGATCTTTTTTTCGCGCACCGATCTCGGCGGAATAGTCGCAGAACAGCTCGGTCAGCATTTCGCCGACAACTCCCGCAACGTAGTAGCAATAACTGTTTAATTGCTCAAGGTCATTAAGTCCTTTAAGGTTCGCACCTTCTTGAAAGACAGCCATGCCATCTGCCATGATGTTCACACACCGTTGGAGGATTTGCTGCTGAGACATAGAAAAACTCTGTGTAATCCGTATGACTCGGGGGGTGTTGATGATTAGGTCGTGCTCGTATTCAGTTGCTGAGAGCGTGAGCAGACCAGAAAGTTCATGGGCAAACGCCTGCGCATCACTACGGCCTTCAACAACGCCGATCCAGCGATCTGAGAACTCACGTTTTTGCAATGGCGAGAGCGCTTCTTCGTCCTCAATAGTGTCTGAAATCCTGCAGAGCAAGTAGGCATTACCCACTACGACCCCCAGCGTTTCTGGTAACTGGGGAATGGTCAATGCGAAGGTTCGGGAGACGTCTTGGAGGATGTCCGTCTGGTACGCGATGTCTTCTTCTAAACGAATTTTGATTGCCGTCTACGTTACGGTACTCGGGTGTTTCAGATTTTATAGCGAGAATATTCTGACTGGTTGAATTGCATTTGCATGAGTTCACCAATTCAACCAACCTAATATAGACCTATCAATAAGATCATTTTGATGAGAATTAAATACTTGAGTAACCCGAAGGTTACAGAGTCCTCTCATGAATCGTGTAACTTGATACTACTAAAATAACTCTGTCGCCGATGCCCACGCTTTAGGGCGAAGATTCCAATCTTGAAACAATCCCGAAATAAATTCCGAACACATAACCAGATACCGCTATTTCATTATTGAACATTAGGCCTAGTATTAGTCTTATTTTTGCCGCAGGGTATATGGATCGGATACAAACGCCCTAATGACTCGGAGACCGTTACAGTGTCCTATAATCATCTTCTAGCGCCGGAATGGAAAACCAGTTCACAGGGTCAGATGAATCGGTCCTCGCGAGATTGTCAAGCGTTACCCACCACTATGGATCAATTCTCGCGTTGGACGGGCTTGATTTGGAGGTTCGTCGGGGTGAGGTGTTGGGAGTGTTGGGTCCTAATGGAGCCGGCAAGACGACTGCCATCAACCTTCTCCTTGGAAACCTACGCGTCCAGCAGGGTTCAGTCAGTGTGTTCGGGCAAGATCCTGGGGCACTTCAAGTACGGGAACGTCGGGGCGCAATGCTCCAGGTTTCTGGGATTTCTGGAAATCTGACTGTGCGCGAAAACATTGAACTTTTCTCCAGCTATTATCCCGCCCCGCTCGCCGTCGCGAAACTACTTAGTATGGCGGGGCTTGAGGATCTTTCTGGACGCCGATTCGGGAAACTCTCTGGCGGGCAGAAGCAACGGGTGATGTTTGCCTTAGCACTGGCAGGTGATCCCGAACTTCTGTTTCTAGATGAGCCCACTACTGGACTTGATGTGGATGCACGGCATCGGTTGTGGGATGAAATCCGAACCCTTGAAGTCACCGCAGTCCTCTCAACCCATAACATGGCCGAAGTTGATGCGCTTGCTGACCGTGTAATTGTTATCCATCATGGTCGAAGGATCGCTGATGGCACTCCAGCGGAGATCAAGTCGCACGCAGCAGGGCGCCTAGTGCGCTGTGTCACATGTACCCTCCCCGACGAAATCAAACAGCTCCCTGGCGTGATCCAAGCGAAGGTCAGAGGCCGTCATTTAGAGGTTCAGACGACACTTCCAGAGGACCTGGTACGAAATCTACTTGCTCAGGATGAAGAGTTGGTAGATCTAACGGTTGAAGCCGTTGATCTTGAAAACGCGTTTCTGTCCCTTACGAAAGAGTCTCCATGACCCTAGATCGACGAATTCGAGTCTATTTATTGGAAGCGCACTTCCAATTTATAGACGTACTTCGTGAGCCCCTGTTTTCCATCCCCGTTCTGGCGTTCCCGCTCGTGTTCTATCTGTTCTTTGGAGTGATTCTGAATTTCGGCGGAACCTCGATGCCTATGCCAACCTATTTGTTGGCAACTTATGGGGTATTTGGTATTTTGGGCCCAGCGCTGTTTAACTTTGGAGCTGGACTCGCAACCGAGCGTGATACGGGAGTGTTGCTTCTGAAACAGACAACACCCATGCCGGTTGGTGCATACTTCTCCGCCAAGATTACAACGGCACTGATCTTCGGTGCGACGGTCGTATCAGCCCTGTTTCTCATCGCTGCTTACACGGCAGGTGTGGCGCTCTATCGTTGGCAGTGGTTTGCACTTGCTGGAGTGTTACTTGCGGGTGTAGTTCCATTCTGTACTCTGGGTCTTGCGATCGGTGCCTGGGTGAAGGGGCGATCCGCAGTTGCCATAGTTAACCTGATCTTCTTGCCGATGTCCATGCTCTCTGGACTATGGATCCCCATCTATGTTTTTGGTGATTTCATGCAGAACATGGCACTGGTGCTTCCCGCCTATCATCATGCCCAGCTCGCGCTTAAAGTTATTGGAATGGATAGTGGACAGCCTATCCTTCTGCATGTCATCGTGCTCGCTGGACAGACTTTCATTTTCATGATTGTCGCTGCGCTTGGATTCCGCCGTACGGGCGGTTTTTCGATCAGGAAATCCTGATGAAGCGTACACGTAACCTGATAGGACGCAGCTTATCCGGCTTCGGTGCTGGAATTGTGGTGTTTATCGGGATAATTTTGACATTACCGGTGCCGTCAACCTTGCTGAGCCCAACCGAAGACGTGCCTCAGGGGAGCTTTGCTGTTATTGATGTTACAGTATTGAGCTCAAATTCCCATCTCAGACATTTGAATATGGGTTATGTAGTACAAAACGGGTCAGCGTATCCCAACACCACATTTTGACGTCATACTCTCATCACCTCTCTACGGGATGCGGAGAGGATTACCGATCCGGTGAAGCCCGGCGCCATCGCAAATGAAGCTGTCCGCTTTTGCGAAGCATCAACAAGCCGGATCACCTGCCACTCAAGCAGGAGAAAATACCTCCAGCTATGAAGGTTAACCAACTGCCCGAACTGCTGGAAATCAATCAGAGACGGAGTCAATCGAATATCTACTTGCTATCATCCTCACCTGAACCTGTACCCCCAATTGCAGAGCGCATATCTGTATCTGCTTCAATGTTGCGCAGGTTATAGTAATCCATAACCCCCAACTGACCCTTACGGAAAGCATCCGCCATCGCCTCAGGTACCAATGCTTCCGCTTCTACAACACGGGCGCGCGCCTCCTGCACACGGGCAACCATCTCCTGTTCCAGTGCCACCGCAGCTGCACGACGCTCTTCAGCCTTCGCACGCGCAACCTGTAAGTCTGCCTCCGCCTGATCTGTCTGCAGCTTTGCACCAATGTTTTCTCCAACATCAACATCAGCAATATCAATCGAAAGAATCTCAAATGCCGTTCCCGAATCCAGCCCCTTAGCCAATACGGTCTTGGAAATTATATCGGGATTTTCCAGCACCTCGGCATGCGAGCCGGAAGAGCCGATCGTAGAAACGATCCCCTCGCCTACTCGGGCAATAATTGTTTCTTCACCTGCACCACCTACCAGTCGTTCAATATTGGCGCGCACCGTAACACGCGCGACCGCCCGTAACTGAATTCCGTCCTTCGCTATCGCGGAGATCGGCGGGGTTTCGATGACTTTCGGGTTTACTGATACCTGCACGGCCTCAAACACATCACGCCCGGCAAGATCAATAGCTGTGGCACGCTCAAACGGCAGGTCAATGTCTGCCTTATCTGCTGAAATGAGCGCATTGATCACCTGCTGCACATTACCTCCGGCCAGGAAATGTGCCTCAAGTTTTGGCGTCTCCGAAGGGATTCCGGCTTTGTGCGCAGTGATGAGCGGTTTTACAATTCTGTCCGGCGGAACGCGACGAAGACGCATCCCTACCAGATCGCGAAAGAGTTTCAGGTGAACACCTGAGAAAATTGCAGTGATCCAAAGACGCACCGGTACGAAGTACAGCAGCATAATGACCCCGAACAGGATCAATAAGATGATGATCAGAGGCCCAAAGCTTACTAAATCTCCCATTTTTATCGGTTTGTAATATCAGTGACTGTTATGCGCATGGTAAGCACCGTGCACGCCGCCCTTCTTGGACACCAAGTGAATGTTCGTGATACGAATGTCTTTCGAAATAGATTTGCACATATCGTAGATGGCCAACGAGGCAATTGACACCGCTGTTAAAACTTCCATCTCTACACCCGTGCGTCCAACCGACGTCGCCTCAGCCCGGACAGTTATCGAATACATCTTTTCATCGAACGAAAAGGTCAGGTTTATTGCTTCGAGCGCTATCGGATGACACAGCGGAATAAGGCGGGCAGTTTCCTTGGCCCCCATGATTCCTGCTAACTGGGCCGTTGTGAGCACATCCCCTTTGGTTACGCGCTTCTCGACAAGCGCAGCATACGCATCAGCCCCCAGTTGCACCGTACCTTCAGCTGATGCGCAACGCATAGAGGACTCCTTTGTTGAAATATCCACCATATGGATACCACTTTCATTATCTATATGCGTAAATTCCGCCGTACGGACCATAAAACGATTGGCTTGCCGAAGATACTCCCATAACAGGAACCACATGTAATCCAAGACATAGGTCTGTGTTTCAATGAGGCGTTGCATCAGAAGATGTGCCTCCAAAAAGTATAGCCTAAACATACAACCATACTCCTGACACTATGAATTCTATCTCCACCGTTTGTGAACTTGTTGATTTCGGGTTAGATCACAACCCGGGCATTGTTGCCTCTACCAAGCGAAACGGGGTCTGGACTGAAACGGACGCCGATACATTTCGCGCGCGCATGCGCGCTTGCGCTGCGGGCTTCCACAGTTTGGGCGTGCGAAGGGGAGATCGGGTTGCCCTTCATGCAGAGAACAGCACGGAATGGCTCATCATTGATCAGGCATTGCTGCGCCTCGGTGCCGCCAGTGTGCCTATCTACACAACGCAACCTGAAGGTCAAATCTCATACATCGTCCGCGATGCCGGGGTGTGCGGATATGTCGTCTCGACAAAGGAGCTTTACGATGGATGCCCGGCAGATCTGATGTCTAATCCAGACCTGCAGTGGACAGTGGGGCTCTTTGGCCAATACGCCGAGGAGATGCTCACATTAGAGGAATTGATCAAGCGCGGAGAGGCGCAGCTTTACGAAACACCAGACATCGTGGACCAAGCAAAAAACGCGGTCAGCGGCGATGATCTCGCCACACTGTGCTACACATCAGGTACAACCGGTGAACCAAAAGGCGTCATGCTTACGCATGCCAACTTCACTTCAAATGCGATTGCGGTATCGGAAAGACTGCCTTTTGATGTACCTGCGCGTGTGTTGTCTTTTCTTCCAATGTCCCACTCGCTGGAACGTATTGCGACCTTCTTCTACCTTTCCAAGTCCTGCCCGATTTATTTCATTGAGACGACAGATGAGCTCCTTCAGGATCTTGCTCATGTGAAGCCGGCCCACATGACCACAGTGCCACGACTGCTGGAAAAGGTTCATGCTGGCATGATGGCCAAAGCCGCGGCAACAAAAGGCATCCCTGGAATGATCGCCCGGTGGGCTTTTGGGCGTGCTGAACAATTCGATCTGAAAAACCCCCGAGCTACCCTGCAAGACAAACTGGCGGACAAACTCGTGTACAGCAAAGTACGTGCCGAACCTTTTGGAGGAAACCTGGAAGCACTAACCAGTGGTGGGGCCGCTCTTCCACCGAAGGTTCAAGCCTTCATCAACGGTCTCGGGATCTGCTGTGGTCAGGGATATGGCCTGACAGAGACCTCTCCGGTCATATCACTCTACGAGCGGGATCAGATGCGGCCAAGGTCAGTCGGTCGGGCCATTCGAGATGTTGAAATCAAGATTGCTGAGGACGGTGAAATTTTGACACGAGGCCCGCACATCATGCGCGGATACTACAACAATCCAGAAGCTACGGCCGAAACAATTTCAGATGACGGATGGCTGCATACTGGGGACATTGGTGAACTCGACGAAGATGGGCATTTGTACATTACCGATCGCAAGAAACAACTCTTCAAACTGTCCACCGGTAAATACATTGCCCCTGTACCTATCGAAGTGGCGCTAGCCTCTGATGCTCTGATCGAACATGCTGTGGTGATCGGTCCCGAGTTCAAGTTCTGCTCCGCGCTGATCGTCGCAGACGCAGCCTATGTGGAAAGTACATTTGGTGCTGACCCCGACAAGGACGTTTTAAGGGAAAAAGTCCAGGAAGTTATCAACCGAGTGAATCAGACTCTCCCGCCACATGAACAAGTGAAAAAATTTCATTTGATCACAGAGCCATTCACAATTGACGGAGGAGAACTCACGCCAACCCTAAAGGTGCGTCGAAAAAATGTGTTTGCCAGATACGAGAAAGAAATTGAGGGTTTGTACATGTCCCAATAACGGTAACCTACCCACCATTGCCTGCAACTGAGGTCCAATACCTCCGTACGCTCCGCTCCATATTACAAGCCACATGAATTATGGAACTCGATCTATCCTCTTGCGGCATTGAGGTCAGGGACATCCGAAGAAATATGGTGCCTGCTGTCCTCTACGAGGATGCGCTTCGCAATGAGACGGCGACGAAGATAACCGACAGTGGCGCCATTGCAATTACAAGCGGAGAAAAAACCGGTCGCAGCCCCCGGGACAAACGCATCGCTAAAATGCGTTCAAGCTCTCAGGATATCTGGTGGGGATCGGTAAACCTGCCGATTGATCAGCACACATTCGAGATTAACCGGGAACGTGCGCGTGATTACCTGAACACTTGTGATCATCTCTATGTCGTGGACGGTTACGCAGGGTGGGACCCACGCTACCGGATCAAGGTCCGTGTCATATGCGAACGTGCCTACCATGCGCTTTTCATGCGCAATATGCTGATTCGGCTCACGGATAAGGAGCTTGAAAATTTTGGTGAACCCGACTATATCGTCTACAATGCTGGCATGTTTCCGGCTAACCGCCATACGACGTACATGTCTTCCAAGACCAGCGTAGATATATCCATTGAAGACCAGGAAATCGTCATCCTAGGCACCCAGTATGCGGGAGAGATGAAAAAGGGGATCTTCACGATCATGCATTATGTCATGCCTCGCAGGGGGATCTTGTCAATGCACTGTTCGGCCAATCAAGGAGCGCAGGGAGATGTTTCTCTCTTTTTCGGACTCTCTGGAACCGGTAAAACCACACTGTCCGCAGACCCAAACCGTAGGCTAATTGGCGATGACGAACACTGCTGGTCAGATGATGGCATCTTCAACATTGAAGGAGGCTGCTATGCAAAAGTGATCAATCTGTCCGCCGAACGTGAACCCGAGATTCTCGAAGCCATCCGCTTTGGTTCCGTCCTCGAAAATGTTGTCGTAGATCCAGTTACACACGCTGTGGACTATACTGACACCAGTCTCACTGAGAACACTCGTGCCTGCTTCCCTATTGAGTACATGCGGAACGCCAAAATTCCGTGTGTTGCGCGGCACCCGTCAAACATCATTTTCCTGACCTTTGACGCCTTTGGGTTTCTCCCACCCATATCACGGCTCACGCCTGAGCAGGTCATGTATCATTTCATTAGCGGCTATACGGCCAAAGTTGCTGGAACCGAAGTCGGTGTGCACGAACCGGTGGCGACATTTTCTGCATGTTTTGGTGCAGCGTTCCTAGTATGGCATCCGGCGAAGTACGCCGAACTGCTCGCAGCTAAAATGAAAACCCATAAGGTCAACGGCTGGCTCGTTAACACGGGCATCATCGGGGACGGGAATCAGCGAATTGAACTTCGCCACACGCGCGCTATTATTGACGCTATCCACAGTGGTGCCCTGTTGAATGTGCCGACGGTGCGCGAGCCTGTTTTTGATTTAGAAATTCCGACGAAATGCCCCGGTATACCTGACGAACTCCTGTGCACGGAGCAGGCCTGGTCCGACCCAGACGCCTATCAACTGGCGGGACGACAACTCTCTATTCTGTTCTCCGACAATTTTGCCAAGTATTCCGGTCGGTGTTCTCCCGAAGTCATAGCCGTCGCCCGTAAAATCACCGGGGAATAAAACCTGCACAGGGCTAGTAGGTACTCCAGGCACAAAACGCCTATTCGCCTGCTCCGGGAGCAAGCAAGTAAATTACCGCCATACGTACGGCCACACCGTTGATGACCTGATCAAGTATAGCTGTGCGTTCATGATCTGCTACTTCGTCATCCAGTTCAACTCCTCTGTTCACTGGTCCAGGATGCAGCACAATCATGTCAGGATGCATAGCCATATGGCGTCCATTGAGCCCGTAAGTCACGTGGTATTCACGCATAGACGGTACCAGGCTTGCCCCAAGCCTTTCGCGTTGTATGCGCAACGCCATGGCCACATCGCAGCCGTGAAGCGCATCATCCAGGTTATGCACCACACGCACACCTAAGCTTTCGGTGTGTAGTGGCATAAGTGTTGGAGGACCGCACACGGTTACCTTAGCTCCCAATGTCGTTAGCGCGAAAATATTTGACCGGGCAACTCGACTGTGCGCGATGTCTCCGATTATGGAGACCCGCAGGCCCGAGAAAGATTCGTATCTCTCCGAAATTGTCAATAGATCCAAGAGTGCCTGCGTGGGGTGCTCATGCGCTCCATCCCCGGCATTTATAACACTCGCCTTGATACATCTTGTCAGGAAGTGAGCTGCGCCGGGTGAGCTATGCCGGATGACTACCATGTCAACCTTCATCGCCTCAATATTTTGAACCGTATCACGCAAACTCTCCCCCTTGGATAGACTTGATCCTGATCCCCCGAAGTTAATCAGGTCTGCAGATAACCGCTTGGCCGCAAGCTCAAATGATATGCGTGTGCGGGTGGATGGCTCAAAAAACAGGTTTGCGATCGTCGTTCCGAGCAGTGTCGGAACCCGCTTGATCGGGCGCTCCAATACCTCACGGAACTCGCGAGCCGTGCTCAGAATCAACTGGATCTCGTCCGCACTGTACGTGGATAAGCCCAGCAAATGCCTGTGTTGAAGTACCCGTATTTCAGCCTTGGGGACTACATCTTCCATTATATAGATCCTCGAGTAACCAACCACACACCTTCACGGTCATCAATTTCATCAAACTGAACCCGTACTTCCTCTCCGGGAATCGTGGGCACTACACGCCCGACCATATCTGCCCGAATAGGCAACTCATAATGGCCCCGATCGACGAGCGTCAGGAATTGAATCCTGGCAGGTCGGCCAAAATCTGTAACCGCATCCATGGCTGCACGTACTGTGCGACCCGTGCATAATACATCATCAACCAGAATCAGATGGCGATTGGTTACATCAAACGGGATGTTCGTGCTGCGCATTTGAACCTTGTGGGAGATTCTGTGCAAATCATCTCTGTACATCGTTACATCCAATGTTCCCACAGGTATCACGATATTCTCAAATTCATTGATGAGTGTTTGCAGTCGCCGCGCTAAATATACGCCGCGCCGGTGCATCCCTACGATTGCAGCTGAATTTTCGTTAGGATGCAGTGCCTCAATCACCTGTCTAGCCAGCCGGGCTAATGTGCGCTCCATATCTTGCGCATCCATTAGCTGTGCCTTGATGATATCGGAAGGTTTCATTGTACAAATCTAAGCACTGAAACGTATTCTTGAGCTTATTCTATCTTCAATAATGGTAAATCGCGGTTCAACAAGTCCTCTCAAGTATCTGGATCCGGTCACGGTTTCCCGATTGAAAAACATGGAGATGCGTGCGCGTCTAGTTGTTGAGGGGTTCATTACCGGCCTGCACAAGAGCCCTTACCACGGATTCTCTGTTGAGTTCGCCGAACATCGGCCATATAACCCGGGAGATGATCTCAGACATGTAGACTGGAAGGTGTACGCAAAATCTGACCGCTATTATATCAAACAATACGAAGAAGAGACAAACTTGCGGCACTATGTCGTTCTGGATACATCGGCCTCAATGCAATATCGTTACGCAGGTCAAGTATCCAAACTTGAATACGGCACATATCTGGCAGCTGCACTGCATTTCATGATGGTGATGCAACGTGATGCTACTGGGCTCATGACCTTTGATTCAGAAATACGAACTGTGCTCAGGCCACGCAGCACCACGCGTTATTTGCGGGAGATCCTGTTACATCTCGAACGATTCTCAAAATTTACGAGTACCGAACCGTACACTGGGACAGCTCACGCTCTTCACCGAGTTGCAGAAATGGTTCATCGACGGTCGCTGATCGTTATTATTTCGGATCTAGTTGATGGCGCTGAATCACAGGAACAAGTAGTCCGTGCCCTCAGACGGCTACGCCATAAGGGACACGAGGTGCTTATCTTTCGCATACTTGAAGGAACAACTGAACGCCTTTTTAATCTTCCTGACCGTCCCATGGTTCTGCGGGACATGGAATCTGGCACCGAACTGTCTCTCCATCCCGGCCAACTCCGGGAGGCCTATATGGAACGAATGGAGTCTCTCACCGAAAACCTTCGGCGCCAGTGCCTCAAGCATGCTATAGATTACGTTGAACTGGATACGGCCGTGCCGTACGACAAAGCCCTGTTAGCATATCTTAACAAGCGTCGAACGCTGCACTAGAGTCCCTCATGTACAACAACATTGCCCGTGATATCAAGGTTGCAGCCAAGGCTATTCTACCCCAGCTGATCAGTCTGCGGCGGACTATACACCAAAACCCTGAACTGGCCTTTGAGGAGCATGCCACTTCCGCGTTGGTGCAGAAAGAGCTATTGGAAGCGGGAATCCAGCGTGTAACCGCAGCCGTCAATACCGGGGTGATCGCTACTATCCGAGGCAGTAGGCCCGGTCCCACTGTGCTGCTGCGGGCAGATCTTGATGGATTGCCGATTCAAGAGAAAACAAACCTGTCTTTCGCTTCCAAACGTGCGGGCGTAATGCACGCATGTGGACATGACATGCACACGGCCGCTCTGTTGGGCGCTGCGTTCATTCTACACCAATTGCGAGATAGGATTGCAGGTACCATTCGACTGATTTTTCAGCCAGCCGAAGAGACCTTGCCCAGCGGTGCACTGGCCATGATCAACGCGGGCGCGCTGGATCCTGATAAGGACGAACCTGCACCAACCTATTGTATTGCCCAACACGTAATGCCCTCCCTTCCGGCTTCCACACTTGGATTTTGCGCCGGAGCTTTTATGGCTAGTGCAGATGAACTCTATATTGATATACTATCTGATGGTGGTCATGCTGCAGAACCTCATCAATTAAGTGGAGATCCCGTGCTCGCCGCCGCCCATGTGATCGTTGCGCTTCAGAGCATCGTAAGTCGACACAGACCCCCAGAAGTCCCCGGCGTTCTCTCAATTGGACGCATTAAAGCTGATGGTGCAACCAACGTAATCCCATCGAATGTACGGTTGGAAGGCACCTTTCGTGCCATGAACGAGAACTGGCGAGAATCCGCCCACGAGCGTATTCGTCAAACTGTAGAACATACGGCCGAAGCACACGGTACAAAGGCGCGAGTTGAAATACGTCAAGGTCCTCCCATACTCGTTAATAACCCTGCACTTACAAAAACTGCATTGGATGCCGCAGTTAGCTACGTGGGAAAGCCTCATGTCAAAGACATACCTCTTTGGCTGGCAGGAGAGGATTTCGCGTATTTTCTACAGCGGTGCAAGGGATTATTTTACACGCTGGGGGTAGGACCATCGTCAGATCTTCACACTGCTGATTTTTCTCCGAACGAATCGGCCTTGGAGACCGGTGCCGGATTTATGGCGTTCCTCGCGGTAACGGTAAATAACAATGGGCAGGCCAAGAATTTTAGCTGATTGTGATAATATGTATATTCCGTTGGAATACAGGTCGTGCTACCCTGAGTGAATTTCGGGTAACTCCTTGACCTAGGTAATAACATTCCAGAAAATCGATGACAGATAATCTGCAATACGATAGTTCGGAGAACGGGTCTCCAAACCATCTCAAAGAGCCAAGAGGACGACGCTTGGCAACTATAATTTTCGCTGCCAATGTAGGACTGTTGATTATCACCATTCTGGCTGTATCCATATCTCAGATTAGTAATTGGATGAACGGGGCGCGTGAACAGGCGCTGAATACCGCTGAAAAGACTGCCACCCAGATAGCCGATATCTATGCGGATATTGGGGAGATTTCCATTGCCAATGTAGCCCGAACCGTTGATGCTTCGCTGAATGCACCTATGACTGCACAGGCTTTCGCCGCTGCTTTTTTGGTTAAGGTCGCAGATGAGGCTAATTATGATACCTCACAGGTTATCAATATTCTGACCTCGATTGTTGAGGAAACTGTGCTGGATGAATTCTGGATCACAGACCGTGAAGCATATTCTTATCTAACAAATGTTCGGGGCGACGATGGCGAACTGATTTACTTCGCATTTGCGGAAAGCCCAATTGAACAACCACAGGCGTACAAATTTTATTCTTTGCTTTACGTCCCGCCTGACTCATTCGCAGTGGTTACGCAACCCGCCCAGGTCCGTGAGGTTGATCGGAAAGTCTATAAGTATGTGGGCACCAATGGTGTGGACCACCACCGCATCACACAGGTGGGGAACCTTCTGGAATTCGGGGATAATGAGTTGCTCAGCCAGGCAAATACTGATTCAACGGCACACGTATCCTCTGTGATTGAGGGGAACCTGGCCGCCAATATGCGTGTGGTTGGAGTAATTCTCGATCATTACATCGTAGCTTCAATTGCTGCTGGCCTTGATGTAACAGGCATACAGGACGATCTTACTAGAATTATTACACACACCGCAATCGGTGAAATCACTGTGACTGATCGCACCGGAAAGGTACTCTATTCTGTGACTTCATCCGGCGGAGAACAACTCACTACAGTATTGTACCAAGAAGAATTAGACACGTTGATGGTAGGACACTGGATCAATCACAGTGGAGCCAAAATCCACCGTGGGGATTCTTCACAGTACAAGTACGTAACCGTTGCGCGGCCAGGCAGCGACTATATAGTCCAGGTTGGGTTGCCGCTGGTGCGGGGAAATAGTGCCAGTATTCTGAATACGGTGTATCAAGAACAGGCGGATGTACTTGTAAGCGAGGGCTACCCGGAAGCACTCTGGTTTAATGATTCAGACAATCAGGTTGCTGCGGCGGCGCAGTACTCGGAAGCAGATGATATCACTGAAATGGAATCTGCCTGGCGCGTGCCCTACTATGAGCGCTCGGATAGCGCTGCTGTCCTACTCGAACGCGCATCTTCAACCGGTCAACCCACTAGCTACGCACGACTCGGACTAATCAATTCCGAGCATCGCGGCATTTGGGTTGCCGCACCCATTTCCCTTGGCGAGAACCATGTCGGTGCTATACTGGCCTTTATTAACCTCGACGATACGGCTGAAGAAATTTGGAGCGGTATCCGGCAAACCCTGTTTATTTCACTGTTTCTGTTGATCTTCACGGCGGCGGCAAGCTTTTTTGGGGCTCGTCTGCTCACACGCCCCATTGAGAAAATTGCAACTGCGGCACGTTTTGTCGAGAGTGGCGAGCAACCAGATGAGGAGCTGGTCGGCTCCGTGGTAAACCGGGCAGATGAGATTGGCTCCCTAGCAAGAGTCTTTCAGGATATGACCATTCAGGTTTTCAATCGTGAAGAAGTGCTTGAAACACTCGTATCTGAGCGCACTGCTGAACTCGTCTCTGCGAACGATGAACTACGTCTTGCGCAACAGGCAATCAATCAGGACCTAGAAATGGCCACGGTTGTACAGGCTGCTCTGGTAAGGGAGGGAACCGCAGATCTTGGAAGCTATACAATCTGCGCACGGATGGAGCCCGCACAACAGGTGGGGGGAGATTTCGTCGATTTTTTCGAAGATGGCAACTCCGTAATCTGTGTCGTGGGCGATGTGTCAGGAAAAGGGGTGGCTTCCGCACTTTTCATGGCAGCTTCTCAGGCAGCCATTCGTTTCGCCGCTAATGAAAGTAGCGACATAGCCGAGATCTGCCAAAGCGCAAATAATCGACTCTGTCATCAAAACCCAATGGGACTCTTTGTCACCGTATTCATAGCCAAGGTAAACCTGGAAAGCGGGGAAGTCGTATATACCTTAGCAGGACATGAGCCCCCGTACCTGTTGAGCGGAGGGAAGCGCACAACAATTGACCGAACTAACGGAATCGCTATGGGGGTGATGGATGAAATTCCCTACAGTACGAATTCGATTCAAATGAAGCCTGGGGAGTACCTGTTTTCATACACTGACGGCTTGACTGACATGATCAACTTGAATGGCGACATTTATGGCAGAGAGCGTTTGGAACAGGCACTGGACAGCGCTGATACGTCAAACCCAGACAATCTTTTGAGCTATGTATGGGATGATATCGCCACCTTCTCTTATGGAACCGCAGCTGCGGATGACCGCACATGCTTAATTCTTTACCGTAACCTTCAATCTGAATCAGAAACAACATGATTACCCGTGATTTCAACGTCACAGTAGCTGCCCGGGTGTCAGAACTACGTAATCTCTCGGCTATGGTGGAAACGTTCGGAGAGGCGCATGATCTCCCTCCGAGGACCAATTTTATAATCAACCTTGCTCTGGAAGAGCTCGTGACAAACACACTTGTACATGGTAAGTTTGAGCACGGTGTTGATCCGCAAATTGACGTCAGCCTAAGTATACAGGACGGTCGCGTGATCGTGGTCGTGAAGTCTAATGGTGGCAAGTTTGATCCTACAAAAAGCACGGACGCGGATACGACAAGCGAGCTGGATTCTCGTCCAATTGGTGGTCTCGGACTGCATCTCGTAAAAAGTCAAGCCGATGCTTACTCCTATGAGTTTGTTGATGGTCTCAATCGGCTAACTTTGGAGTATAACTTGTCCTAGTGTTACACAAGGTTCACTATATTGGACATCCTCATTAACTTATAGCATAACCCTAATCAAAACCATTCTGGGAAGCAGCAAAATGGCTAGCAAACTTGAAGTACTTGAAGAGCGCGAATCAGATATACTCACATTGGTCCCCGTCGGGCGTGTTGACAGTTCAAACGCACCGGTTTTCGAGCGTGTACTCAAAGACTGGATTGACGACGGTGAAACCAACATTATTGTCGACTTTAGCCGGTTATCCTTCATAAGCAGTTCAGGAATGCGTGTACTGTTGATCGGAGCAAAGGGTGTACGTGCTATTAAGGGTAACCTCATCCTCTGCGGTATGCGTGATAGTATCCGGGAGATTTTCAGCATTAGCGGTTTCGACACCATCATACCAGTAGTCAAAGACCGCATCGCAGCCGTTGATACCATCTGATTCTCTCGTAGCCAGCGCCCTGTGATTTCGTCGAGGCATCGTGCACAGCGTCGATTATACTACGACATTGATCCTCGGACCACACTAGCCTGCACCGAATTGCGCACACTGTACTCTGGTCCTGGTGCCTGGTAATTTCCTAATCGCTGTGTTCTCTGGGAGCCAGAATTGCAATTAGATTTCTCGTGAAGGGAGCACGCAACTTCGCCCTGCCGCTTCGTCGCTCACAATGTATCATGCGAGCAAACTCTCAGCCCAAGATGGATCTAAGTCGATTGCGATGGGGCGGATCTGTTTAAAATGAGTTCATTAATGCAGATGTACTCGTACCCTCAGAGGGTCGGTTGCTGAGTGATTCACCTCACCACACTGCCCCGAGTGTAGCTTCAAGTTGATAGCTGAGCAAGTTGAGTTCAGCTACATTGTAATATGCAAACCGGGCCACGGCCGCACCAATTGGATCCTGGAAGAGCTTCTCTTTGGGATAGGGTCGGGAGACTGAATCCAACAGATTCCCGTGTTTCCGTGGCAGGCTATCACATGAATCCACTATTCAAACCAATACAGCCCACAGTCGGAGTCGGCATAACATAAAAATGGGCGGCCGCTTGAGTCAGCAGACCGCCCATTCCACCTCTTGTAGGAACCGATCAAATTGAGTGAGATTCTCTTGCAAACAAGAGCCTGCTATTCGTCGTCATAATCTTCCGGCATTAACACAAACTCCGGGTAAGCCTCAACACCCAGTTCCGCAACATCCTGTCCAAGACGCTCAACAGATTCGGAAACACGTGTTCCTAGCAGGATGTCAATCAGTTTCCATAACCCGAGAGAAACACCGAATACGAAAACTCCCACGGCAAGAATGCCCACCAACTGAACCCAAAAACTTGTACCGTCTACGGTAAAAGCCACGGCAAGCGTTCCCCATATTCCAGCAAAAAGATGAACGGGGACTGCACCAACAACATCGTCTATCTTGAGAACATCAAGCAGTTTTATCGCCAGTACACAGACTACGCCTCCTACAAAGCCAATCAGGATCGCTATCCCATGATGGTTCATTGTGGGAGCTGCTGTAATGGCTACCAATCCGGCCAGCGCACCATTGAGTACAGCAAACAAATCAAACCGCCCGAGTATCATACGTGACACGGTGATAGCTGCCAGGGCACCAGCTGCTCCCGCCAAATTGGTATTGACCAGTATGCCTGCGATACTTATAGCGTCCGTAGTTCCGCCAAGAGCCAGTTGAGACCCACCGTTGAATCCAAACCAGCCAAACCAGAGGATGAACACGCCCAAAGTAGTAATCGGCACGCTTGAGGGGGGCGTATTTCTCACGGTGCCGTCCTTCCTGAACTTACCCAGGCGAGGCCCTAGTATGATTGCCCCTGCAAGTGCGGCCCAGCCTCCTGTACCATGCACAATAGTAGAGCCAGCAAAATCAGAAAAGCCCATCTCAAACAACCAGCCTTCCCCCCAAGTCCACGCACCAACTATGGGATAAACAAATGCTGTCAAGGCAAGCACGAATGTGAAGAACGCCCACAATCTAATCCTCTCAGCGAGCGCACCGGACACGATTGACGCCGCAGTTGCTACAAACACCATCTGAAAGAACCATCCCGACATCTGCGAAAATCCTGAGTCCACAACAGACTCTGTCACCCCTGTATCTCCACCAACCAAAGCAATCTCTTCCGGGGAAGCATTGAAGAAGAGCTTAAAACTGCCAATAAAGCCCGATACATCTGTGTACATCAGGTTGTACCCAATGATGTAGTAGGCCAGCCCGGCAATTGAATAAAGCCCGATGTTTTTCAAGCAAATTACAGAGGCATTTTTCGTGCGAACGGATCCAGATTCCAACATCGTAAAACCCGCAGCCATCCACATTACAAGAGCTCCCCAGATAAGGAAAGCGAAGGTGTTAAGAACAAACTGTGTTTCTGGTACCATCACCACTAGATCGTTTTGGTTTAATAAATAAAGGGCACACCAAAATAATACAAAAAAACAAAAGCTGTACCACGAATGAGCCAATAATAACTGACCAACGAGGGATATGCCAATGCGCTGCACAGGGTATCTAGACTTAGGAAACGATTATTCGGACTTCTCGCTGCATACCTGACTTCGACAGGTTGCAACTTTCTGAAGGCCAAAAGAGCCCGATTACCAAGGGTATAGGCCTGTTTTTGGGGGTGTCCCTGAAAATTTGAACACTACAAAAGCCGCTTATCAGGCCACTTTTCGCGGTCTGAATTTCAGACGTTAAGCAACTACTTGGTGCGCGGGTTACGGGTCTTTCTCCTCGGGTACGGTCCGGTGCATATTCCGACCAAGTGGACCACCAATTCCGGGCGAAGTGAGC
>JAJEDR010000021.1 GCA_022821385.1 Rhodothermales bacterium
ATCGTAGGTCGTGTCTCTAAAGGGCTAAAGGTTCCACACTGTCACTTTAGGTTGCCTGTTGGAAATTCAGGCTAGGGATACTATGTATTCCTTGAGCATAAACTCCGCCCCCCGTTATATAAGGTAGTTATAGGACCCGGAATACCATAAGAAAACAACACCCCTTTCGCACGGATAGGTCGGAGGGCAAACTGATGCGATCTGGGGTGACAAAGAGGCGAAGTGGAGCTAAGCGGAGTCGAACCGCTGACCTCCTGAGTGCGATTCAGGCGCTCTACCAACTGAGCTATAGCCCCTGGAATTGGCGCAGGTGTACGATCCCAGATGCTATAAGGTCCGTAAATCTCGAAAACCAATCGGGTAATGGCGTACCAAGTCGCCGTTCTCGGTCACTCGCGCAGTGCAGACCAGTTCGTTGTACTTTCAAAAGGGACATGGTACGTCTTCACAGTGATTCGAACGCGAAGTTTACGTTGACCAGGCGTAGATTGGACTATAGATGAATTACTTGTAGGCCGGATTCGCGTGCAATGTAAGGTGCCAGACATCCTCGGTGACATCGGTCAACATCTTTTTCGAAGCATACGAGAACGGACGGAATAGCAGACATTATACTACCCAATTCGACTATTTTCTTGGATTGTGCAGAGAGAATAGACTCTTCATAGTGACGAAACAGTCGGCGGTACGAGGCCACATCGTTAAGGTCGGACCTTGCCCATCGAGGTATCCCCAAGCAAGGCTCATGCCGATATGAGAGTCCCAGTTGTTCACAAAATTGGCGCAGGCGGGAGCCTGCGAACCCGTATTTACGCGAAACCGGATTGGCTCTCACATCAATAAGCAAACGAATTCCCTGTTTAAGCAAGCGGTTGAAGAATGTCTCAACTGACATTCCCTCATACCCCGATGTGTATGCAGCGGGCTGTGCCCCCAAGGGAGGTTCTAAAGATGCAGAATGTCGCTGGGGTAATTCGCTATTAAGTGCAAACCAGGGATAACGCCTGGAAACATCCTCCAAAATTGCCTCTCTACTAGTGTTACCGTAATTTCCGACAACATAGCGGACAGTGGCTTTACCTAAAGGGGCCAATGGTCCCGCAAAAGCAACTGATTGCAGTGATGCCAATTTCCCCTCAACTTCTCGAACGTATCCGTTGCTTATTAGCCGCTCCAATTCACGGTATAATGTGAAAGAAAATGGACCATATTTGTACGGAACGAAGTCGTAAAAGCTTGACATATTCCTCAATGGAGTTTCATGTCGGAGAAGGAATACAAGGTTGACGAATACGGGCTGGGATACAGGTTGGGGTAACTGATTCAACAGTTTCAGAACAATTTTTTCTCTTGTAAACATCAGCTCAGAGATTCATGGGACCAGCAATAAACTGTTATTATTTGGAAATCCTCTCGGGGTAAGAGGCACCAAAACTGACCTGGTGCTCCGTAGCAATCCAGGCCACACACAGGGCCCGTGCCAAACAATGGACCTCGAAAATCGTTCACTTGCTCTCTCAAGTAATCACCATTGAATTAAAGTTATGGGCACGACGGTCCAGGCCAGAAAAACAGATTATTTCGGCACGAGAACATCCTTCGAAACCCCGCAAGGGCCTGCGTTGATGTATCGTCTCGAAGCGCTTGATGTGTCAGGTTACTCACTTGACCGACTCCCGTATTCCATTCGGGTAATGCTGGAGGCCGTGCTGCGAGGCTGTGACGGGTTTACAGTTACTCCGGAGAACGTTGAGCAACTGGCGAGATATAACCCCAAAGCTCCCTTACGTGCGGAAGTGCCCTTCTCGCCGGCACGTGTACTGTTACAAGACTTCACCGGTGTGCCCGCAGTTGTTGACCTTGCCGCAATGCGCAGTGCCATGGCACGTGCAGGCGGCAATCCCTCGACAATTAATCCGCGTGTACCTGTACACCTTATAATAGACCACAGCGTTCAGGTAGATTACTACGGAATTCCAGAGGCACTGCAGCTAAACTCTGATCATGAATTTCGACGTAACCGGGAGCGGTACGAGTTTCTTCGCTGGGGGCAACAGGCATTTGATAATTTCTACGTAGTGCCTCCTGCAAGCGGGATCTGTCATCAAGTAAACCTGGAGTATGTAGCCCGTTGCGTGTGGACTGGGACGGAAAACGGACAAGTCGTGGCATTCCCGGATTCTCTGGTAGGCACAGATTCCCATACGACTATGATCAATGGTCTAGGGGTTGTAGGCTGGGGAGTTGGCGGAATTGAAGCAGAGGCTGTCATGCTCGGCCAACCAATCTATATGCTCATGCCAGAGGTGGTTGGATTCCGGCTTACTGGTGAGTTGCCCGAAGGGGCTACGGCCACTGACATGGTGCTCACCGTCACACAAATGCTTCGTTCCTATGGCGTCGTGGGACGGTTTGTCGAATTTTTTGGTCCAGGTATTCAAGCACTTTCGGTGCCTGATCGTGCTACGATCAGTAATATGTCCCCCGAGTACGGTGCTACTATGGGTTTCTTCCCGGTTGATGAGGTCACGCTCGGGTACTTGAGACGCACAGGACGGGATGATGATTTGATTGAACTAGTTGAACGATTCACAAAGGACCAAGGGCTCTTTCTTACTCCTGATGCACCCGAACCGGAGTACCTGGATGTTCTGACATTGGATCTGGGCGATGTGGTTCCAAGCGTTGCCGGACCAAAACGACCACAGGACCGCATTCCGATTCCCGACCTGGGTCAATCATTCCGCAAGTCATTTGCTGCGCCCGCCGGACCGCAAGGATTTGGTCGCCAAGCATCTGACTTGGACCGTACAGTCGCAATGCCCGACTTTCAAGATCCATTGCGCAACGGAGATGTGGCAATTGCAGCAATCACGAGTTGCACGAATACCAGCAACCCAAGCGTGATGATCGGCGCGGGTCTCGTGGCAAAAAAAGCGGTTGAACGCGGACTGAAAACAGCACCCTATGTCAAGACCAGTCTAGCGCCAGGATCACGTGTAGTAACCGAATATCTCCACAATGCTAACCTGATGCCTTATCTGGCGCAACTAGGTTTTGACCTGGTCGGCTATGGTTGTACTACTTGTATCGGTAATTCCGGCCCATTGCCGGAAGTCGTGGGCAATGCAGTACGCCAGGGCGATCTGGTCGTCGCAGGCGTGCTAAGCGGTAACCGTAACTTCGAAGGCCGTATTCATGCACTTGTACAGGCGAATTACCTCGCCTCGCCCCCACTCGTAGTTGCGTACGCACTGGCAGGTACCGTAGATATTGATCTTACCCGTGAACCACTTGGCAAAGACCTCGCAGGCAAAGATGTATATCTGCGGGATATCTGGCCAACCACCGAGGAAATTTCTGAAGCGATTGAGTCCTCCATAACTCCTGAATTATTCCTGGAAGAATATGGTGGCATAGAGACCTCCAACGAAACATGGAACGCTATTGAGATCCCCAGCGGGTCTCTGTATGAATGGAGCAATGAATCTACTTACATCCAAGAACCTCCATTCTTCGTCGGCCTGACACGTGAGGCCCCAGAAATGGCCCTTATTGAAAACGCCCGCGTACTGGCTAAGCTGGGAGATTCAACAACAACGGATCATATTTCACCAGCAGGTGCTATCCCCAGAGAGTCCCCTGCTGGTGTTTACCTGAACTCCAATGGTGTCACCCTGCGTAATTTTAACTCATTTGGATCCAGACGTGGTAATCATGAAGTTATGATGCGTGGCACGTTTGGCAATATTCGCATCAAGAACGAATTGGTACCCGGCACAGAGGGCGGGATAACCCGTTGTTTCATCAAAAAC
The DNA here is from genome assembly GCA_022821385.1 of Rhodothermales bacterium. Lineage (GTDB taxonomy): Bacteria > Bacteroidota > Rhodothermia > Rhodothermales > Bin80 > Bin80. The sequence goes on from JAJEDR010000021.1 coordinate 3,816, forward strand.
GATGACGTCATGTCTATCTACGATGCGTCCATGCTTTACCAAGAAGCGGGGATACCCTTGGTCGTCCTCGGCGGCAAAGACTACGGTATGGGATCAAGTCGGGACTGGGCTGCCAAGGGAACCATTCTCTTAGGAGTCAGAGCCGTGATCGTCGAGAGCTTTGAGCGTATCCACCGCTCCAACCTGATTGGGATGGGCGTGCTGCCTCTGGAATTCTTAAAAGGCGAAAATGCCGATACCCTGGGCCTAAATGGTACCGAATCCTATAGCCTGGCTCCGCCGGAGAAGGCGGGAGGAAACGTTGAAGTCATCGCTGTACGCCCAGGAGGAGAGGAGATCCGCTTCGCTACGCGCTCACGTCTGGACACACCAGTTGAAGTTGAATACTATCGTAATGGTGGTATCCTGCACTATGTACTGCGCGAGTTTCTGGCGGAAGAATGACCTCCTCCGCCCGGGGTTTCAATACGAAGCCGGTCACCTGCCTTTAATCTCCGTGTAAACAAACCGGGTAGTTTAGTCTTTTTCCCGGTTGCATTAATCAGTGTGTTCTGGCCTTTGCGGCCCGGGTCGCCGCCGTACAAGCCCCACGGAGCATGACGACGGCGCGCACTGAGCATGGTTACCGTGGCGGGCTCTAGGAACCCATACTCCCGCACAAGCCCCTCTCCCCCGTTATATTGGCCGGAACCCCCGCTTCCCTGAATAAGTGCATATTCTCTGATCCGAAATGGAAATTGCATTTCCAGTGCCTCAACAGGCGTGTTAAGTGTATTGCTCATGTGCACATGCACGCCACTTAGACCATTCGCGTCGGGTGCAGCTCCCATACCGCCGCCAAGAGTTTCGTAGTACGCATAGGAGGTTTCGTCGGTATGTTTGCCCCCTATCGTAACATTATTCATGGTCCCCTGCCCTGCGGCCGGTACACGCTCTGGCAATGCCTGTGCCAGAGCCCCAAGAACCGCATCCGTAATTCGCTGAGAAGTCTCCACATTGCCTCCTGCGACCGCTGCAGGCCTTGACGCATTAACTAGTGTATCTTCGGGGGCTTTCACATTGACTGGGGCAAAACAACCAGCGTTTGCCGGGACGTCTTCCTCAACCAGGCAGAGCACAACATAATAGCATGCAGATGCTGTAACTTCTAGTACGGTGTTCAACGGCGCATGCAATGTCGGATCTGTACCCTCAAAATCAAACACGATATTACTACCTGCAATCTTAACAGACACTCTGATAATGGCATCCTGCTCATCCGGTAGTTCCAACATATCTTCAAAAACATAAATCCCATCTGGCCAAGTCTGGATTGCACTACGTACTAACCGTTCACTGTACGCCTGCAAATGACGAGCATACGCGCAAACTTCGAGTTCTCCATGCTCTTCTACGAGCCCTTGTAAACGCCGCTCTCCGACTGCATGTGCCGCCTGCTGCGCCGCCAAATCCCCCCGACGCTCGGTGGGGGTCCGCACATTGGCAAGTATCATCCGCAATGCACCCTCATTCAGCTTACCCGCTTCGTATAGCTTTATAGGCGGAATAATTATTCCTTCTTGGAAGAGCTCGGTAGACAACGGGAGCGAACCTGGGCTCATACCGCCAACATCTGCATGATGTGCACGGCTTGCAACAAAGAAAATGGGCTTATCGCCAGCAAAAACCGGTGAGATCATCGTTATGTCAGGCAAATGATTCCCCCCATCAAATGGATCATTCAGAATAACCACATCACCCGGCCCCCAATGTGTGAACGTTCTTAGCGCGACCTCGCAACTCGCGGGCATGGCTCCCAAATGAACCGGGATATGTGCTGCTTGGGCAACCATATTGCCCTCCGTGTCAAAGACCGCGCAGGAATAATCTAGGCGCTCCTTAATATTGGGAGAGTATCCAGTGCGCTGAAGCGTGACCCCCATTTCTTCGGCAACGCCGATGAATCGGTGTCTATAGATTTCGAGAAGAATGGGATCAATTTCCATGATCTGTGCCACATTTGAGATGTAGGTTGTGCCATTGATCAACCTCGGCATCCCAGCCCGGAGGCATGACTACTGTTGAATCATACTGCACAATCAGTGCTGGGCCTCTAAACGTACATCCTCCTACCAGTGTATCACGTTTTAGGACAGGAATCGACATTGGCCCATCTGCTGTAAAGTACACGGGCGTTATTGGTGCTTGGGCTATATCGAAGGGAGAGGCAGTTAGTGTTGCCGGTGTGGGTATTGCTTTCTCCCGGGGCACCGTGGCCCGTAGTCGCACGGCCACAGACTCTACGGGAAGTTCTGGTGCACTATACCCATAACGCATATGATGCGCCGAATGAAACGCTTCTATCGAAATACGAATGTTTTCTGGTGCAACCGGCAAACTCAGAGGCACCGTGAGCTCGTAACTTTGCCCTGAGTACCGCAAATCAAGACTGCAATCCAACTGAACCTCCTCTGTGTCTGAGTCCAAACGGGATAGTACAATGGGCTTCAGCTGATTGATTGAATTCTCGAGACGTTCAGGATTGCGAAAAAGCTCCTCTGCGGTAGAAAGTAACGCTTGCGATACATCGCTAGTGATATCTGCCATTAATAAACCAAGTGCACTAAGTACACCGGGATGACGCGAAATCAGAATTTTTTTCACACCTAATGAATCGGCAATTGCACATGCGTGCAACGGCCCTGCCCCGCCGAAAGGAACCAAGATATACGATCGTGGATCGTAACCACATTCAACGGATACGCGTCGTAATGCCCGTTCCATGGTTGCGTTCGCAACTCGTACAATACCCAGTGCAGTCTCTTCAGGAGAAAGCTTAAGGGGCTGGCCAAGATGTGCAATCGCTCTATATGCCGCCTGAACATCTAATGGACGAGCAGAGTCTCCGCCGAGAAATTGTGATGGTATCAAACGACCAAGTACCAGATTGGCATCCGTTACAGTGGGAGTTTGGCCGCCCTGACCGTAACAAACCGGACCGGGCACTGCACCTGCACTTTGGGGACCTACACGCAGTATACCTCCTGAATCAACGTACGCCAGGCTACCTCCACCCGCACCGACTGTATGGATCTGTGTGGAAGGCAGTCGAAGTGGTAGATCGCAAATTGTGCCTTCGGTCGTCTGTGGTATTCCGCCAGGACAAAGTGCTACGTCTGTACTGGTGCCTCCCATATCAAAAGTAATTATGTGGGGACTGGAAGTGCTGAGTGCCTGTCGAGCCAAAGCAAATGCCCCTACAACTCCACCTGCAGGTCCACTCAGAACCAATCTGGATGCCTGTTTAGATGCCTGTTGTGCATCCAGTGTACCACCACTGGATTGCATGACCTTGAGTGATCTACCACTGAGTACGCGCCTGAGACGCGTTAAATAGCGCATCACGAGAGGCCGCACATACGCATTAATCACCGTTGTTGTTGTGCGCTCGTACTCTCTGTACTCAGGTAGGAGGTCTACGCTAAGCGAAATAGGAACATCTGGAAACTCCTCGGCCAATGCTGCCGCAATACCGCGTTCGTGTACATCATTCAAGAAGGAAAAGAGCAGAACTACCGCCACACTCTCCACCTTTTCCTGGTTGAGTACTTCCAGTACCTCAGACAGCGAGGATCTATCCAGCTTCCTGTGAATGTTACCCTTGCTATCTATGCGTTCATCAACCTGCATACGAAGCTGGCGGGGCACAAGGTGATTGCGTGCTGCCTGGGAAAACTCATACAGCTGGGGGCGATTTTGTCGACCGATCGCCAAAACATCCGCGAAGCCATGTGTGGTTATGAGCGCAGTCCGAGCTCCTCGCCGTTCCAGGAGTGCATTGGTCGCAGTTGTCGTGCCATGCATGACAGGCGCCTCTGGATCTACTGAAAGCACCCCTAAGCCCTGCAGAATGGCTTGGCTTTGATCACTTGGTGTCGTCGGTACCTTATGCACGGTCAACCCAGAAGCGTCCAACACCACAAAATCTGTGAATGTCCCTCCTACGTCAATCCCGATACACTGACCATTAGCACGCATCGCACATATGAATTAGCAGGGGACATGATACGCACCAGTGCATTTAACGGCCTTTCTGCGCCTTTGGCGCTAATCCCAATATCTGGCTTAGAACCTCTTCCCCACGCTCAGGATAAGCATCCTGTACATGGTATCGCATAAAGCGGGTAACTAGTGTGTAAAGCCCCCGCCGCTGTTCGTCCGTAAGCTGCATGTGCATAATCACATCAAAATCAGCCCTGTACAAAATGGCGAACGCCCGGAGCACGCCCCTCGAGGCCGCCAACGACCGAGAACCGGTATCTACCTTATGCGAAATCGTACCGGTATCAAGCATCACAAATCCGCCGGAATCATCAATCCGCTCCACTTCATCGCGGGTGAAGCTAGGCCCAAAACCCAAAGCCGCCGTCAAATGGAGTTGGAAATATAGCTGTACCAGTACCGCATCCGTAGCCGGATCACCTAGTGCACCAAGTGTTCGAGTAATTAAATGGAAGATTTCGGGAGAATCAACACCTTCTTCCATAAGTGCCAGAACAAGTTCGCAGATCCGCTGTCCAATCGCCAGTCTTTTCAGATCACGGGATATACCTGGATGGACCGTGATGTGCGAGCAATTCGTCAGAACCTGAATAGACCGGGTCGGACGCGTATAGATGACCGCCTGCACATGCGAAAGCACCTGGAGTGTTGAGCCGAATGAGTTCTTTCTCAATTGGGCACCGCGTGCCACGGTGGTCAATTTTCCGAGCTTCAAGGTATATAGCGTAACGAGCCGGCTGGATTCCCGGATGGTTATAGATTTTAAGACAATGGCCTCAGTACGCACTTCCATGTCTATGCCGTGCGAAGCTCAGGTTCTTCCCGTACTGACAGGGAACTAATAGAATTTGATCCAATGGAGGAGATTG
>JAJEDR010000031.1 GCA_022821385.1 Rhodothermales bacterium
CGAATACAACAACCTGTTAACAGATTGGTAAGTGGAAGATAAATACGATAAATAGTGACAATAGAGATCGTAGGTCGTGTCTCTAAAGGGCTAAAGGTTCCACACTGTCACTTTAGGTTGCCTGTTGGAAATTCAGGCTAGTATGCCATGTTCGTCGAACCAGCGGTACGTGTCAACGATCGATTCTCCGAGCGACCGCGGGTGAAACCCGAGTTCCGCCTTCGCCTTAGCATTGGATATCTTCCGATTGCTATGGGCCATGACGCGGACGGATACCGGCGTGTATAGCGGTTGACGGCCGCGACACCGATCCAAAGCGACTTGGAAGGGCGCCCATAACCGGGCGGCGAATATTGGGAACTGGAGACGAGGTATGGGTACTCCGGTTGCCTGCCGGCAAAGTTCCGCCAGTTCGCGCACGGTGTGCCAGTGACCTGATACGAGGTAGTTCTCGCCACATCTCGCCTGTGTCTCGGCGGCCATCATGGCCGCCACGACATCGCGCACATCGACCCAGTCGTAGCCACCTGCGATCAGCGCGGGAAGTTTCCTGCGGTGGAGGTCGAGAAATAGCTGCCCCATAGGCGACGGAGCGCCATCATAGGGTCCGATCACGCTGGTCGGATTTAGGATTACGGCGTCCAGGCCGCGATCAATGCCGCGGCGGACTTCCACTTCGCCTGCGGCTTTCGAACGGTCGTAAGGCAGGTCGCGCGGGCTGTCAGCAGGAGGGCGGCTCTCGTCCAACACTTTGTCCAGCGGATGCTGGTCGTAAGCGTGGATCGAGGAAACATGAACCAGTCGTCTCACGCCACATTCGAGGGCCGCTTCCACGACATTGCGGGTGCCCAGGACATTCGTGCGATGGTATTCTTGAGCCCTGACGCTACCGATCGATACCTTCGCGGCCAAATGGAAGACGGTCTCCGCGCCCGCGAAGGCGCAGATCAGCGTTTCCCTGTCGAGGATATCACCCTTGACCCATTCGATGTCGAGATCCGCCGCCGTCCCTCTACGCTCCCGAAAGACCGCACGGACGTGACGGGGCCCATACTTGTCGGCAAGAGCCCGCGTCAACACCCCGCCGATCTGCCCACTTGCCCCGGTGACTACCCGTATGGTGTGAGGTCGTCCTTCATCGGGTGACTTCATTGCGAAAGGCGCAATTCGCGAATCGTAGGCCAGATCATACGCTGGAGGAGCAGGCGTAGCGAACTCAGACTCGAAGCTCGTGCCGCAGCTCGGCGAGCCTGAATTTGATTTTGTTACTGGGCGACTGCGAGGGCAACGGATCCATGGGCAACCGCTTGAAAGGGCGGGCCAACTCGATCTTGAAGTGGTGTGTGAGCATTAGCAGGTTAATCACCATGTGCATATGGGCCCAGCGGCGCCCAAGACATGAGTGCGTGCCCAGCCCAAAGGGTGCGTAGCCTCGGCTCCGATGCTCGTTTCGCGGGGGCGCGTAGCGGTCAATGTCGAACGTCCAAGGATCAGGAAACACCTCATCCAAGTAGTGCGCGGCCGTCTGCGCAATTACAAGCTGCGTCCCGACCGGCAATTCGTAACCCTCTACCACGCAAGTGTTCATCACCGTGCGCATCGACATGGGCACGATCGGCGACATCCGAAGGGTCTCCATCAGCACTCGGCGGGTCACGTCGATACGGTCTGGACTCAAGTCATCCTCGCTAGGATCGCCATCGGCCCACAACGCATCCGCCTCGGCTGTGACTCGCTCGTACAACTCGGGATTCTGCAGCATCCTGTAAAGGGCAAAGCCAACCTGGTCGCCCATGTACATGGCGGTCATCAAAATCGCCCCTAGCGGCAGCGACAGGTCCGATTCGGGCAGGAATTGCGGATCAGACGCGTGCAGCGCCAAGTACGCGTCCACCACATCCTTGGGCATCCCAGCCCGCTGCGTGGTCGTATGCGTAGTCTCCATACGATCTATGATCCGTTGCATAGCCTTCGCCCGGCGGCGCATCGACAGGGTATGGAGCATGAACGTTGGCAACATCTTGATGATGCCTACATTGAGTACTCGTACCTTGTATTCGAGCGCGTCCATAATTTCGTCCTGAGTGTCAATGCTGGCCAGGAGCGGCGATGACTGTGCGTTCAGAAATAGCCGCATCATCACCTGCGCCGGCATGATGGCACCGACGTCCCAACTCGCCATGTGAGTGCGGGACAGATCAAAGACCTCGTCCAGACGCCTGGTCAAAGTCGTAAGAGAGTAGGCGGGTTGCAGCGACTTTCGAAAACGAAAGTGATCGGCACCGTCGGTCGAGTGCATCGAGCGCGACACACCGTACGCTTTGTCGACGCCCTCGAAGTACTCCTTCGACCGCAAGAACCCACGCCCCTTGCTATGGGCCCACTGATTCGTCTTCAACCCCGCAAGTACAATAATATTCTGGCGGAATGGGAGCCGTAACTCAAACACTGGACCGTACTTTTCGGCCAAATAGGCGAACCCTGCCGGAAGCCTCCCCTCTCGTAGCTCCCGGTTGAACACCAAATCACGTAGGGACACGGCTGGAATCGGCTTGGTAAGCGAAGGCCGGCGAAGCGAAGGTGCGACGATGCTCTCGGACACCGCTGTCGCAATCGCTCGACCGATCGTGTCCATATTGCTGACCAACTTAATTCGCTCTTCCGCCTCCTCGTCGATTGGAAACATCTGCTGGAACGCGTTACAGGCGTCGACGAGGCCAGTGATAATCACATCGCGCGGCCCCGGAATTTCATCCGCGAAGATAATCCTGATTAGCCGGGCCCTTACGAACTCGCTCGCCAGGGGGTCTTCTTCTAGCGATGTATCGCCCGATTGCTGCCGCTTGGTGAACGTATAGAAGTCGCCGGGATGGCGGTCGAGAATCTGTCGCCGAACAAGCCGGTCCAGCGCACTGGAAATCACTGATTCGGACTTTGGTGCGAGCCGCTCAACCCAGTAGCCGACATCATGTTGTTCCGTTTCGGTAGCAATCTCCCGCAAGATCCGGTCCAGCACCGGACTACCGGTCTCGGTAGAATCGAACAGAATCAGCGACTTCAAATCGGAGTCGATGCGACCTAGCAACGACAGTTCACCCAAGGCTGCTCCGGCCATCGCGCAGTTCAGGTTCCAGCCGGGTACCTGACGAAAATATCCGGTTTCTTCGTCCAGCAGTGCCAACAGCAACTCTTCCTGCAGACTCAGGGTGGACGCCTCCCGAGCCGTTTCAATTGCTGTCTCGTGAGTCATCAATGCACACATTCGCTTCCTCGTAAAGTCTTGCTGAGAAGATTACAGCAGAGGCCTGAAAACATTTAGATATATGCAGGTTCCTGTGGAAGGTTTCCACGATTCCAATCGAATGATTAGACTATGGCGGGACTGCTGGAATGGCAGTTGGCCCGTGATAGAGGGGTTCGCTGGTGTACGTTGCGCATGGCCGGAGATTCAACCCGCGGAACGTCCTAATATCATGCTTTCTTGTCCAACGATCTCAAAATTTGAACAGATGCGACTCAGCGGCATGTTCCGCGGCCTTGCGGGACCAACTGGACGCACCCGAGATCGACGCGATGCTGTTTTTGGACCGCCTCGGACTTATGGTGGACAGTAGGAAGCAGTGCGCAGATGTCGGCGGCTGACCCAGCGGTTTCAGGCCGCTAAAATGGGCCGTCCCGCCGGCATGGCAATCCTAGATTACAGTGGATCTCACGGCTTGGATCAACGCCTGATGCTCCGCTTGACCAGCTGTCAGTGGATGAGCCACCAACAGAATGTGATCATCACCCGACCAACTGGAGTCGGTACAAGCTATGTGGCCTGTGTGCCTTACAGAATAAAGCATGTCTGGAAATCTTACTCTCCGACCGCGAAGAGTGTACCCATCCGGAAGCCTTTGAACAGCTGGCCCGCATAGATGTACTTTTGTTGGACGATTGGGAACTGCACCGGATTAGTCTGCCCCGACAGTGAAACTTGATGGAACTCCTGGATGACCGCAATACCGTGCAATCCACGATTGCGACCAATCAATTTCCCTTGGATCAATGGTGAGAAAGATGTTACTCCTGTGAATGTTGTCTAGATCTCCTCAGAAGAAAAGAATTGCAGACCCAAGAATTCTTCAAATTTTCTGTATCTTCTGTCGGAACATTTAAAAGTCATCTAAAAGGCATATGCAATGCACTTTGCCATTAACGATCCATCACCAGAGTCAAGCGACTCGATGGGGAAATCCAGGAAATCAAAACCGCCGGAAGGGGGTACAATGGGTTTGAGAATTTCAGATCTGTGATTCTCTTTTTCTGAGAGGCTTAAACCTCTCTTCACAACAATAACAGTAGAACCAAAAATCAAATGACTAAGTCTGATCTTGTAACCAAAGTATCTCGGGAAGTTGGATCGAAACTTTCCAAGACCGAATGTAGTTCGGTCGTGGACGCACTGTTGTCCTCCATTACGGGGGAGCTTGCGCAAGGAAATTCAGTCGAAATCCGAGGCTTTGGCACCTTCAAGGTCCGTGAGCGCAAGGCGCGAATGGGACGGAATCCAAATACCAGTGAGCCTGTAGCGATTCCAGCTCGTAGCGTCCCCGTCTTTACGCCCTCAAAAAACTTACGTGACCGCGTGGACCAAGGTGCTTCTGCGTGATCGTAGGCGCAAGTCCTGAGAAGAATGCTAATTCTGACCAGGATTCAGTGTCGTCAAAGAAACCGGGACACTCATTGTTGCTGAGCTGTCCGTTTCGAGGAATCCGCGAATGCGGAATGCGTGGACCTGGACGCGCGTATTGCGCGAATTGACTACTGACCGATTCAACACGCCCGGAATGCGGACGAAGTTGTTCTTCCGCATAGTACGCCTCGTAGAAGGTGCACGGCATCCACGCTCACATGAAATTGTCTCGCGATCTTGGTTGTGATCGTTAATTAGTCATCCAAGAGCAGCGAAAACCTTGATGCTAGGAATTACTCGGACCTCTCCTTATCGGTGGGGTTGGGAGCAAGCACTGGACGTACCAGTCACTGGCCAGTCGAAGATTCGGGGGTTTAGTGTACGAGTAATCAGATGAGCGCAAAGGATGGGCTAGTCTCCCCGGCCCAGAAACCCGGGGCTCATTGATGCCTGCCTGACCAAGTCGGGGACGTAGTCTCAACTTAGCAGGGAACTCGTTTTTGGAAACCTTCTGGGTAAAGGCAAACTCAGTCAATCGGTCTCGACGGCCCATACGTCATCGACCGCTTTTAACCCCGCATGCTTGTGAAAGCGGCCCAGCGTGCTTCTGAGCACGAGCTCCGTGCCCTCGCAGTGGTCCTGCACACTTTTCATCAGGCGCTTGCCTATGCCCAAACCCTGAACATCAGGCTCCACGGCCAAATCGCAAAGATAACTGTACATCACCCCATCTGTCAGCACCCGTGCTATACCCAGTAGACGGGTCCCTTTCCATGCTGTGAGTACCAGAGATGCACGCTCAAACATCGTCCATAAACGCTCCGGGTTCGAAACCGGACGATGCAGCGGAGCCCGACGATAAAGAATACGGATCAGTTGCGGCGTGAGGTTGTCCAGACCTTCTCTTATCTCAACCGTGTCAATAGTCCGTGATTCCTTCATTTGACCATCTTGTCTATGCTGCCAACGCCAACCGCACCTTGTCGGCTGCCTGCTCAAACAATACAGCAGATTCAAGTTCAATCCCGCTTTCGTTCAATACTCTTTGTCCCTCCGCAGCATTCGTCCCCTGTAGACGCACAATCAGCGGAACGCTAATTCCAACATTGCGTGCAGCCTCTACAACACCCCGGGCAACCCGGTCGCAGCGAACAATACCACCAAATATATTCACCAGCACTGCCCGCACATTTGAATCCTTCAGAATGATGCGGAATCCGGCTTCAACGGTCTCTGCACTTGCAGTGCCGCCGACATCGAGGAAGTTAGCCGGATTGCCCCCAGCAAGTTTGATGATATCCATGGTCGCCATAGCCAACCCCGCCCCATTTACCATACACCCAACATTTCCGTCCAGCTTTACATAGTTCAGATTAGAGGCGTGTGCCTCTACCTCCAAGGGATCCTCTTCGTGTAAATCCCGGAGTGCGGCCAGGTCCTTGTGTCGATACAAAGCATTGTCATCCAAATTGAGCTTTGCATCAATAGCAACCACACGACCATCCTTGGTAAGTACGAGTGGGTTAATCTCAGCCAGAGACGCGTCGACTCCTATATATGCAGCAAAGAGCGAACTTATAAAACTAGCGGCCTGCCTTGCAGTCTTGCCCTCAAAGCCGAGCCCGTAGGCTAATTGCCGGGCTTGAAATCCTTGCAGACCAAGTCCCTGGTCCGCCCATACTTTGAGAATCTTGTCCGGCGTTTCAGCAGCTACTTTTTCTATTTCCACACCGCCTTCCGTTGAGGCCATCACTACGTGTTGGCTGCGGGCCCGGTCAAGGGTTACTCCTATGTAGAACTCCTTTGCAATATCAACAGCAGGAGCAACCAGAACTCTACGCACCAGCTGCCCTTCTGGACCGGTCTGATGCGTAATCAAATTCATGCCAAGAATTTTCCCGGCCACGTCCGCTACTTCATCCAAGCCGCGCGCCAGCTTTACCCCACCTCCTTTACCACGCCCGCCCGCGTGAATCTGAGCTTTAACTACAAACAGCTCCCCATAGACCGGCACCATAGCCTGAGCCACCCCTACCGCCTCAGCGACCGTTGAGGCAACTTCGCCAGGCTGCATAGCTACACCATATTCTTCCAGTATATCCTTAGCCTGATACTCGTGAACTTTCATTAAACTCAGAACGATTATGACGGGGACAGGTACATGCTTATTCTCCAATTGTTCAATTCCGGTGAGGTGAACGCGACATGATCTTGACTACTATGGATCGACATATCACGGGGCGGATATTGGGAACGTATGTGTTTCTGGTACTGTTCTTGGTCATCTTCTTCGTGTTACTTCACTACTTGGAGTACATCGACGATTTTTTGGATCGTAATGCTCCAATGCGAAAAATTTATTTCGTGTACTACCCCAGTTTTATCCCCGATATTATCCGGCAGGTTTCGCCCCTTGCGCTTTTTCTTGCTGCAATCTTCACCACGAGTCGACTAGCGCAGTCATTTCAGATCGTAGCGCTGCAAACCAGTGGCGTTGCGCTGCAACGCCTCGCGGTCCCCTATTGCCTGATTGGGGTATTTGTGAGTGTGCTCCTGTTCTTTGTAGGAGGATGGATTGTACCAAATACTAATCAGACCGTCCTTTCCTACGATGAACTCTACATAAATACCAGGACACAACAGCTCTACGTCAGCGAAATTCATCGACGCAACGACCCCACCAGTGTAGTTACTGTGGGATACTTTGATCGTCGAACCAACACAGCCCACAGGGTTCAGCTACAACGATTCAACACGGACGGTACGCTTAGTGAGCGCGTGGATGGACGGCAAATGGTTTGGCAGGACTCATTATGGCATTTTTCATATGCTGTAATACGAAAATTCAATGATGGATATGAGAGCCGTCAAATCGTGGCACCTCTAGATACCGTTCTTCTTGTATTTCCTCGGGACCTTGCCCGTAGACAAAGAGACATTGAGTCAATGACGATTCCAGTCGCAGCAGATTACGTCGATGCCTTGCGGCGAAGTGGGGTGGGTGACACAGGTCGTGCCATGATTGGATACTACTCCAAATACGCCTATCCCGTGGCTAACCTGATTGTCATGCTCATCGCGCTCCCATTAGCTTGCAGGCGTAGACGTGGAGGGCAGGCAGTTCAAATTGGAATCGCACTATTGGTCGCCTTTGTCTACCTCGCCGCACAAAAACTCATTGAACCGTTTGGCTACACGGAGGAATTGAGCCCGCTCCTGGCTACCCTACTTCCACATGTCCTGTTCATGGGGGCTGCAATCGCAGCATTGACCACTGCACGAAAATAGTTATGCTTCCCCCACCTGACCACCGCCAAACTGAACGGACATAGGCTCTGATACCGGACTGCCCGGGATCTCCCCGTTTGCGTGTTCGAATTTCTCAATATTCTGCCCCAGGGCGTGCAACATCCGTTTAGCGTGCCGCGGTGTGAGAATTATCCGGTTCTTGACCTTCGCTCTTGGAATCCCCGGCATCACAAGAATGAAATCCAGCACAAACTCCTCCGATGAATGTCCCACCATAACCAGATTGGCATACTGACCGTCCGCAACAGTTTCACTCAACTCAATCTTTAGATCCGTGCTGTCATGATCAGGCTCCTGGGCATAATCATCAATATCGTTAGCGTCCTCTGCCATTGTAGCGTGATTTTCTGTGAATCAGTTCAGGTTATTAGCTTGCATCCAACCGTCATTGTAAGTCTTGCTCATGTACTTTGTCCCCGAATCGGGTAGCAGAACCACCGCCAGCGCATCAGGAGCAAGTTCTTGACCGTGTTTTTCGAGCCATTCAAGTGCACCAGCTAATGCAAGGCCACTGGATGATCCTACGAATATAGCCTCTTCTTTGACCAACCGCCGTGCCATATGCATGGCGTCTCTGTCACTCACGCGAATATAATCATCAATTAGGTCCATATGCATGTTTCCGGCCAAATACTCTTTGCCCGCACCTTCGATCTGATGGCTGTAAACCTCATCAGGATCAATAATACCTTCATGAAAATACTTATAGTACGTAGACCCGTAGGGATCAACACCAATTACACTGATCTTGGCATTTTGCTCCTTCAGGTATCTCGCACTCCCTGAGATTGTGCCGCCCGTGCTTGCTGTCGCAAAGAAGTGCGTAATCCGCCCTTGTGTCTGCTGCCAGATTTCCGGACCGGTGGTCTGGTAATGTGCATTCACGTTGGCCTCATTGAAATACTGGTTAAGATAAATGCTACCCTGGATTTCTGTGGCAATCTTCTCGGCTACGCTGTAATAGGAGCGTGGATCATCGTGAGTGACGTCCGTTGGACAAATCACCAATTCCGCACCGAAGGCCCTGAGAAGATCCCGTTTCTCCTGGCTGACCTTCTCCGTCAGTGCAAAAATACACCGATAGCCTCTCGCTCTCGCAGCCTGTGCAATGCCCACACCGGTATTCCCGCTTGTAGCCTCAATCAATGTGCCGTTCGGCTTCAATTGACCGGACTTCTCCGCTGCCAAAACCATTGAGACACCAATCCGATCCTTAACTGATCCTCCCGGATTAAAGCACTCTAGCTTAACCAAAATCCTGCATGGCAGACCCTTCGCCATGTGATTCAGTTGGACAACTGGAGTGCTGCCGATTGTGTCCAAGATGTCTTTGTGCCACATTTTAGCTTCTTCTACTCGATATTGAACGTGAAACTAAAGCAAATGGTTACCAATCATGGCTAAAACGACATTTTGTCATCCAATATTCTGATTGGCGCAGTTTTTGACAATTCCTCTACTAAGCCTTCTTAAATTCCATCATGAATTACTGGTTTTGAATGCTATCCTCAGACAATCCGACTGAATACTCATCTCTCACCAATCTCTGAGACTGAAAATGAATGCGTCTGATCCGCAGGTACTGCCCATTCTGGTCCTCCGCAATACGGTCCTCTTCCCGGGAGCCATACTGCCGATCACGGTGGGGCGCAATGCTTCGCTGCAACTGATACGTAATACTGTCAACCAGAACAACCTCTTTGGGGTGATCTCTCAGCGAGAACAGGAAATTGACGACCCAGAGGCCGAAGATCTATATAGCGTAGGCACTGTCGCTACAATTCTGAAGATGACCAAGATGCCGGATGGTGGAAAAAATATAATTATTCAGGGGGAAACCCAGTTCAGAGTTGAAGAATTCACGCAATCAAGGCCCTACTTCAAGGCACAGATCGAAACCCTTGAGGAATATGAAGATCTGCCAGATGATGTCGAAAAAAAAGCCTTAAAGCATTCAATAACAAATTTGGCCATTGACATCGTAGACCTCTCACCAAACCTCCCAAATGAGGCGGCTGACGCCATACAAAAAATCAAGTCTCTCACATTGCTGATCAACCTTATCGCCTCGCAGCTGCAAATCAGCGTTCAGGAGAAACAGTCGCTTCTGGAGACTACGTCATTAAAAGATCGAGCAGAACTGTTGATCAAGCACCTGAACAAAGAAATCGAGGTTCTGAAAGTTTCGAAGAAAATCCGTGCGCGTATGAGTGATGATGTGGATAAGCAGCAACGGGAGTTTCTTCTCAGGCAGAAAATGAAGGCTATCCAGGATGAGTTGGGAGAGGGATCAAGCGATAATGAGCATGCTGAGCTGCACGAGCGGGCCAAGGAAAAACAACTTCCTGAGCATGTCATGAGTGCGTTCGAGAAGGAGATGAAAAAGCTTGAACGTTCAAACCCCGTCATGCCTGATTATGCAGTTACACGTAACTACGTAGACTGGATCCTCGACCTGCCCTGGACTGAATACACTGAGGATCAACTGGATATCGCGCACGCTGAGCAGGTTCTCGAGGAAGATCATCACGGATTGGAAAAAGTCAAGCAGCGCATACTGGAGCACTTGGCCGTGCTCAAGCTCAAGGGAGATATGAAGGCTCCTATTCTGTGCTTCCACGGCCCTCCTGGAGTTGGTAAAACCAGTCTTGGCAGAAGCATTGCCCGTGCGATGGGGCGTAAGTTCATCCGAGTCAGCCTCGGGGGAGTCCACGATGAAGCGGAAATACGCGGTCACCGACGCACATACATTGGTGCATTGCCCGGCCGCATACTACAGGGACTTAAAAAAGCTGGCTCTGCCAATCCAGTGTTCATGCTGGATGAAATTGACAAAATTGGTAACATTCATAGAGGGGATCCCTCCAGTGCTCTACTAGAGGTGCTTGACCCGGAGCAGAACAACGCCTTCAATGATCACTACCTAGAGCTGGATTACGACTTGTCTAACGTACTGTTTATCACGACTGCGAATTCGCTGCATACAATTCCTGCGCCGCTTAGAGATCGCACGGAAACCATCGAGATATCTGGATATACGCAAGAGGAAAAACTAGCTATCGCTCAAGGGTACCTCGTCCCGCGCCAGATTGAGCGTAACGGCCTTGACGAGACGCAGTTCACACTTGATGAAGCAGCATTAAACTATATCATCGACGGATATACCCGTGAATCCGGAGTCCGAAACCTTGAGCGCACGATTGGGAGCGTGGCACGTGGTGTTGCAAAAAGAATAGCAGCCGAAGAAATCACTGAGTCGACGGTATCAAAGGATGATGTCGAGACGTATCTGGGGGCACGTAAGTTCTTCAGCGAAATAGCTGAACGAACCGAAGTCCCTGGTGTCGCCACCGGACTTGCGTGGACACCTACAGGCGGCGATATCCTGTTTGTAGAGGCCTCTGTCTCCCGTGGTAGCGGTGAACTTATTCTAACCGGTAGCCTGGGAGACATTATGCAGGAGTCCGCCAAAGCTGCTCTCAGTTACATCAAGGCACGTGCTGATGAACTGGAAATCCCACAGCATGCCTTCAAGCATTACGATGTACATGTACATGTTCCCGCTGGTGCCGTCTCAAAAGACGGCCCCAGTGCCGGTGTTGCGTTACTCTCAGCGCTCGTATCAATCTATTCGCAGCGGAAAGTGCAACACGATCTGGCAATGACCGGTGAAATCACTCTTCGCGGCCTCGTATTACCCGTTGGGGGCATCAAGGAAAAGGTTCTAGCCGCTAGACGAGCGGGGATCAAACATGTCCTCCTGCCGTCCAAGAATGAGAAAGACATAAAGGAGATCAAACCCGAAACGCTGGAGGGGCTGAACGTCCACTATGTCCGACGTATGAGTCAGGTACTTGACATGACGCTGGACACAACCGCAATCAGACATCCCGGAGAATTCTTCACAGCACCTGCACCGAGTAATGGTGCGCACCAGGGGACATCCCCCTCCTAGGTTGCCTCGGCCTCAGCAGAATCTTTTTCGTCGGCGGATGATTCTGGTGTGCTGAAAATCTCAGAACACTCTTCCGAGACGTAATCAACAAAGGTGCTTATGGCTTCGACGGTTGTGTTCAGGGTTTGCGTGGCTATGAACTCGACCTTTTGATCCAGTCCAAGCTGTCCAAAAACACGCTTGGCCTCAGCAAACGTGTCACGGTTATCTTCCTGTTGCGTGCTCATTTTCGGTGCGCCTTAAGTAAATTACCCATGTCCCTGTAATACGTGTACGCGGACGCTCTGTTGCGATCAACCATTAATGCTCATGCACACCGGCACAGTGGTTCGTTCCACCGGAACCTGGATTGATGTCTCGGTCGAGGGGAAAATGATCCCTTCGCGCATTCGCGGTCGAATGCGTCTGGATCACGAAGACAGTACGCAGCCGATCGCCGTAGGCGATCGCGTCGGTCTCGTGATTCAGAATGACAACACCGGATTAATCACCCAGGTCCATCAGCGATTTAACTGTCTACAGCGCCGGGCTGCGGGACGCAAAGTACGGAAGCGTCAAATTCTTGTGGCAAATGTTGACTTTATATGGATTGTTCAGGCAACTCGGCAGCCGGCACTGAACTGGAGACTGGTTGACCGCCTGCTGATTGCCTGTGAAACTCAGGACATTCCTGCAGGGCTGGTGATTAATAAAATGGATCTGGCTTCACCAGATCTCTCAATATCAGTCGGAGAGCTCGGTGAGTATTACCGGAAGTTGGGTTACCCAGTCGTGCTGACCAGTGTGAAGGAGCCGGTCAACCTAGAGACATTGTGCAATCTGTTTTCCGACAAGATTAATGTGCTTTTAGGTCCCTCAGGAGTTGGCAAATCTTCGCTTCTTAATGCCATTGACCCCGAGATAAATATTCCTACAAAATCTATCAGCGACAAAACAAGTAAGGGACGCCATACCACAGCGCATACCGAACTGCATTCACTGATCACTGGCGGCAGTGTTATGGATACGCCGGGCATACGCGAATTTGGTCTTCTGGATATCAAACCGTGGGAACTTGCGCATCACTTCCCGGAATTCAGGCCACATCTCACAAGATGCCGTTTCCCCGCCTGCACACACGATCACGAACCGAACTGTGCCGTGAAGCGTGCACATATGATGGAGAGAATCAGCGACGAACGCTATGAAAGCTATCTCAATATCCTTTATACCTTACGTCTTGGCGATGCAGATATAGGACGCTGATGCTCAGATCTATTGGACTGGCTGCACTTGGTTTAATCATTCTGGAGTGCTCTTGTATTGCCGCACAGTACCGTATTGAAGCTCTGACGCCAGCATTCGGATATTCAATAGCTGCAGGCGATTCAACTCTGGTGATTGGCGATCCTAGTGCGGCGGATGGAAGCGGCATGATCTGGACCTACCGTCAAATACCACAGGGAGGATGGACGCCAGCACTGACGCTAGAGGGCACCCCAAAGGACAGCTTAGGCTACAGCTTGGCCGCGGATGGCCATTTATTGGTCGCTGGTGCCCCTGGAAACCGTAGAGCCTACTTTTACGATCTTCGCGATAACCAGCTTCCTCAACCCCTGAGTTTCGTTACGCAGGATACAGATGGCTATGGACGAGCAGTGGCCATGCACGATATTTTCGTGGCTGTCGGCAGCCCAGCAGATCAATTTGGGCGCGGGCGTATCGACCTTTATATACAGTCCCCACAGAATGAATGGGACTGGATGCAGACCCTTCGCGGAGAGTCCGGCGGTGAAGCCTTTGGACATGCGCTTGCCATGGATTCGGAAATCTTGTTGGTCGGCGCGCCTCAGGCCTACGAGCCACGTGGGGAAAGAGCCGGCCTTGCCTACATCTACGAAAGAGCCTCTGGCTCAGAATGGCGACTCCAAGCAGAACTTCGTGGCGGTTCTGCCGGATATGAGCATGCGTTCGGCACGAGTGTTGCCTTGGGAACATACAACCAATACATACGCGCGGTCGTAGGCGCACCCGGTGCCTCGCTTGTCTACATCTATACTCTAGGGGTGCCTGATTGGGAACAGACCTACTCGTTCACGCCTGTTCCACCAGTACCATCAACAAAAGCGGGCACCAGCATCGCATTGGCTGAAGATCATGTCATTATAGGAGCCCCATCAAGCTCATCTGCACAAAATGGTTTCGTATGGGTCCTGCGTCTTGACGAGTTCGGGGCAGGTTCGCACCGCGTGAATATCCAGGGTGGTGCCACATTCGGCCATGCTATTGTGGCTTGGAAAGATCAATATGCGATTACGGAACCCGGTGTCGCGATGCACATTTTCGCAAAAAACAGCGTACTCTCCCGCAAAGAAACCCCTGAACTTATCAAATTGGAAGCGTACCCTAACCCGTTCACCGAATCCATAACCATCACTCTCTCGAGCAACGCACCTGATCAGCTGTTCATCACTGACATCTACGGACGTCTGATCACCTCCATTGCGAGAAAGGGGCAGAACCACATTCACTGGTACCCACACGCATTGGCTGCGGGAATATATATAGTTTCAGCCGGGACGATCTCTAAACCGATCATCCGGTTGCCCTGACACAAGCGATCACTTTACAATTACCCGCCGAAGAAGCGGCGAGATCCCTGAAAGGATCACATGCGGTGTTGTGTCACATATGCCGGCAATTTTACTGACCGAATTAACCGCTCCTGGATCTGATGCTATGATTTCGACTACCTGACCGGGTTTTGCATCTAGTGCCTGCGCTATACTGATCATGGTTGCATTCATACTTACACGGCCAACGATCGGACAAACTGCACCTTCAATCCTGAATGCCCCCTTATTCGACAGACGATGGTCTACGCAGGCGTTATATCCTGTTGGTATCAAAGCCAGTGTAGTGACCTCAGAAGCTTGCCAGGTGAGTCCATAGCCGACCCTCTCTCCCGGATCAATCGTCCTTAAACTTCGCAGGTGTGATTGGACGGACAAAGCTGGTCTAAGAGACAGACTACGAGATGGATGGGTGTCAAATCCGTACAAACCGAGTCCCACCCTTGCCACATTACCAACTGCCCCCTGCGTCCACGCGGTTCCGGCGGTATTGGCGATATGTAAATGCTGCACACGATCGCGATGTGGTTCAACCTGCCTGTTCCATCTTGAAAGTTGTGTCCTGGTAAAGTCAGTATTGCTGCCCGAGGCATCCGCGAAATGAGAGCAGATGCCCTCCAACTCCAAACTAGGTGCACTGGCAACTAGGTGCAATGCCTCATTAAACTCTGAAGGTGCAACGCCGTGACGATGTAGTCCGGTATCAACTTTAAGGTGCAACCTGCATTGGGATTGGCGATGGGTTGCCAGTTCTCTGAGTTGCCCTAAATCTCCCACCATGAAGGCAACATCACGCAACCGGCTGCTCAGGATATTTTCCGAGGGTGTGAATCCCATAACCAGGAGAGGCGTACGGATGCCCTCATTCCGCAGAATCAATGCTTCATGGTACCCGTCTACCACAAAGAACGGGCATTCCGCCGGATCAAGTACTCGGGCTACATGAACTAACCCGTGACCATAGGCATTGCTTTTCAGAACAGGGGCTACGGCTGCGTTTCCACATATTCCCTGGAATACTTTCAAGTTGTACTCCAAGGCCGATCGGCTCACATTGACCTGAACTTGACGCTGATACGTGTATCGCCGAGCTCTCAGCCTCCTGAATACTCCACGCATCAATAAACGGGGCTTCATCAAGCCTTTTTTCTACGCCCTCTTAACCTGCGCGGTTGGGTAGCTTTCTCATTAAGAAGCTTAATGGCTTCTTCCAGTGTCACGTGCTCCAAATCACGCTGACCTTTGATCGAAGCGTTCAGTTTTCCGCGCTTAACAAATGGGCCGTACCGTCCATTATCAAAGTACACCATCTCCCCGGAATCAGGATCTTTGCCCAACTTAATTGGAAACCTCAGGAGGTCCAGGGCAAGCTCCAGGTCTACATCTTCCGCTTGAACGTGCTTGGGGATTGATTTTCTCTGTGGCTTGGTTTTGGAGCCCTCAGGTTCCGAGATTTCCAGATAGGCACCATATTTGCCATTCTTAAGCAGTATGGGTCTTCCACTTTCAGGATGAACGCCCAATTTCTCAGCAGGTGTTTGCGTAGCAGTTAGAAGCGATAGCAATTGCTCCTCGTCCAGATCTGCAGGCAATAAATTGTCGGGAATCCCACTGCGGATTTCCCGCCCACCCACAGTAGCCTGTACATAGGGCCCATAGCGTCCAACACGGACAACACATTGACTCCACTTGGGAGAGGTGATTGTAGATATCTCACGGGCGTCTGCCTGATCCAGGGCGTTTTCTACAAGCTTCTGAATTCCCTCCTCTCCCTGATCAATTGAGTAGAGAAATGCCTGCCCATCCTCCTTGCCTTGCGCAATCTCGTCGAGGCGTTTCTCCATTTGAGCAGTGAAGCCTATATCTACAAAGGAATCAAATCGTTCCTCCATCAATGCAGTCGTAGCAAATGCACGGAGGGTCGGACCAAGTGTCCTGCCGGATAAAATTGCGCTCCCTCTGTCTTGAATTGTACTGATAATCGTTGCGTACGTACTCGGCCGGCCAATACCTTTCTCTTCTAATTTCTTGATCAGGGATGCTTCTGTGTAACGGGCAGGGGGCTTGGTTTCGTGGCATTTCGATTCAATATTGAGGCATCTCAAAGGCTGTTGTTCACGAAGTGCGGGGAGGCGTTGGGCTGCATCCTTCTTCGTAGCCTCGGGATCATCGGTGCCCTCGGCATAAACCTGCAGAAACCCCTTGAATAATACCTCACTTCCCGTAGCCCGAAAATGTACCGGCTCTGAGTCGGATAGGGTTGCAGTGGAGATTACACGCGTATCTCGAATCCTGGCATCCACCATTTGACTTGCAACAGTGCGTTTCCATATGAGGTCGTACAGCTTGTATTCATCTCCGCTCAACCTCAGCTCGGCAGCGGTTTTCATATCTCGGCCAGCAGGCCGGATTGCTTCGTGAGCTTCCTGAGCATTGCTCACCTTGCTTTTGTATCTACGTACGTGGCTGCTAAGATTTTCTGCACCATACCTACGCTGAATAACATGTCGAACACCCTGTAATGCTTCCTTTGAAAGCGTGACCGAGTCTGTCCGCATGTAGGTGATGAATCCTCGTTCATATAGTTTTTGCGCCACCCTCATTGTTTTTCTTGCTACCCATCTGAGCTTACGGCTCGCTTCCTGCTGTAGTGAGGAAGTGATGAAGGGAGCCGCAGGTTTCCGTGAACGTTCTTTGTACTCAACACTTGAAACACTCCAGTAAGCCGATGGCAAGCGGGCAACCAAGTGCTCACCCTGTTGCTTGCTCAACAACAGTATCCCCGAATCCTTCAATGACTCTTTGAGCCGGCCGGTGTTATCGTCAAAATCACGTCCAATTGCCAGTCGGCGTTCACCAAGATGTGTCATGGTTGCAGTGAACTCACCTGTATTGGCCTGTAGCGTCGCCGCTAGATCCCAATACTGGGCTGGAATGAATGCCATGCGTTCCTTCTCTCGCAGGACCAACAGCCGAACAGCTACACTCTGAACGCGCCCTGCACTCGTTCCACGGCCAATCTTACGCCATAAAACCGGGGAGATCTTGTAACCCACCAGACGATCAAGTACTCTTCTTGACTCTTGAGCTTCTACCAGGTCCAGGTCCATTGCCCGGGTGTTTTCGAGCGCTCTGTGGATTGCCTCTTTGGTAATTTCGTGAAATACCATTCGGTGAACAGGCACTTTGGGCTTCAAGACCTCTACCAGATGCCAGCCAATGGCCTCACCTTCACGATCTTCGTCCGTTGCAATCAGGAGTTTATCTGCACGAGCGAGTGCATCCTTAAGCTCCTTGACGACCTTGCGTTTATCTGGCGGAATGATATAAAACGGTTTAAACTTACCGTCTTCAAGCCGCACAGCAATGGATGCCCAAGGCTCTTTCTTATATTTGGCCGGAACTTGTCTTATTCCATTGGGCAAATCCCGGACATGCCCCAGACTGGCCATAATCCTGTATTTGGAAGACGGTAGAAACCGTCCAATCGTTCTAGCCTTGGTGGGAGACTCAACAATTACCAGACTGGACATTGGTTAAGACTTTATTTGCGGCGCAGTTCACGCGCGGAAGCAAGCAACGTTCCAATGATAAACTACGAAGATTAGATAACCGGACAGAAACCTGCGTAACTAATCCAGCTTTCAAGCAATTATTGGGGCCAGTGTTGTTCCTGCTAAGATATAGGATAATTCCTGCCTGACTACAGCATGTGTACACCAGCCGCTACTTTTATGGAATGATTGAATTTCGATTTCACCAACGACGCACATTCTGAAGATAGTTTAGCTTGAGATTACCAGAAACAATTCGCAGTTTGATGACTAGGCAGGCCAATCTGGTGTAGTAATACCTCGTTTCTTATATCCCCAAAAAGCCCCACATCATAGAGAGATATCATATCCAGGAAAAACCGGCAAAGGAGTTTGTCCACAATTAAAAAATGAAGCCGACGACCGTTAAATGATGAGACTGGTTTCGTAGTAGAGTCAGGGAGTGGCGCGGTGTCCTTAGGATCGGGAGTCCTCATTGTATTCCCTCCCTTTGTTTCCCGTTCATTGCGCCGTAGATCCGTTTCCACTCCCTGCTCATCAAACCGGACGTGCGGTTTTCCCGCATCCGGCTTTCAGTTGAACGCATGACTTCGCCCACGGAAGGTCTCTCGTCTTCGGTACAAGGCGGCGCAAACCGTAGGTTTCCCACAGGTTTACATCCGAGAATTGCACGTGTTTCCCGGCAGTTACCTTGTGTTTCCGACAAAACCACTGTCGCAGCCGCTTCGACGTGTGCAGGTCTATGGCACGATAGGACGGGGATACTTGACCCAGTACGAAGTAGTTCGCCCAACCAGATATCATCCAGTTTAGGCGTTGAACAATCTCCTCTGCGTCCAGAAGCCCATACTTCCGGCTTGTTTGCTCACTAATCTTACGGCAGATGCTTTGGATACTTGACGCACTTGGGCGGGTGCCAATATAACGGCCCTTTCCATTTGGTCGATAGTTCCATCCGATGCGGTATCCCAAGAATTCAAATGATTCCTCGGGGCATCGCAAGCATCGGGTCTTCTGGACATTAAGCCGCAGCTTCAGCTTATCCATGAGAACTTTCGCGATCCGCTGCATCTCTGCGGCCGGAGCGCGTCCTAGAATACAGAAGTCGTCCGCATAGCAAACGATCTGTGCGCCAAAGTAGCGGGCGTAGCCCAGCTGTTTCCACCCCAGTATGAATCGACGCATATATAGGTTGCTCAACAGCGGAGAGATCGGGCTACCTTGCGGCGTACCTTTTCGTTCCTTGCGGGCACGATTCGTGCGGCGTTTGCCACCTTTCTCGTCTTCCTCTACTACGGGCATCACCAGCCATGACTTGATCAGTCCGAGCATGCGGCCATCGCTTACGCGGCGGGCTATGCTCTTCATCAATTCTGCATGGGGTATCTCCCCAAAGTAGTTGGACAAATCCGCATCCACAACTTCGTTGTGGCCGCTGTTTAACAATCTATGGATACGGCGCACCGCATCCTGCGCGTTTCGCCCCGGTCGATATCCGTATTGTTCCGGTTGGAGATCTGCCTCAAAAATCGGGGATAGTATCAGCATTGCTGCGGTCTGTATCACGCGATCCCGTAGACACGGTATCCCTAACGGTCGAAATTTACCCGGAGTTTTCTTTGGGATCAGTACTTGTCGTACCGCTTGCGGTTGGTAAATACCTTCCCGCAGTTCCCGCGACAGTTCCCGAAGCCACGCCTCCACACCTGAGGCCTCAATGTCCGCTATCGACTCCCCGTCCACTCCCGGTGATCCACCGTTACGGCGGACCATCCGCCAAGCTTCCCAGAGAAAATCCATGCGGTACACCTTGTCTATCAAGGCATGAAATCGCCGCTCCGGTTCTTCCTTCGCTTTCTCATGTAGTACAGTCTGGAATCTCCGAACTTTATCCGACCCTGTTAGACGTTTGTCAGTTGTCATGTCCTTTCTTCCGTGTCCATACTGTGTTCAACTTAGGGCCCCTTTTCTCGACGGGCATTACCCCGCGTCTCCAATACTACGGGCCCATCCGCCACCCTGTCAGCCCAGCCTGCCCCTCACGGGGTTCTGGTTGCCCTGTGCCGTTCGCAGCACTGACAGGGCTTCCCGTGTTGCCACTTCTTTCATCTTACATGCATGCCAGGGTCATTACCCCGGTGGGAATTGTCCAGTGCATTTGTCGTTCGCTTCCCAGACAACCGGCGGCCTTCTCCCATCTCACGGAGGATCGGCTCCCACATTAACAGTTTCGAGGCCTGCTTAACCTTCACTACTCGTTCCAGCCTGCATGCTCGCTGAATCGCCTTTGCGATCCTTTTAACCAAAGTGCTTCAATCCATGTCGTCACCTCCATAAATCGCTTTGGTCGCTACTAACTGGAACGACCGTTGTTAGGTGGGCTTCGCAACCCACTAGAAAGAAGCGCCTTTCCACGGCGCACATGAGATTTTGAGTTAATTGAGTTCCAGAATAGATAATTGGATAATCAGTGACAATGTTAAAAACTGCAATCTCATGGTCTTGCTTGAGTGTGTTGCTTTTGACTGCTTGCAACCGGTCAATGGAGGGAGATGGAAACCTGGAGTTGCAGAATCAGAAGCCGAACATCATCGTTTTTTTAGTCGATGATTTGGGAAAAGAGTGGCTTAGCAGTTACGGTGCTACAGACATCGCTACCCCCAACATAGATGCTCTGTCTGAAAGCGGCATGCAATTCAATAATGTCTATGCAACGCCTCAGTGCACGCCTTCACGTGTGACATTTTTGACTGGTCAATATCCTTTCAGACACGGTTGGGTAAATCATTGGGATGTGCCCCGTTGGGGAGGAGGGGCCCACTTTGATGAGTCTCTCAATCCATCTCTGCCCCTGGAAATGAAACAGGCTGGATATAAAACCTTCATCGGAGGGAAATGGCAAATCGATGACTTTAGAGTGGAGCCTGATGCACTGACCAAGGTAGGGTTTGATGAATTTTGCATGTGGACAGGCTACGAAACCGGGAATCCAGAAGCCTCGCAGAACAGATATAATGATCCATATATTTTCACCAAAGAAGGGAGCAGACTGTATCCTGGCGAGTATGGCCCAGACATCTTCAAGGGTTGCCTCATTGATTTTCTGCGTAAGAATAAGGAGGAGCCCATGTTTGTTTATTACCCCATGGTACTTACACACGGGCCCTATGAAAAGACTCCCCTTGACTCAGAGGTACTTCCTACTACACTAGAGACACATGCGTCGATGGTGAGATATACGGATTTAATCACCGGAGAGATTGTGCAGGAATTGGACAAACTCGGGATACGTGAAAATACCCTGATAATTTGGACGACAGATAACGGGACTTCAAGGGGCTTTTCGGCTCACATGAATGGAAGGATAATAGATGGAGGGAAGGGCTCTACTTCAGAATCAGGAATTTGCTTGCCATTCATAGCCAGTTGGCCTGGGACTATAGAAGCAAGTACCAAATCGAACGCACTAATAGACTTCACAGATCTCTTCCCCACTTTTCTTGATTTAGCTGGGGTGAACATAGGAGACAAATGGATCGTGGGTGACGAAACACAGGTGATTGATGGAAAATCCTTTAAATCTGTATTGCTTGGGAACTCCCTTAATTCGCAACGTGAATGGATTCTAGGAATGGGAGGAGGCAACAATGCTCGATTGACAGATCAAGGCGTTGAGAATCAATATGTGTTTCGGGACCGGGTGGTGCGTAACCTGCGCTACAAACTTACTATAGGCTCCAACAAAAGCCCGACAGGATTTTATGACTTGGAAGTCGATCCCGATGAACAACAAAACTTAATCGACCGACTCGATACAGAAGAAAGGACTAAAAACTTCGAGGAATTGATGAGTGTCTTAGACTATTTCCCTGATAAAGACAACGATCCCCGGTATATACCCAACCCACCCCAGCCTTGGGATGTGGAAGTAACAGCCGAAAGCCAGGCTTGGAAAATAGGATCTCAGTAGACTTGAGGTTCCTTGGCACTTATCTGCGAATGAGGTATTCTGCTGGTAAACTCGAGACATTGAACCAGTCCAATTGAATGCCTCAGGCTGAGTTCTTCTCGCAAAACTGAAATGACAAGACACGCCTTTCTCTGCGATCATTCTTGCCTTGATTCCACTGAGTTGCCGTTCCGAAGAGTCAGACAAAAAATTCATGGATGCGATTACGGCCAAATGTTTGGCTTTTTCTTTCAGCCGATGGTATGTCAATCTCAATGTGAACCGTTCATTGTCCTAAAGATAGACGTCCACCACTCCCCGACTAAGACGACTCAGTGGATAGCCATATCCCAAGCAACCACCATGTGAATGAGGGTGTCGGGGTCGACAAGTCTTCCATAGACGCGGTTTCCCCGTATTCTCATAGGTCGCATCTGACGGGATAAGTTGGTTGTAGCGATTACCTGTCCCTGTAAATCCACAATCAACCATTCAATTTCCAATGCACCTTCACGCATGCTCAGGCTAATCCAGAGCCTGTCAAGATCATCAACGAGGAAATACGAAAACGCCGGTTTGGTGGCGGGCATTCTCGCGCGCGCTAGATTGTTGAGCGTGGCGTTACTGGCGGGGAACCCGTAAGAGGCCAATGCATCATCCCGCTCCTTACTTGTTACTTGAATGGGCTCATGCGAAATATTGATTTCATCTTGCAGAGCACCGTCCAGACCTACGACCCGAATACGAATAGCGTCATTCCACGCATAGTACAGCGGGCCACCAGGCCCAAAAACAAAATGCGGTGAACGGCCATATATGAGTGAGTGGAATACCATCGTGTCATGTGTGGTGTGTACCAATTCCTCACGGACTGGTAGCACAGCAATCGAATCGGACAGGACCCGGTGGTCCCGGCTTTGCACATATACCCGATTGAACCGTGTCATGTGAGCTTCCGCCGGTGACCCCACACCTTGCCCGCATAGAAGAACAAACCCCTGTTGCTCTACGCCCAGTAGCGAAATTGGTGGGCAGGCATCATTCGAACTGCCCAATGAAAGACTGTACTCAAATTCGTGGCTTTCTGGAGAGAACACGGAAAGACGGCGCGGCCAAAAGTCAAAAGCATAAAGCGTATCGCTGGGACCAACATGAATTTGTGGTGCATTCTGGAATTCTCCAGGGCCTGCCCCTAATCTGCCAATGGATGTGATATGATCGCCAATAGCAGAGAATACATGAATTCCGTTGAATGGGGACTCTACTACATAAACCTGCCCCTCGGAGTCTGCACTTACCTGAGTGACCGCGCCAAACAGCAGCGTGTCCCCGGCAGCTTCGTCGCCGATCCGAAAACCTTCGGTAAGCGTTACAGTCTGGACCTGCAACAGCATCCCCTTGGCAGTATTGACAGGGACAACTGAAAAGATCACAGAAACAAGAACAGCAGTGCGTGCAACTACGGCATAAATCAGGTTTGTTTTCCAAGTGGTCATAGCGCTACCTGAACTGTTCAGCGATTTGGTTTTCTTCCGTCACCCACGAAAAAATGGCTCCAGATCTGGCTGTTCAGTGACAACGAAATTTTTTCTCTGGGGACAATTAAAAGTTTCGTTGGAGAGGACGCACAACGATAAGGACGCATTCTCGCAAGCTTTGGTTCTTCAAGCCACAAGCCTAGTGAATTGTGGTCAGAAGCACGCCTTCCAAAGCTACATAAACGATCTCAGGACTTGGAAGACCAACCTGACCGGGAGTGTATTGCGTTTCTTGTTGCGCATCCATTCCGTATAGTTGCCTGTTATCGCCTACTGGGAATTAGGTACCTTCTTTGACCTAGTCGAGGGTCCGCCACCATCACTAACGCTACGAAGCTTACATCTTAACCCGTCGTCCCACACTCGGCCCGAAAACTGCATGCCTTTGCCGGATGTCGGCTACAGCGGAATAGTGCGTCTGTGGGAACTCGCTGGCGCCAAGAACGGGAAAGCGGGATAGCGAACGATCTGCTTCAAAGAACTGCGCCCAAGGTGTCACGTCTCGCCAGACATAAACTGCTGGGAATGGAAGCTAAACATCTGATGGAGACTCCTATTTTCCAATCGTTTATTGTAGGTACAAAGCTGAGCTACCCAGCCGTTGCACTGGCCAGTGTGGGAGGTTTTACCGCTCGCTTTCATCAGCCTACTCAAGCCGACCAAAGAACCCGCTTGAATCAGCTGCGGGAGATCCAAAGTTTTGAAGTAAATTACTTCGCTGTACGCAAATCGTTAATCAACATACAATCTGACACTTGGAATGTCCACCCAATACGTGTATCGCTTTGGAAGCGGAGCCACCGAAGGATCAAAAGAAATGAAAGCCTTACTTGGCGGAAAGGGAGCCAACCTGGCAGAGATGAGCGCCATTGGCCTGCCTGTCCCCCCCGGCTTCACGATAACAACTGAAGCCTGTCGCTACTTCAGCGACAATCAATCCTGGCCCGAAGGGCTGGGTACCCAGATACAAGAAGGCATACACCACCTCGAGAATGCATTAGGACGCAAATATGGAGATCCTGACAAACCCCTCTTGGTCTCTGTCCGAAGCGGGGCTGCACAATCAATGCCCGGTATGATGGATACCGTACTCAACCTGGGGCTAAACGACGAGGTTGTTACCGGACTCGCGCGAGAAAGCGGTAATGAGCGCTTTGCTTACGACGCGTACCGTCGGTTTATTGACATGTTTGGAGATGTAGTTATGGGCGTACATCACCACTACTTTGAGGGCGCAATTGACGCAATGAAGAAAGCCAAGGGGGTTACAGATGATTTGGAGCTGGATGCAGATGACCTAAAACGTCTTGTACGGTCATTCAAAGATCTTTATGAAATGCATGCCGGCCACGCGTTCCCGACTGACCCGCAAGTACAACTCGAACATTCCATAAATGCAGTTTTTAGCTCGTGGGACATTCCACGGGCCCGCAAATATCGTCAGATTAACAAAATCACCGGCCTTTTGGGCACCGCCGTCAATGTGCAGGCTATGGTCTATGGCAATATGGGTGATACTAGTGGAACCGGTGTTTGCTTTACACGCAATCCTGCTACCGGTGAGAGAGAGCTCTATGGTGAGTATCTCGTCAACGCTCAGGGAGAGGATGTAGTGGCTGGCATCCGCACACCTAAGCCGATTTCGGAGATGGCCGAAGAATTTCCTCAACCACATGAGGATTTGGTCCGAATGACCACAAATCTCGAAAAACATTACCAGAATATGCAGGATATAGAGTTTACGATCCAGGACGGATCGCTTTATATCCTGCAGACCCGTGATGGTAAGCGAACCGGACGTGCAGCCCTGCGCACTGCAGTGGACCTAGTTAAAGAGGGGATCACTGACAAAGCAAATGCTGTAAGAAATCTCGTAGAGCCAAGACATCTTGATCAACTGTTGCATCCTGGTTTCAAGGACGAACTCGCATACCGTGATGATGTGATGGCAACCGGACTCCCGGCCTCTCCGGGGGCCGCAGTGGGACAGGTGGTATTCAGTGCTGACAAAGCCGAAGACTGGGCACAGGATGGCAAAAAAGTTGTCTTGGTCCGCATCGAAACGAGTCCAGAAGATGTGGGAGGCATGGATGCGGCGCAGGGAATACTAACCTCCCGGGGAGGCATGACAAGTCATGCAGCCGTGGTCGCACGCGGCTGGGGCAAACCCTGCGTAGCAGGCTGTGGAGAGGTTGTGATTAACTATGCGGAAAAATCCTTCGTTGCAAATGGAACCACAGTGAAGGAAGGAGACTGGATCAGCATCAATGGCTCATCGGGAGAGGTCATTCATGGTGCACAGGAACTGGTTAGCGCTCAGATGAGCGAGGACTTTGCAACATTCATGGAATGGGCCGATGAGATCCGCCCCATGGGTGTGCGGACCAACGCCGACACGCCTGAGGATGCCGCAAAAGCAATTTCGTTTGGAGCAGAGGGTATCGGCCTCTGCCGTACGGAGCACATGTTCTTTGAAGGCAATCGCATTTTGTCTGTTAGAGAAATGATTCTGGCCAAGTCAGAAGAGGACCGTGAGGCCGCGCTAGCCAAGCTGCTTCCCTTCCAGAGGGAAGATTTTGCCGGAATTTTCCGTGCAATGCCGGGGATGCCAATCACAATCCGACTGCTGGACCCACCGCTGCACGAGTTCCTCCCGCATGATCAGGCTGGAAAATCAGAAATGGCGCAGCTCATGGGCGTATCACTCGCTGAAGTTGAAGCGAAAATTGCCGAGTTGCATGAGTTCAATCCTATGCTGGGTCACCGCGGCTGTCGCCTCGGAATAACGTACCCTGAGATCACCTCTATGCAGGCAAGGGCCATCATTGAAGCCGCGGTAGAAGTCAAGGGAGAAGGAATTGATCCAAAGCCGGAAATAATGGTGCCTCTGATCGGAACTGTACAGGAGTTTGTCAACCAGAAGGAGCTTATCCAGCAGACCGCAGAAACCGTATTTGAGGAAACTGGAACCCGGGTAGAATACCTGATCGGCACTATGATAGAGGTTCCGCGTGCCGCATTGACTGCTGCAGAAATAGCCAAAACGGCCGATTTCTTTTCCTTCGGTACCAATGATCTGACCCAAATGTGCTTTGGATACAGCCGGGATGACGCCGGTAAATTCCTGCCCAGCTATGTGGAACAAAAAATCCTTCGTGACGATCCATTCCAGACACTTGACCAGGAAGGGGTCGGACAACTTGTCCAAATGGCTACCGAGCATGGCAGGGGCTCCAACTCAACCTTGAAAGTGGGCATCTGCGGCGAACACGGCGTCGAGCCAAGCTCGGTCGGATTCTGCTATCGCCTGGGCCTGGATTACGTTTCCTGTTCACCTTTCCGCGTCCCTATTGCCCGCTTATCTGCAGCCCAGGCACACCTGGAAAATATAGCATGATATCATGGGCTGGCTGACAGGTTTTGCGGGCACATCAAAACCTGCAAAGCTGGCTGTTCAGCATGAACAGGCCCGGTTTAACATTCGGGAACCGAATCTGCGCGCACAGGCAGGAGGGCCTGCGGAGACCTGCTTTGGTGGAAAACTTCCGGGTGGCGGCGCCTTTTTCGTTACGGGTGTGGGAATTCGTGATGATCGCATCCTGCAGGAACAGGACTGGGCTGCCCTCCTGACCCAAACCGAAACTGATCTGGCAGACTTGGACGGACACTTTGTTGTCCTGCGCTGGCAACCCGGCAAAGTAGAGTTGCTCACAGATAGCACCGGTACACGGACTGTTCACCTTCTTGAACATGCAGATGGAGTGTATTTCAGTACACGGCTTGACTGGCTTGCGCAGTATGCTGGCCCGCTAGAGATAGACTACGCCAGGTTTGGTGCACAGTGGCTCCTGGCAAACTCACTGGATACAACCAGTCTGGTGAAACAAGCCATCCGCCTCGGACCTGGCGGATGCGCTGTGGTTGAGCACGGACGCTTGAAGGTTAGCCTTCGACCATGGAGCTGTACGACCACACAACTTGATCATAGCGGAGAAGGATATAAACATGCACTTCAAAAAACACTCCAGGTTAGTGGACCGAAACCATGGAGTCTAGGGCTGTCAGGGGGATTGGATTCACGTGCATTGCTGGCACTCGGCAAATACCGTAATACGCATGTCTGGGGTCCCCCCGACCATCCTGATGTACAGATATCAACTGACCTGGCCCGCACTGCGGAGGTTGAACATAAGTATCTCCAGATTCGGTTGCCGCACATCACACGTTGTGTTGACCTGCTGCGTGAACGGGTCGCACTAACCCAGGTGATCACCCCCGCTTCCGCAACTATAGAGCGCATTGCTTACGGCAAGTTGCATAAAACAGGCCTGGGCATTCTGGATGGTGGTTTCGGTGAGATCGCACGCCGACAACTCATGAACCAAGTCGTTTTCAGGCGTGCCTTAAATCTGGGCAAAGCACAGACAACGCTGCCGCGCATACTTGCGGGAAAAGCTGATTTTTTTGCACCAGATGTGGACAAAACCATGACTGGCGGTGCCGAAGATGAGTTAAATGCCTGTTGGCAGCGCCTCCCCGCATCAATGACCACTGCCGATAAGGCAGACCTGCTGAGCG
Organism: Rhodothermales bacterium; assembly: GCA_022821385.1. Classification (GTDB taxonomy): domain Bacteria; phylum Bacteroidota; class Rhodothermia; order Rhodothermales; family Bin80; genus Bin80. Next base: position 28,171 of record JAJEDR010000031.1, read on the forward strand.
TTCAATCACGCCTGCCAAACTTCTTTGGGCATGAACAGAATTATCTGGATAACGTGTGTGTTTCATACATGCCGTATGCACAGCCCTCGGTGCTCAGGGCATTGTTTCAGGTTCCCCTCCGGCTGCGCTGGCACGGGCGTCTGTTGCGAAAACTCGTTCGACAGCATGCTTTCGCTCTGGCGCATCAACCTCTAGTAAAAGGTACCGTGCAGTATCCTTTCGGTCTAGGAACGGTCAGTTCCCTCGCTTATACCCGGGTAAAAAAGAAGATGGGATTGGCCTACAGTGATCCACGCCCGCGGGATTTTATTAACCATTTACGTGAGTTCCTGTTGGACACGCTTCATAGTACCTCCGTACGAGACTGTGATGCATACGATCAGGCGAAGCTGCAACTTATGGCCGATAGCTTCGCTAGTGGTGATACCAGCTACATTGGCCTGCTGGACTGGTGGCTCGCTTTTGAAACTTGGAGAAGCATGCTGCGCCGGGACAACAGCTAAGCTCTGGAGATCTCTGACTGGTTTTCTTCAAACATTGTGTATCCAAGGAGATCGGAAAACTAGCCGCTATCACACGTCATTCCCAAGCGGAACAAAGGCCTGAACCCCCGTGATCGCACGCCCGAGTATCAGGACATGTATGTCATAGGTCCCCTCATATGTATTGACGCTCTCCAGGTTGACCATATGATGAATCACCCGAAACTCTCCGCTGATTCCATTTCCTCCCAGCATATCACGGGCAGTTCTTGCAATCTCCAGTGCAGTGTTGCAATTATTACGTTTGGCCATAGATACCATTTCGGGTATGGCACGCCCCGTATCCATAAGTTTCCCCAGACGCCAGGCTAAAAGCTGCATCTGTGTAATGCTGGTGATCATGTTGGCCAGTTTCGTCTGCACGAGTTGCATGGCTCCGAGCGGGTGACCAAACTGGTGTCGCTCCATAACGTACTGTCGTGCCCTTTGGAAACAGTTTTCTGCGGCCCCACATGCTCCCCACACGATTCCGTAACGGGCACTGTTAAGACAGGTAAACGGTCCACGCAATCCGCGGACCTCGGGAAAAATTCTTGAATCAGGAACGAATACATCATGCAGTACAATTTCCCCCGTGAGTGACGCCCGGAGACTCATCTTGTGCCCGGTCTTCGGTGTCGTTAAACCTTTGCTTCCCCGCTCAATTATGAATCCTCGAATCACACCTGGATCATCGACCGACTCCTTCGCTTTTGCCCACACTACGGCTAAATCTGCAATTGGAGAATTTGTGATCCACATCTTTGCTCCGTTCAGTTTCCAACCTCCAGAAACCCGAAGCGCGGTGGTTTCCATGGAACCCGGATCAGAACCATGATTGGGTTCGGTTAGGCCAAAACACCCAATTAGCTCTCCGGTTGCCAGTCGTGGCAGAAATGTGTTTCGTTGCTCGTCGGTGCCAAACTTCCAGATCGGCAACATAACCAGCGAGGACTGCACGGACATGAAGGAACGGTATCCCGAATCAACGCGCTCAAGCTCGCGAGCTACCAGCCCATAGGCTGTGTAGCTGACTTCAGCTCCGCCAAATTCTTCAGGAATGAACGCTCCTAACAGCCCGATCTCCCCCATCTCCCGTGCAATTTCCGTGTGGAAAACCTCATCCTGATTGCCTTCTAGCGCGCGCGGTTCAAGTTTTTCCTGTGCATATCGTCTGGCCAATTGTTGAATCAGACACTCTTCTTCGCTTAATGTGTCCTCGAAATAAAGTACATCGTCTACATTCAGGGGCATCGTTCGAATCGGAAATAGGTTAAGGTCTGTACGGTAATCTAACTGTTGAGATGTTTCGCTGAAACTAACATCTTAAACTTAAATGTTATAATGCGGTGCAGTTCGGAGAAAGATATTGGAATCAAAGGTTGGACCGACCTTTTTATGGGGCGATTTTTGAGAATTATAACTCAAGCTGTGATAAACATGAGAGACATTGGGCATGTCCTGGGATTTAAATACGGGCAAGCAAGTCTGCTCGGCATCATGATTAATGGGTCTGGCAAATAACCATTAAATAAAATCTTGCCTGCCGGGCGCTTCGATACGGGTGAGTAAGCCCGTTCAGCATCATGATTGATGAATCTTGCAAGTAACCGCCAAATAAAACTCCACGCCATTCAGAGCTTTGATTTGGATAAGAAAGGCCTGCTCAGCATCATGATTAATGGGTCTAGCAAATAACCGTCAAATAAAAAACATCTTGCCTGCTTGGGGTTTCAATACGAGCCAGCAAGTCCGTTCAGCATCATGATTAGTGGATCTAGCAAATAACCATCAAATAAAAATTCTTGCCGTTCGAGGCTTCAATCCGAAAACGACGGTTGTTTGTTTCAAGCCTACTGCTCTCCGCAAGCTGATTTGCGCGCTTCGGAGAAGCCGGTGAGCGGCCAGTCAAAGCGGACATTACCCTCGTTGTACCAGGGGAGCAGGAATGCCACTTTACTGCCACCACTGATATCGCGCAAAAATCTAGTGTGAGAATCGCGGAGAAAGACTAGGTCGTTTGGCATGTCATACGCAGCATGAATCACGTGGTACTCAACGTCGCGCCCGTCAACCCGCGCTGATAGCGTATAGCTCTCGGCCCTACCCTCACCTAATAACTTGCCTCCCCGCAGCAACGGTTCGGAGTCAAAAAAGAGCCTCACTAAGGGATCATCCTCATGACAACTGGCGATAATTTTACCCGGACATCTTGCCAGGGAAAGCTCATCGGTCTTACCGGCGATACCCACGGACTTTGGAAGCCTCGCGTAGTAGGTTCGCCCCACTCATTTTTGAATTGGATGACCTCCCATTTATCCAGCAACTCGCTGGTGTCACCGGATTCTTGGGCTATACTGGTCGTTTCGTTGATCGCAGTACTATCACTATCCGGGAACGTGCAGGATGTGAGTACAATTACAAAAAGGGCAAAAGTGATTTTCATTTGGCTAGTGAATAGGTGAGGGTCGTCTCCGTATTTTCCAGATACCAGGTCTAGATCATCAACTCCCTTATAGGCGTCCCCAATTTACCGTACACCTTCCCGCCCCTAATGTGCGCACGGATAAGGAAAGTCCGCTCAGCATCATGATTGATGGATCTAGCAAATAACCGTCAAAACACTTCTTGCCGGTCGGGACCTTGATATGGATAAGGAGAAAACTGTTCTGCGCCATTAGCAATAGTGATCCAGGCAATAGCCATGGAAGGTTCACTATGTCAGTCTCCGTCATCTGCGGAATCTCCTGCCCAGTAGGGGACGTATTGCATGAATTTTCGACTCGCATTTGGATCCAGGGGTACAATGCTTCCAGCAGCTAAGGCCTCTGCCAAGACTCGTGATGCCTTCGCGCTGTTCTTCCGGTCTATCCCGAACCTCTGCCGAACAGTAGTATTCGTCACACCAGCCCCACCATCCGTGTACCGCAGGCAGGCATGCAGGTATACAGCTCGTACAAGATCGGCAGAACTCATCTCGGATAATGACTTTGCTGCATAAATCGTAACGCGTGTGCTGTCGTTGGTCACTTCAATCCGTGGGGCCGGCAGCTTCTCTTTTTCAGTTTCATACACAATCTTGTCCCAGCCGCTACCAAGTTCCTCGCAAATTCCAAGTCTGCGAAGAAGCGCAGATAGCGCCTCATTTCGTGATTTGGGAGGGGCATTTACGAACTGTTCTGGGTCTACCAATGGTGCGCCAGGGTTCAGGACTTCAATACGATTCTCGAATATCTCAATTAATGGCCCCGCACCTCTTGCGGTCAAGTCTTGATGAATCAGTGCGTTTGCAATAACTTCGCGAATCGGGATAATAGGAAAGCGTGGTTTCTCTTTTCTAATCCCACCCTTGAAAATCTCATCGATTGGTGCAAGATTATTTACGTAGCGTATAATATCGGTGAATCCCGATGCATAACCCGCTGAGAATTCCTTTTGCTGACTCGCATGGTATCTGCCTGATCCAGAATATCTAACAATTCTTGTCGCTTTGCGATGCAGCGAGCCCGCCTCCTCTAGGTTTCGCGCAAATGCCAAGAGGCCCAGATTCAAAATATCCCATGCTCCATCATCACGCTGGCGTACAAAGCTCTCATTCTGCAGTGTTTGCAGAAGATTGGACGTTTGCGGAGGTGTGGGAGTGGTTGACAAACTGAAATATGATTCGTAATCCAGAAAGCGTAGCACATCAGATCCCTGTACACGTTCAATAGCAGTCCCTTTTTCAAAAGTTCTCCTGTCTGACACGCGCCAGAGTTGTCTCTCCCGTTCAGGAAAGTCGTTTAGTTTTCGAGTATGAGATCCTACGCGGATATATGCCTCGTTATCAAACCTTACGGGTTGGTGAGGTGCACGGGGAATCACTAGTACTACCACATCTTTACCGTCCACGGTATCCTCATAGAAACGGAAATCTATTGAGGGCTTAAGCCTTTGAGCCAACCAGTGATCAAGATCGTCGCGTTGTACTCGCTTTGAATCTGGATTGAAGCTTGTCCCGATAACCCGGTGGTCTTTATCGTTAATCCCCCAGATCACGTAACCATTAGATCTTCCAGCAATTGCAGTCGCATTCGCAATTGCGGAAATATTCCGGCCAATTTTATCCGGCTTCGCATAGCTGGACTTGAACTCAAACCATTCCGTCTCTCGGGGACATGCACATAGTCGTTTTACGAGAGCAGGAATATCCTTTATGACCGTCATCTAATGTCCATGCGAAATAGCTCAGGCACACTCTCATGCGTGTGCGAGCTCAGTAATCCTACCATGGTTCGAAATCGGATTTAATAAACCCTGCGTCCTTATGAGATACTAGATGAGATAGTTTTTTCACGTGGATTGATGGAATAGAAGATTAATCAGGAAAGGTTCGCATCTTAAACCGAATAAGTAAGAGGGAACAAATGGAGTTTACGAAAAAAATGCTCCGAAATGTATAAGGCTAATTCCCCTTGTCAATTCAACTACATATTCCTAATATTGTCCGACCGCTCGCTCTTATTATTGTCCGGTCACTTTGGGTGTCTGTACTTTGCTGGTAATTGTATGTGGTTATCAGTTTTTCGTGCGCCGTGGAAAGGCTCACATGAAGCCGAAATCTAATCATTCCACATAAATCACAACCGAACCGAACCAAATTATTAATGGGATTGACTCCCAGCAAGGCATGTGATCCGCCGCGCGTTCCAACACTGCGGACAGGACACTGGTTCATTCGCAACAAAGCCTGCGGCCCGGGGTTTGACCAGTGTCAACTAATCAGCTACACTTCATGCGTTTGGGTTCCGCCAGAATTCTTGTTTGCCTGACCATCCTGCTGTTGATCGTCCCCGTTTCATATTCACAGATACCCCGCCCCCGTGTCGGACTGGGTATGGGTGCCGTAGGAAGTACAGGGACAAATCCGTTTGGTCTCGGCCTTGATACCCGTCTCGCCTTTCCAATTAACCCCGATCTTTCAATCTCCGCCGGGGCCAGCTTTGTCAATTACGTCTTCCAGGGGCGTGACGGTGCTGCCTATTTTATCAGCCCGAGTATTTCGCTCATCGTCACGATGAACGCCGCCGCTGTGCGCTCACCGTACCTTGTTGCTGGACTGGGCGCTTATCTTCCGTTGGCCGGCGATACCAGTGATGACGAGGCAGGCCCAATTGTTGAGGTCGGAATAGGCTGGGTATTCGCGCTCCAGGCCACCTCGGTCTTTCTGGAGATAACGCCCGCACTGGTAGTAGCACGTTCGGCGGTGGATATGCAGCTTCCTGTTCGCGTTGGCATTATTCTGTAGCCTGTTTCCGGTGCGAAGAATAACATCGGGGAATAATCCCCCGGTGTTTGGTGCTCCACCGCCTTTTTGCCCCCTCGACTGCACCAAGTCTTGCAGGGAATTTCCCTAGCGGCATTGCGCATCGTACCGGTTAATTCGGGTTCAAAGACACATGACTGCTAACCAGCAAGAAGCGTCCCTGTATGTGCACATTCCTTTTTGTGCCCAACGCTGCTCTTACTGTGATTTCTACTTTGTCACGACCCAGCGCAGGCAAACTGAATTCATTGAAGCTCTTTGCCTCGAAATAGCCCAGAAAGCCCGAACTTTCCCCAACACACTGCTGTCAACCATATACTTTGGCGGCGGCACACCTTCGCTTCTGCCCTCCCAGGCGATCACCCATATTTTGGCACAGATCTGTGCATCTTTTGATACATCCCAAGTTGACGAAATTACGCTGGAAGCTAACCCGGAAGACATTAATGCTCCGGTTCTTGAAGAACTCAAACACGCCGGTATAACCCGAATGAGCCTCGGAGTTCAGTCTTTCAGGAATGCCGACCTAAGCTTTATGAACCGGTGCCACAACTCAGATCAGGCACTATTGGCATGTAAGCTGATTCAGTCAGCTGAATTGAGCAGCTGGTCACTTGATTTGATTTTTGGTGTTCCGGGGGCATCAACAAAGATCTGGCAAGACAACCTGTCCCGCGCCATAGAAACACAGGTCCCGCACATTTCCACCTACAACCTGACCATTGAGCCCCAGACGCCTTTGCACAAACAGGTCGCGAATGGATTTGTCAAACCGGTTTCAGACGAAAACGCAGCAGATCAATTTCAACAGGCCATGGATATCCTAACATCTATGGGATATGAGCACTACGAGATCTCCAACTTTGCGCTCCCGGGACACCGTGCGATGCATAATACGCGCTACTGGCAACATACAAACTATCTGGGAGTCGGTCCAAGCGCCCATTCATTCTGGTGGCAGAGTGACAAAGCTCTCAGGTGGCAGAATGTCCGCAGCCTGCGCAAATACCTGGAGGCCGTGACAATTGCCGAATCACCCACTGTAACCCAAGAGACTCTCTCAATGCACGACCTGGCCCGAGAGCGAATAATGCTGGCACTCCGTACATCTGAGGGACTTGACCTGGATGATCTAAAAAACACATATGGCCTTGATCTTATAGCCCATAAAAAGGAGACGCTGCTACAAATGAAAGCCCGGGGATTCATCGTTCAGCAGGGCACAAACATGCGCTTGACCACACAAGGATTGCATGTATGCGATAATCTGACTGCGAAATTATGGCCAGACTGAACCGGTCAGCAATGATTCGGTTGAAATACTCGACTGGTAACCCTCTACCCGAATAAATGAAACGAATCCTCATCACTGCAATTGCTGTAATTCTGTTGCAGGGGTGCTCAAGCGAACCAGAGGAACTCGCAAGGGGGGAACTTGATTTTCTGGACACTGACGGGCAAGTGATCCGCACTATCGAGGTTGAATTCGCAGAAGACGATGCCGCTCGGGCAAGAGGTCTGATGCACAGACGTCAACTCACTCTCAGCGAAGGGATGCTGTTCATATTCCCGACTCCAGATTCTTTGAGCTTCTGGATGGCGAACACACCCCTTCCACTTGATATCATGTTCGTGGGAGCAGACTCTGGAATTGTGAATATTGCCAAACGCACCACACCACTCTCCCATGAACACATTCGGTCCACTGACCTTGCGCAATATGTGGTAGAAGTTCGAGGGGGATTCAGTGACCGGTTCGGGATTGACAGTTCAACAAGTATTCGCTGGAAAAAAACCGAGTGACTCAGAATGAAATATTCTACTTTCCTGGTGCTTCTAGTTCTCTTGACGGCCTCCTGCCAGAATTCATCTGAGACTACCCCGTCCCTTTCAACACCGGAAATTCCATTCAGGGTTGACGGGACGCTTGATTTTCTTCGTGCGGGCGAACCGATGCTCTCTCTGGATATTGAGATCGCCGATACAGATTCCCTTCGTGAGCGGGGTATGATGCAGCGAACATCGTTCCCGCCCGAATCAGGTATGCTGTTCGTGTTTGACACGCAGGAGCCTCGCCAATTCTGGATGGGCAATACACCGTTATCCCTGGATCTGCTATTTGTTTCTGCTGATTCAGTGGTCGTGGACATCGCTAAGCGCGCGAAACCCTATTCTGATGAGCCTATTGTCGGCGGACAGCCAGCGCAGTTCGTGTTGGAAGTCCCCGGCGGATATACTGACACAAGAGGAATCGTTGAAGGGGATCGGATTCGCTGGGTTCGCAACTGATCCCTTTACCTGGAAGCCGATCAAGCAATCCTGGTAACGGGAAGCGCCAGTCTATCTACCAAATGTCGGTCTCGTTATCTCTGGACGAATGTCCATCGAGCGAGTAATTCCGTATCGGGATCCGGGATCACTTGCATCACAGACTTTGCCACGGGACTTCTGTGTTCCACGGCTAGATTGCCTTCAAGCTCAAGTGTTAGGCGTTCTTTGGAACCGTCGTCATAGACAATCTCAAGAGCAGGAGCAATACGAAAAGTGTAGGTGGGCTGGGTCTGCTGCAGAGAGACCACAAGCTCGTTTGATTCCTCATCATACTGCCAGTAACCGTCCAAATACACGACACCGCCCTGATACAACCACTGGTCAAAGAACCATCCGAGCTTCATACCGGAAGCCTCTTCAATATGACGGCGAAAATCGCCTGTCGAGGCATTACGGTCCTTGTAGGCGGCATAATAGGTCCGGACACCGTGATTATAGGCTTCCTCGCCTACCAGCGCCCGGAGCATATGCAACACCCAGGCCGCTTTCTGATAAATCATACTTCCGGAAACATTGTTCAGATCGGGCAGGTGCTCACGAATAATTCGGAAATCATAGTCGTCTTCATAGTAAGCAAAGACACGATCACGGGAATTCTTAAGCCCCTCCACAAAATCCTCCCTTCCGTATGCATACGCCCGAAAAAGCAATGTATAATAGGTGGCAAATCCCTCACTTAACCAGAGATCATTCCATTCATATTCGGTGACTGCATTGCCGAACCACTGATGGGCAACCTCATGTACTATCACATGCTGCCAGCGCTTGTCCCGGGTGCCGGTCACCGAGCGATCGCCGTAGAAGATGGCCGAGGCCGCTTCCATTCCACCTCCTACGGAATTTGATTGGATGTTAGCGAGCTTTTCGTAAGAGAATGGACCCACCAAGTCGGTGAAATAAGCCAGCGCCTGTTTGGTCGGGACTGCAAAATCGTAGAATCCGGCGTCCCGGCCCTGTTTGTACACCCAGGTCTGAATAGATTTGCCATCGAAAACATCCACATATTGAACCGCAAACTCTGCGACGCCAAGTACATAAAGCCAGGTTGCGATCGGTACGCTGTTATTCCAGTGAGTCAGACGCATTCCATTCACCAAGTCGGTCTCCTCCTTTAGCAGGCCGTTCGAGATGACTTGATAATGATTTGGAGCAGTGATGATGAATTCGTTTGTAGCTTTATCATAAGGGTGATCAACGGTGGGTAGCCAGTTCTTCGCACGTGAGGACCAATTATCACTAAAAAAGGATCGGTCGCCGTGCTTAGTCAATGCAATTTTGAGGCCCGAAGCCGGAACACCATAATATTCAACCGTGATCTCAATACGCTCTTGCGCCGCCATCTCTTGCCCAAGTTCGATAAATATCTGATCATCTTCATGACGATAAATCAGATCTCCGCCGTCCATATGCACGCGCTTGACGGTCATACCGTTACCTCCCAGAGATTCTGACTGATTGATCAGATCAAGCCGCATAGTGGACTGTCCCGGCGCCAGATATCGTGCTTCTACGGTGGCCTGCCCCATGATAACGTCGGTAGTGTCACTGAGCTGCAATGCGAAGGCGTAATGCAAAATGTCAATGCCCCAATTCTTGGGATAGCCGTCCTGCACAGGTCCCGGTTCGGCAGGCTGTGCCAAAACGGATGCGCTTGGCACTGTCACGAGGAGCAATAGTGACGAGACGCAGAGGAAATGGCGAATGCTCATAAACTTGACTGTTGTAACCCGTAGACGATCTATGAAGATAAGAAGCTACTATCCGTCTAGCAATCTATCAGCCTACGTAGTTGCGTTCTCCAACCTCCCTCTCTTGACACCTGACAATCATGTACAGCATGAGCCAATAAAGATGACGCTCCTTGCGGAAATCCTCCAATTAGCACATCTGCAGTGATAGGCATCGGCCTAGGGTGGCTTGAACGTGGCATCATCTAGGGCAACCTTTGGAGATCAGTATTGATCTGTGCACTTCGCGAGACATGCTGGATGCACAGCTTTCTCGCTGTTCAAGGTCACTGGAATACAGTCTCTCGACCGGCAGTCTTTAAATTCCCTGGTATAAACATCTTGGCAAGTAACGTTAGTTAAGTACCGGAGAATAAAGCCCAGTGAGGAACCTGTCATGCTACGGTATCTATAAGATCCAAACTTGCTTATCTAATGCGAAAACTTATACTGATCACGGCTTTACTGCTATCCTGGCAGTCTGCTTCACACGCACAGGAAGCCAACCCAGACGATGTGAGTTCCGTGGATGCCATTTTGACCGCCGTATATGATGTGATTTCCGGGCCAGCTGGCCGGGAGATCGATTGGGAGCGATTTCACTCGCTTTTTCTTCCCGATACACGCCTGATACCAATTGTGCGCGATTCCACGGGCGCTACATCGTACATTTCCTGGACGCCGAAGGAGTTCATGGAGCGGACCAGTGAGGCATTCCTCCGGGACGCGTTCTACGAGTTGGAGATCGACCGGTCAGCCCAGCACTACGGCAATTTAGTCCATGCATTCAGCACGTATGAGTCGTACCGTTCGCTTGAGGAGGGTACAGAGCCTTTCGCCCGGGGCATCAATAGCTTCCAGCTGCTATACAAAGGCGATCGCTGGTGGATAATGACCATTTTCTGGCAACCGGAATGGCCTGGCTTGCCGATTCCGGCCGAATACCTACCTGCCGGCGAGTAGGAATACTCTTGTCGATCAGGCGCGCCGAAAATAGCGTTCAGTTAAAATTGTGGCGATGCAGTCCGTCCAAGCCAATGCGGGGAGGGCCTTGACCTGAGTCACCGTGCCGGAGGCGGCTCGACTACACGGATCTCGTACGGCTGCGATTCGGACTCAGTGGATACCAGCGCGTACAGTTTGTTTCCACTGGAGAACATGGGAGTTTCGGAAACCGGACCACGTGCCATCAGATCGCCCTCGTACGAGTACAGGCTCAACCTTGACCCCTCCGCCCCTGTCGAAAAAACAGCAATGTGATCAGACAGCAGGAACAAATCCCGTTCCATTTCTATTTCCGAAAGGACCTCCGATGCCTGGGAAAAATCCTTTACCGGCCCAAAATCGGGTGAGTCGTGTTCCAGCTCAATAAAGGAGACGGCCGCGTTCCGGGTGTTGTACTTCCATATCCTGTGTGTCTGGGGCAAGACTAAAAAAAGTATGCCGTCGGCATCCTTGATGTAGACCAACGAGCGCCCGAATAGTAAGGGCATTGGCATCAAGTTAGCCGCTATTGATGATTTCGTGAGTGCAAGGGACTCAAGACTACTGGATGTACTCATGCGATACAACAGGGATTCGCCCTCTGGTGTCGTAGCCGAATAATCGGTATCCACCAGGTAAAACCAGCCCCCTACTCGTCCGAGTCTGCGAAACCTGTTCAATTCTGGACTCCTGACTTCCATCAAACAGGTGCCACTATTGATCTCGTAGCCCGTAATCCTTCCGAGCCGCCGATCAAGAACAAAGACGGTGTCACCGGCGACGGCAAACGAGGTCACGTCCGTGTGTGCGCACGGCCCCTCTGCCTGTTGGCCTATCATTCGAACCTTGCGATCAGAAACCAGCAGGAACAGCGCTCCGGTATTGTCGGCCACGATTGCAGAATCAGGACCAAGGGGAATATAGCCTTCAATAGCCGAAATCGGTGGAATATCGTCGTCAGTGATGTATCGCACGACACCCTCCTGCGCCGCCGCGACCTGGGCAGAAAGTGCCACAATGAAAATGAGCAACAGGTGGAGGAGCGGGGTTACTGGTCTCGTACGGATCATCGCATTTGAGTTGCCGAAGTTTGTTTGGTCATAGCCAAAAAGTATGGAGTGACAGCAAATAGTCCCGACGGGAAATTCCTTTCTGCAGCCGACTGCAGTCCTTGGCGGCTATGTCAAATTTTCTGGCAAAAATTGTTCCAATGATGCAATACCCTGCCCCACATGTGCAATCAGCATCGGAGTACAGGTGAGGACGCAATGCCGGCCGGCAATGAGGCGAGCACGCTGGCTACTCGCCCACCACGACCTTATAGTCAAGAGGGCGGCTGTTAAAGGCACTGAAACACCCAAACCGACCTAAGTATTGTTTGCGGTGCAGTCAGTTCACGCGAGCCCTGTTCGGGCAAATCCCTGGCAGTAATCTCAATGAAGTCGTTCGCCTATTGCAGGGATTCGATAGTTTCGGCGTCACGCACGGTCCCGCTGACCGTAACCGTTTGCCGCGCCGCTACCAAAGAAACAAGACCCAAGAGTAGAATACCGCAGAGGCTGCAGTGCCAAGCAAGGCACTCTAAAAGAGTGGATCTGACCCTGCAGGACAAATGGATACGGCAATTACGCGATGGATCCGACTGATTCGACCCTGCCTAGCGCCCGAATTTCCACTACGTGCCAACCGACGCAGAATCAACTGCGACGTTTGACCCGCATACAGAAAGGGGTTTATAGTCCAAACGATTCTCCGCAAGCACAAGTCCTTGACGCCTGCGGGTTAGAAAAATGAAACCCCTTGCCCTCCAGTCCATCGGTAAAATCCAATTCCGTACCATCCAGATAAAGCCTGCTGCGATGATCTATGACGACTGACAAGCCACCCACATCAAGTTGCGCATCACCATGCTTTACTTCGGTGTCCCAACCTAAATCGTATGTGAGCCCCGAACAGCCACCCTGAACTACCGCTAGGCGTAGATATGCCTTATCCAGGTTGATACTTTCCTGCACAGCTACCCTTTGAAGCTGTGAACGGGCTCGATCTGTGATACTCAGAACCATGTGTAATCTGAAGTTGAATTGTCATCCCGCCAGCTAAACACAGGAACGAAGGACACCGGTGAAGGTTTATTCCGTGTCACTCGTCGACGGATCAGTACACCCTTTCGGGGTGTTACAAAATTTGTCTTGTATCCAATATGAACACTGATACTCAATACCTGCACGAAGTAGCCGAAAGCGACTACGAGCATGGCTGGTCGACAGCTATCGCCTCTGACACAATCCCGAAAGGATTGAGCGAGGATGTGATCCGATTGATCTCATCGAAAAAGCAAGATCCTGACTGGATGTTAGAGAATAGACTGCGTGCGTTCAGACACTGGGAAAAACTTGCCTCCGACCAGGATAAATATCCGCGCTGGGCCCACCTGAAGTATCCTGAGATTGATTTCCAGGAGATCAGCTACTATTCGGCCCCCGGAAGTAAACCGCGCTACGAAAGCTTGGATGAGGTTGATCCCGAGCTTCTTCAAACGTTTGAAGCACTGGGTATTCCTCTTGAAGAGCAGAAAGTACTGGCTGGTGTAGCTGTGGATGCTGTTGTAGATAGCGTCTCAGTCGCAACGACCTTTAAGGAAGAACTTGCCAAGCTCGGAATCATTTTTTGCTCCTTCACCGAAGCCATAGAGAACCACGGTGATCTGGTGCGCAAGTATATGGGCAGTGTTGTGCCCTACACTGACAATTTTTACGCCGCACTTAACGCTGCTGTATTCAGTGACGGATCATTCTGTTACATCCCTCCCGGTGTTCGCTGCCCGATGGAGTTGTCTACCTATTTTCGAATCAATCAGGCGGGCACTGGACAGTTTGAGCGTACGCTGATTGTTGCTGATGAGGGCTCATACGTGTCCTATCTTGAGGGCTGCACCGCGCCGCGCCGGGACGAAAATCAACTCCACGCTGCCGTAGTTGAGATTATCGCACATAAAGATGCCGAGGTTAAGTATTCAACAATCCAGAATTGGTATCCCGGCGACAATGAAGGAAAGGGCGGAGTGTTTAATTTTGTGACTAAGCGGGGGATCTGCGAAGGATCTGGGTCCAAGATATCATGGACGCAACTTGAAACAGGATCGGCAATCACCTGGAAATACCCCAGCGTGATCCTGAAAGGAGATTATTCAACCGGAGAATTCTATTCAGTGGCCTTCACCAAAGGCCAGCAACAGGCAGACACCGGAACCAAGATGCTCCACCTAGGCCGAAATACGTCCAGCACTATCATATCCAAAGGGATTTCTGCCGGTCGCTCAAATAACAGCTACCGTGGGTTAGTCCGGATCAACAAGGGAGCTGAGAACGCGCGCAATTTTGCGCAATGTGATTCCATGCTTCTGGGGGACCGGTGCGGTGCACATACTTTCCCCTATCTGGAGATTCACAACCCGACCGCCCAGGTAGAACATGAGGCAACCACCAGCAAGGTGGGGGAAGATCAGATGTTCTACTGCCAGCAGCGGGGAATTAGTGAACAGGACGCGATTAAACTTCTGGTGAGTGGATTCTGTCAGGAGATTCTAACCAAATTACCTATGGAGTTTGCCGTCGAGGCGCGTAAACTCCTTGCCATTGAACTAGAGGGATCCGTCGGATAAGTATTAATCGCGGATCATACTTCTCATATCACGAGGAATGACACCAATTTTAGACATTCGGGGGCTACGGGCCTCCGTTGAAGATATGCCCATACTGAAGGGCGTTGATCTTTCAGTGAACGCTGGCGAAATTCACGCCATTATGGGTCCAAACGGATCAGGAAAAAGCACTCTGGCTGCTGTACTCGCAGGACGAGATGATTATGAAATTGACGGCGGCTCCGTTCACTATCGGGGAGAGGATCTCCTGGATATGGACGTAGACGAGCGCTCACGCGAGGGAGTTTTTCTCGCTTTCCAATACCCGGTAGAACTGCCAGGCGTGAGTATGATGAATTTTCTCAAACAGGCCGTCAATACGGTCCGCGAACACCGCGGACAAGCCCCCCTCGGGGCCGCCGGACTTTTGCGTCTGGCCCGGGAAAGAGCCGCCTTGATTGGACTGGATCCACGCCTGAAACAACGCTCGGTAAACCAGGGATTCTCGGGCGGGGAGAAAAAACGGAATGAAATCTTCCAACTGGCTATGCTCGAGCCTACCTTGGCGGTTCTGGATGAAACCGATTCCGGGCTTGACATTGACGCGCTGCGCAGCGTCGCACGCGGCGTTAACCATTTGCGTATGCCAACTCGTGCGTTCCTGGTGATCACCCACTACCAACGCCTGCTCAATTATATCGTGCCCGACTTCGTCCATGTGATGGTGGACGGACGAATTGTCAGGTCCGGGGGCAAAGAACTTGCGCTCGAGCTTGAAAAGCACGGATATGATTGGGTTTACGATGAATTAGCTGCATAACTGCCAAAGAGAGTATGCCTAAACTGATGGACAAACGTGCGGAAGACCGTTTTCTGGCAGCCTATGAACGGGCCCAGTCCTTGAATGGCACTACAGATGCACTTTCGGACCTTTCAAGGAAGGCGATCGATCGCTTTGTGCAAACCGGCTTTCCTGGACGGAAGAATGAGTCCTGGAAGTACACTAATGTGACACCGGTAATCAGCCGCCCCTACCAGGTGGCTGGCACGGGAAAGGCGACCGCCAAGGGTATTGAAGCGTTGGACGCATATGTTGTGGTGCTCGTTAATGGCTGCTTTTCACCAGAACAATCAAGTCTTGATGAACTCCCGTTGGGGGTCTCAATTGAGAGTCTTTCCGCTGTTGCTGAGCATGATATAGTTCAGACACACCTGGGTAGTTATGCAGACTACGCTCAGGAGCCCTTCACAGCACTGAATACTGCCTTTGTAAAGGACGGAGCTGTAGTGACCGTTGCACCCGGGGTTACACTTGACAAGCCGGTGCATATTATTCATGTGGTTTCGAATGATCAGCCGACGCTCCTCCAGCCAAGAACACTGATTCATGTAGCCGACGGAGCCTCAGTGCAGATTCTCCATTCGACCGAGTGCGCGGATCCGGTCTCTTTATTGATCAACGCAGTAACTGAGATTCGTGTCGGAAGTAGTGCTAATGTGGATTACCTGGATCTGCAAGTGGGAATACCACAAATGAGCCGTGTTACCAACCTGAGTGTTTATCAGGATGCCAACAGCAAATTCCACAGCAGTGTGTTTACGTTTGGAGGAGAGCTGGTACGCAATAATCTGTCGATTCTGCCCGACGCAGAAAACTGCGAAAGTCTGCTTAATGGACTTTTTGTGGCACGTGGGCGCTCCCATGTGGACAACAACACGCTTGTTGATCACGCCAAGCCCAACTGTTTCAGCTCAGAATATTACAAGGGCATCCTGGATGATCGTGCGATCGGAGTATTTAACGGCAAAGTTCTCGTCCGGGAGGATGCGCAACTGACGAACGCGTACCAGACAAACCGAAGCATCGTGCTCTCCGATACAGCACGTATGTATTCAAAACCGGCACTGGAAATTTATGCCGACGATGTTAAATGCTCGCATGGAGCAACTACTGGCCAGTTGGATAAAGACGGGTTGTTTTACCTTCGCTCACGTGGGATTCGGGAAAAGGAAGCCCGCCGCCTTATGCTGACCTCATTCGCCGGCGAAATCATCGAAAAAGCGCCCATTGCTGCCTTGCATGGTGTGCTCTACGACCATGTGGAGCGCATGCTGCGTTGACGCGGGCGCTCCGCGCAATGTCAGACCTTACTGCGATAAGTGACACCCGTATTCGGGCAGATTTTCCGACTCTTCGGCAGGAAGTGTATGGGCATCCATTGGTTTATCTGGACAGCGCAGCTTCTTCGCTCAAACCACAATGTGTAATTGACTGTTTGGCGAACTACTACACCAATGAACACAGCAATGTGCACCGTGGTGTACACTATTTGAGTCAGCGCGCCACCGAACGTTACGAGACCTCCCGACAACGCCTGGCAAAATTTGTTGGATCACCAAGTGAGCGTTCTATTGTCTTCACACGCGGAACTACCGAAGCGATCAATCTTGTAGCATCCGTCCTTGGGGACAAGTACATCCGGCGGGGAGATGAAATCCTGACCACGGTCATGGAGCATCATTCCAATCTGGTGCCCTGGCAATTGCTTGCACAGAAAAGCGGAGCACGATTGCGTGTGTCGAATGTGCTGCCGGACGGAACGCTGGACCTGGATGCGTTTGTAGACCAGATGAATGACCGCACGCGTCTGGTCACGCTGGGACACGTTTCAAACAGCCTCGGAACCCTCAACCCTGTGGAGCAGGTCATTGAAGAGGCCCATACAAGGGGCATTACGGTTCTTCTTGACGGTGCGCAGGGGCTCCCTCATCTGCCGCTGAACATGGAGACATTGAACTGTGACTTTTACTGTGCAAGCAGCCATAAGGCTTATGGTCCAACAGGAATAGGCTTCCTGTATGGCAGAGAAACACTCCTGGAAGAACTGTCTCCCTGGCACGGCGGTGGAGACATGATTGAGGAAGTGCATCGCACATCTTCGACCTGGGCAGATATCCCTCACAAATTTGAGGCAGGTACCCCTAACATTGCCGGTGTCCTTGGCATGGCGGCAGCAATTGACTACATTGACAGCATTGGCATTGAATCTCTTCGAATAAGAGAAAAAGCGCTCCTGCAATACGCCCACTTACAGGTCAGTACTGTGCCCGGCCTGAGGATTGTCGGTACGAGTCCAGAAAAGGTCGGTGTACTTAGTTTCCTTTTGGAGGGCAAGCATCCCTACGATGTGGGGTACGCTTTGGACCAAGCGGGCATCGCCGTGCGCACAGGCCATCACTGCACAATGCCTTTGATGAAGCACCTGGGTATTCCAGGCACCGTCAGAGCCTCTCTCGGAGCTTACAATACCAGGCAAGACATAGACAGGCTTGTGACCCGACTAAAGGAGATTGTCGCCGGGCCTCTCACCCGCACAGGGCCGACGGCCACCGAGGCCCCTTCTTGCGAGAATGATGAACCGTCTAATGCGGAGACCATTCAAAGTCGTAAAACAGCCATACTTGAAGACATGGAGCTGTTCGACGATGCTGACGGAAGAAGAGAATATTTGATTGAACTCGGCGAAGATCTGCCGTCAATGAAGGCCTCGCTCAAAACCGAAGCTAACCGGATTCATGGATGTCTGGCAATGGTTTGGCTGCACAGTACGGTACGTAATGGCCGTATATATTTTGAGGCGGACAGTGACGCATTGATTACGCGTGGAATGATTGCGCTACTGATCCGTCTAACGAACGGCCAGCCGCCTCGGAGCATCCTCGAGACAGATCTGATGGCGCTTATTCATGATGTGGGCCTGCCAAGTCTTATAACTGCCCGCCGAAAAAATGGATTGAATCACATGCTTGAGCGTATTCAGAAAGAAGCATTGCTGGCCGAAACAACATGAACTGCGAAGTTATTGATAACGCCAAAACCGCCGGACTGGCTGACGAGGTCATCGCATCCATCCGGCAGGTCTACGACCCGGAAATTCCAGTCAACGTGTACGATCTGGGGCTCATCTACAAGGTCCGACTGGATGAGGACGACCGTGCATTCATTACAATGACATTGACAACCCCCAACTGTCCGGTCGCAGACAGTCTACCCAGTCAGGTGGAATCTGTGGTGATGCTTACCGAAGGAGTGACCGACGCTCGTGTCGAGCTAACTTTCGACCCCCCTTTCACCATTGACATGATGAGCGATGAGGCCAGACTGGAACTCGGTTTCATGTAGCTCGCATGAACCTAGAATTTTCTAACTTGTGGACGTCCTGAGCATCGTGTATCTCCATGAATACTGTGTCGAAGTGTTGTGTGTTATTGAGTCTGGCGTTATGCCTCTTCTCCGTTCCGAAGACAGCAGCACAAACCGCTACCGTCCGCGGGTTCGTGACCGATGCATCGGATGGACAGGCGCTCCAAGGTGTTAACGTTGCATTGCGCGATGCCACCGGGAATCTGCGCGGAGATATAGCTGACGATGATGGATTCTTCATCGTTGTTCGTCTGCAGCCGGGACGTTGGTTCCTGCAGGCCTCCTTCATCGGATACGAGACGTTCACCGATACACTTGATCTCGCTGAAGATCAGACGGCTAGACTCACGATTGCGCTAAATCCCGGGATCGAAATGGAAGCGCTTGTTGTTGAGGGGGAACGTGATGGAGGAGCTATGGTCGCAGCCGGAGTACAGACCATCCGACCGGCTGACGTAGATCTTGTTCCTACCCCAGATGTTTCGGGGGACTTGGTCTCATACCTCTCTGCCATGCCTGGGGTGGTTTCCATCGGGGATCGCGGAGGGCAAGTCTTTATCCGTGGCGGGGAACCCTCCCATAACCTCTCGCTTCTGGACGGGATGTATATCTATCAACCCTTCCATATACTCGGCTTCTACTCAGCTTTCTCGTCCGACATACTGCGTAATGCCGACATTCATGCCGGAGCATTCAGCAGTAAATATTCTGGTCGTATGTCCTCCGTCATTGATGTGCATACGCGGAATGGAAACCTTCAGGAATCACGCAGAACATTCTCTTTGGCGCCTTTCGTCAGTATGGGAATACTGGAAGGGCCAGTCAAAAGGGGACGTATGTCGTATTTGTTTTCAGGGCGTGCCTCAACGATTGAACGCGTTGCCTCCAGTTACATCAGCCAACCGGTCCCCTATACATTTGGAGATTTCTTTGGTAAGGTTCACTGGATTATCAGTGATAGCCACCAGGCCTCAATCAGTGCTATACACACCTATGATCGTGGAACCTTGGACACCGTCAATGAGGAGAGCGATGAAATCCGCTGGAACAACACTGCTTATGGAGCACGTTGGCTAGTAGCCCCGCCAAGCCTGCCAATGCTTGGAGAGGTGCTCTTTTCCGTATCAATCTTAAATATGGAGCGAGGACCTCGCGATGAACCAGTACGCTCCAGCGACATTGAGGGGTTCAACCTGACGGTGAACCTGACCAATTATGGTCGTCGGACGAATGTGGACTGGGGATTTTATTTGCGAGCGCCGAGGCTGGATGCCAGCCTAGATGGACTGTTTCAGAATCTGGACTTCACCAGTGATCGGATCCTCTCGACTGGCGCATACTTTGAACCGGAGATAACCTTTACCCCCAGCCTTAAGGGACGTTTTGGACTTATTGCGGAATTCCTTGGTGACCAAGGATTTCATTTTGAACCGCGTGCACGTGTGCTCTATGAATTGGGCGAACACCAGTTCAGTTTTGCCGGAGGGCTTTATCGTCAGGAAATGGTCGGTTTGAACGACCGCAGGGATGCGACCAATGTTTTCACGGCGTGGACCGGTTCACCGACGGGGAGTCTTCCCAACTCGATTCATGCTCTGTTCGGATACAGCACCTCACTGCGTCCGGGAATGAATGTGTCCGCCGAACTTTTCTACAAGAAATTCTCCAGTTTATTTGTGTCAGAATGGACTGCATTCCCCCGGTTCACAACACGCCTGCAGGAGGCATCCGGGCGCGCAGTGGGGCTGGATCTAAGGATGGAACTTCGAGGAACCAGCTACTACGGCTTTGTCAATTACGGCCTCTCATCGGTAGAATACAACGCTATGCAGGAATCATTGCCTATCTGGTTCGGCTCGGACGAGGTCAGATATCGACCCCCGCACGATCGCAGGCATCAGGTAAATGTGCTTGCAAGCTTTACATGGAGCAAATTTGATATAAGCGCACGCTGGAATTTCGGAAGTGGCTTGCCCTACAGTCAGATCCGGGGCTTTGATGGTTTTGTGCTCCTGGATGGCCCGGTAGATGTGTCTACCGACCCAGGTATGGCCCGTGTAATTTACGACCGACCGTTTGAGGGTATATTGCCAAGTTATCATCGCCTGGACCTTTCAGTTGATCGCGTTTTTCAATACCGCGACGATTCGTTCATCACCATTCAGGCCGGCGTGATCAATGTCTACAACAAAAGCAATCTTTTCTCGCTGGACATCTTCACGGCTGAGCGTAATAACCAATTACCGATCATCCCGACTGCGGGTATAAAGTTTGAATTTTAATGCGTAGGATTCATTTACTTCGTACTGCTGCGCTGCTGTTTACTGTATCGTTCCTGACCAGTTGTGATCAATCCATTGACCCGGTCATCGGTGAAGACCGACCCTTCACAATCTGGGGTTACCTGGATGCCCATGCCGATATTCAGCGGGTCCGTGTATTTTCCATTGAGGAACGTCTGGGCGTTGATCGTGCCGGACCAATTGATGCGGTGGTAACGTCTACCAACTTGACAACAGGGGATGCACATACATGGGTCAATCGTGAGATTACGTACAGTGACAGCAGTGTAGGTCACGTGTTTGAGGCAGCATTCCGCGCCCAATACGAAGAAAGTTACCGACTCAGTGTGCGACGATCCGATGGCGCTGAATCAAGTGCCGAGGTAACGATCCCTCCGCCTGTTGAAGTAGAACTTACCGATGAGCGTAATCGCGTCATTGTTCCTATCCAGATTCACGGCAAGCCGCCAAACCTGGTGGATGTGTCCGTTATATACGATGCAATCACCCTGCCACCTGCGAATCCATGGCCACCCGGATCGGTCACACCACCTTCGGTCCGCCTGCCTGTTGAAGTCTCGTACTCGGGAAAAGAAGAACCCACCGACAATGGTTGGCGCTACGAGCTTAATCTGCGTGACGATTTCGCCATTGTTCAGGAAGAATTTGAACTGAGTTGCCTCTCCCCCGACCACATTGCACTGCGCCGCATCTACTTTCAATTCCTGGCAGCAGACGAACAATGGGCTCCCCCCAATGACTCATTTGACCCCAATCTTTTGATCGAACCTGGTACGTTTTCGAACGTGGAGAATGGCTATGGTTTCTTTGGAGGTGGCTACACGGTCTCAACCCATTGGGTACCAACGGAGATTATTCTACGCAACATCGGCTACCGCACCGCAGGACCATGTCCGCTTTCACCACAAAATACTCCTGATTGCCAGTTGCCGCCGGAACCTTGCCTGGACCGGGACGGGTAGGACTAATCTGGACTCCAACGCCACAACAGCAAGATCACAGCACCTCTTTCTTGCTTTGGCCCGCCCAAAGAATGACCGTACTTCGCGGTAGTCTTCTTCCCGGTCTCCTTTATCAAAGGGGCCTGGAACTTGATCGTCCACCCCATGGTCCGCAGGACCGTGCGTCATCCACGAAGGTGCTGGTCGCGATGCCTTCCTTGAGGTCATTGATATCGTTCCATCCGAGTGCTATCCTAGCCTAAACTCCCGCGCTTCGGGGAAAAAGGCGTTCGGTTAGACTGGCATCCGCAATTGCCCGCACCGTAATGGTCGGCCCATTTACGTGCAATTAGTCGTTGACCGTTGCCGGTAAACCATCCCAAGCACCCAAGGCAAGCAATCGCGTGCGAAAACGACTGATCGTACTGTGGTCAGGGACAGAATCCTCAATCGCTAAATCACTAAAGCGCCGGGCAGAAAGCGGCTCCCAAACATTTGGCTCAAGCTCCCGATCTGATAACTTGTGCTATTGTCCCACCAAAAGCATCTTGAACAACAAGAGCGAACAATACATGTTCTGACCTCGATACTTCTTCCCGACTGGGTAGATCTCCAGCGGGAGCCGCGCGATGGATTCCCAGTGCATAACCTTGTTTAACTCCACATAAAAAGACCGCTTGCAACTGCATCAATAAAATGTTGACCAAAACTCAACTGGACGGTACGGGGTCTGAAATGACTAGGCATACAACCAAGCTACAAATTGGAACAGCACGAATCTAACAAAATTCCATAGTTCTGTGCAATAGTCTCAATAAATAACCAATATTACCCAGTATATAACAGAGAAAGAACATGATTGACGGAACAAATACTTGAGTTGTTACTAAATACTCAGCGATCTAGTAAGGCTATGTCTATAGCGTTGTTATGGTCTGTTGGCTATGCAATATTCGCAAGGCGAGTGCAATGGACCTGAGCCATGCTCCGCCACAGAACGCGCCACTGCGTGGCGTTGTCAGTCCAATACAACAAAATGAAGGGTTGGCATGCCGGGGAGTCGGCCGGAGGACGAACATCCTCCGAGACCGTTGCACAAACTATCGAGATTGATCCTTGAAGTAATCGTCTCCAATATTACGATGCTTTTTTGCCACAGACTCGTCCAGTTGGTACCATGAAGAAATCTGATCAAGCCCGAAATCTGCGCCTGTTCTCATTCCCACGTGCGTACGGTACTATGTCACTCGTTCATCCAGGCTCCTCCTCACAAGCGAAAAATCTCCTTGGTTTAGGGGGGACAGGAGGCTTGTTTTATTGTTTGATTGTTCTGGCATCCCCGGTCTTGGCGCAGAGTCCCGTACTCGTTCGCGGTGGCTATACCGAGACCGTGCTCAACGACACAGGTCAGGTGAACGTGTCGGTGGTGGATGCGGAGGGATTTGGCCCGAACGACCACGGCACCAGGATTACCAACACCTTTCTAGCGAACACCGGAAAAGCTCGCCTAGTTCAGCTCAACGAGTGGGCAGAATATTGGTATGATGGTCGGACTATTTTGGGAGGTAATCCGACTGGGCTGATATACCACTCATTGAATATAGGCAGCGGCATCTTTTGGACTGCAACCGACGATTCGCCGCTCTACGATACCAATACGGCAAGCGAATGGGACGATGATGGAGACCGACCGTTCCATAAGAGTTTCATGGTCGCAACAAGCTGGTTTGCTACACGTGACATCCTGTTCATCTCGGCATCCGAAAATTATACAATTGTTTCAGGCAACGACCGCCGGGCGATTTACTGCGACGACTACCCGCACATCCATCGGAACGACTACTGGATTCCGCTGTGTGGAGCGATGGACGATTACATTGCTTACAGTGGAGTAGCAAGCGACAGGACGATCTTCGCGGGCGGCATAAGGAACAAAACTGTGGCAAATAGTGGGGTGCGGCCAGGGGGTGTCTTTGAACAGCATACGATCTATGTCGAATCTCCTGACGGCTCTACCTCCCATGCTACGGCGGTGCTTGCCGCTTACGCCACAAATCTTGCTGCCGCTAATCCCGCCTGGGGAGCAGTCAGGTTGAAACAGGAACTGATGGCACTAGCGACCGATGAAGTTCTTATGCATCGGGACGGTGAGACGAGAGTGGTGAAAGTTATCCGTCCCACGCCCACCGCGATAGAGGTTGAGATCCCCGTTACCCTTGCATTGTCGCAAAACTACCCAAATCCTTTCAATCCGTCAACGACACTGACGTACTCACTGGACCGTCCCGGTTATGTTGAAATATCTGTGTACGATCTGGCTGGACGTGTTGTATCTACTCTTGTAGATGGTATGCAGTCGGCTGGACACTATCAGTTACGGTTTGATGCCGATGGGTTACCGGTAGGTACGTATCTGTACCGTCTCCGCGCAGATGGACAAACCATCACTCGCTTCATGACCCTTGTCCGATAAGGGCACGACTATTGCGTCAATGCAATGCTGATGCCTTCGAGTACTACTCTGTTTCCGGCAGAAAGAATATCGACGGAGGGACTTGCGAATCTGCCAGATGCTAGACATTGCCCCGGTGACAGTTACTTTCCGGGGACAATCTCGACCGGCCTTGCTATGCGGACGGGCAATTGCATAGGAAACGGACCACTTCAATCGGAGTAAGTGACCCAGTTCTATCGGAATACGCATTGCAGCACATTTTACACAGTGCCGGGATGCATATATGGTTACGCCAAGGGTACGTACGGTAGACAACGCGGTGGTTATGAGTACATCAACTCCGAACTGGAAGACGGATCGGATGCAGTTCGAATCCAGCTTGAACCAGATCTGTCCATCACGCCAGGTTACCGATGCCCTGACGACAATGCGAGAATCCCCCCCTACTCAACGATTTCTAAGCCCTCAAGTACCTTCTTTGGACAACCTGTCCACTCCTGAACATAAACATTTCCAGAATACTGCAGATCGTCTACACCCATCTTGCTTGACCAGAAACCAGACGCAACCAAGTCCCTGAATCTGTTGAAAAAGGCTACACCCGCGCTTAACTCCGGGGCGGCCCTGGACGGCCAGGCAATAATGTCAAGAATCTGTTCACGCTGTTCCCGGTCTGCCTCCACGAACGGGGCTCCGTGCTGCTTGCGACAATAAGCATCCAGCCACGCCAGACCGCCACGAATAGGTACCTGGAGTTCGTCCTGATCACCCACATTAAAATCAATGAATTCAACTACTCCGGCTTCCGAAGCACTGCCACTACGATCATCAGCAGGAATAATCATGTCCGCCAGAACCGTGATCGTAGCTATCTCGTGCTCATTGAAAAATGTGGCCTCCGTATCTGTTTCGGTTTCCTGAAGAGCTATACCCTCAACAGGAGCGCTGGCAACAGGAATCCCTGACAATAGGGATGCGGATGCCATCAGCTTTATGGATTGACGTCGATCCATCAAAGATTTCCTCGCTTGCGTTGTTCAATAATGTACTCACTGGTGCGCCAAGACAGGGCCAATATGGTCCAGGTTATGTTCTTGTGGGCCTGCGAAACAAGCGGGCCGCCATCCGCGACAAAAACATTCTTGGCATCGTGTGCCTGACACCACTTGTTGAGCACGCTGGTACGGGGATCATGGCCCATGCGTGTCGTACCCCCTTCGTGAATGATCCGACCAGGTGGCAGAATTCCATAACCCTCCTCCTTTGAGGGCATACCGTTCGTCGGTTCACCGCCCATGGCGTAGATGATACTGCGCATGGTTTCCTGCATATGCTTTACCTGCGCATATTCCTGATCGCTCCACGTCACATCAAACCGCAAAACAGGTATACCGTACTGATCAACCTGATGTGGATCAATCGTGCAGCGATTGTCACGCCGTGCGATCATCTCTCCGCGGCCACTAAGCCCTATTACCGCACCGTACAGACGCCTGTAGTCTTCTTTGAGCTGTACTCCGTAACCTCCACCACCCTGTGGACGTGGGGTTCCATCGGCGTCCATGTGATTTATTCGCTGTATTTCCCCCAAAAAACCATACGATGGCATCTGCCTTCCTCCCCACGGCTCAATGTGATACCCCCGTACAAAATCAAGCTTTTCGTCCTCCAGCCACCACGGCACGTAGACATGCATGCCACCTACCCCATCTTCATTGTGAGGAACGTTATTGAACAACGCAGGCACAATCCCCATCACGGAAGTACCCGTCGAATCGGTCACGTACCGTCCAACGCAGTCGCTCGAATTCGCAAGACCATTTGGATGGCGGGTACTGCGTGAATTCAGCAACAGCCTAGCCGACTCACAAGCGCTCGCAGCAAGCACTACGATACTCGATCGCACCTGGTATTCCCGACTATCTTCCTTATTCACGTAAGACACGCCGGTGGCCAACCCATTCTCGTCCGTCAGGATCTCGCGAGCCATCGCATGTGTAATGACGGTAAGATTATTTGTTTGCTCAGCGGGACGGATTAATACCGACGGTGAAGAAAAATTCGAGTTCGTTGAACAACCGCGTCCGCACTGCCCACAGTAATGACATGCCGGGCGCCCATTGTGGGGACGGGTAAGAATGGAAAGTCTGGAAGGAATCACCGGGATGTTCATCCCCTTGCAGGCTCTCTGCAGAAGCTTCTCGTAGCAACGCGGTTCCGGTGGTGGCAAAAATTTGCCATCCGGCTCATTGCGTATACCCTCCATAGAACCGAAAACCCCTACGAAATCCTCCACCTTGTCGTAGAATGGACTGATATCCTCATAGCCAATTGGCCAGTCATCCCCCAGACCATCAATGCTGCGCCGCCTAAAGTCATCCGGCCCGAAACGTAACGAGATCCTGCCCCAATGATTGGTGCGTCCACCTAGACAGCGCGCCCTGAACCAGTCCCATTCAGTACCTGGGGCGTGCGTGTAGGGCTCACCCGCTATGCTCCATCCACCCGTCGTACCATCAAATTCTCCAAACTGCTTGGTTGGAATTGCTCTACCACGCCTCGGGGAGTCATAATTCCACTTGAACATCGCACTATGCGACTCAGCATACCAGGGGTGCCCCGCCTCCAGCATCACGACCTTAGCCCCTGCATCGGCCAGCACTTTGGCCGCCATCCCTCCTCCGGCACCGGAGCCAATGATGCACACATCGTAACTCCGGGGACGTAAAAGTTCAATCATCGCGTGTAAAAATTATTTGCAGAATCTACAAATTAATTGCTCTCAAAGTGCACCCCATTGGAAAAACCTACGTATAAGGTCCTGTTTCTGGGTAGATCCAGAACGAATTTCAACTTCTGGATCGGGCTAGAACCGATAGAAACTGACACCGTTCAACCAAAATTCTTAAACGTCGCAAGACACCATTATTTATGCAAGATCGTGAACAAGGCACCGTAAAGTGGTTCAGTGCTGAAAAGGGGTATGGCTTTATTCAGCGTGACAACGGTGATAAAGATGTATTTGTGCACTACTCTGAAGTCAACAAGGAGGGATATAAATCACTTGATGAAGGACAACGGGTAGAGTTTGACGTAACCCGTGGCAACAAAGGGTTTCAGGCCCAAAGTGTAGACCTGCTCTAGGGTCTACATCCTTTCCCAATGCCTGTCTGAGGAAACTCTGCTACAGGCGGCGTGTGACCAGACGAAAGAGCAGCGGAGCTGCGAATAGCAGCAAAAATCCGTACGCTAATGTCCCGTACCCGCGGGATACCAGTGCGATAATGCCAAAGCGGGAGCACGCTACGGCCGCTACCAGGATGGCTACTGTCAGCAGCCCTGTGTGTACGCGAGACAGGCGCCGCCGACCAGTGCTGTGCAGGTGTGCGTCCACCCGCTGAATTACAGCGTGCAACATGCCCGTGGACGTTTCAACGAGCGTCCAGAGGATTACTATTGCGTACACTGCAGTCAGATTGCCGGGCAACATCTCCAGCCAAGGAACCTCCGCCAATAGTACATCGCCTGTGGTGTAATGCCCCATCAGAGCCAGATAGGTCAAAACGAAAGGAAGCGTGGCCATAATGCCGGTCACGATACCGGCTAGTAACGTGTGTCGGAATCGATGCTGATCGTCCAGTACAAACAGGGTGGCCGGCATGGCTCCCAGATTGTAGCCGACATACAAAATCCCAACAAAAAGTAGCGCAGGCACTCCGATCTGGGGAGCCTCTACTTCTTGGGCAGCCTGAAACACCCGCAGAACATCGTCCCACGTCCCTGCCAATACAACCCCTGCAAATACCGCAAAAGAGGCATACAGCACCACCGATCCCAGTGTCTTGAAACGCTCAATCTGGCGCCGCCCTCCAACTTCCAAAACAACGACCAATACGATTACAACAGCAATGGACAGTGCTTCCGGCAGGCCCAGTACCGATTCGGCAACACGAACCGAAGCGGCGATGACAACCGCAACGGTGACCAATACCATTACCGCATAAATGACATCAAACAGGGGCCAAAACGGGCCCACCAACGATTGCATGAAGCTGCGGTAATCATACGTGCGGTGGCGTCGGGCAAACTCGAACGTAAGCACCGCCATCACCGAAAACCCCAACCCCAAAGCTGCAATGCACCATACACCGGCAGCTCCATATCGCGCCCCATACTCTACGATTTCTCGGCCGGTTGCGTACGCACCTCCAATGAGAACCGACTGAAAAACTATGCCCGGTAACAGATATGCCCGGAATGCTCTCCCAAATCGAGATGCTGACATAGGTCTAGTAGTCCAGGAGCACCTTGACCGCACCACTATCCGGCGTTGAT
Organism: Rhodothermales bacterium; assembly: GCA_022821385.1. Taxonomy (GTDB): domain Bacteria; phylum Bacteroidota; class Rhodothermia; order Rhodothermales; family Bin80; genus Bin80. The sequence continues at coordinate 56,920 of JAJEDR010000031.1, forward strand.
GCTAATGCCAGACCTTCAACGATCTGACTGAACGGCAACCGGTGCGTCACGAGTGGCCATGGATCCAACCGGCCAGTAGCAATCATATCCAGCGCCAGACGAAAAGACCGTAACCCTGGTTCGCGTTGCGCCAGAACACTGGTATGTATATGTACATTCTTGCGCAACAGAGCTTCAATGTCCACTGGTAGAACGTCTGTCTTAGGTACACCGAACAATGCAATGTGGCCGTGTTTGCGAACCAGGCGAGTACACAGATTGATTGTTTCTGCGGTTCCTACTGCTTCCACCACGAGATCCGCCATTATCCCCTTTGTACGCGCTTGTACCACAGATGCCACCTCTTCCTTCTTTGCATGGATGACCCTAGACGCACCAACTTTCGCAGCCATCCGGAGCCTGCACTCCTGCACGTCCACACCAATGACTGTACGCGCCCCCATTTGATTCAGCAGCATGGAGAACAACAGCCCCGCCGGCCCCTGACCGACAACAACGACTGTTGCATCCAACACATTGGGGAGTTTGCGGCAGCAATAAATTACCGTTCCCAATTGCTGTCCCAATACGGCCCTTTCGGGGCTCAAACCATTGGGAGTCGGGATTACAGACTCTGGCGAAGCGGGTAGCAACTCCGCGAAACCGTCATACTCCGGTGCTAGGGCCAATACACGCGTACCCGGCGTCAATCCAGTACCGTCCAGTACGACACCTACACATTCGTGTCCGGAATGCCCCGGAGTGGCAGGATATCCGCCAACTCGATCCTGCCAAAAATGAATATCACTGCCGCATATACCGCTCACTTCAACCTGCAGCAATAGACCTCCCTCTGGACAGTCTGGATCAGGTACCTCCACTAACCGGGCTTCAGACGGACTTGTGTACTGTAGTGCACGCATGCAGCTTTAGCTGAATGCACTGCGTAAGAGCTCCAGACTTTTCGGGATCGCGGTCTGCTCACTCTCCTTCCCTTCAAACTCCAGTGAAACATATCCGGCATAGTTGTACCGGCGCATGATTTCTGCGATACGTGGATAATCCAGGTCCAGCGTGTACCAGGTCCCACCACCATAGTAGGTCTTGGCTTGCATCAAAACGGTGTGGGGCGCCAGCATTTCCAGCTTGTCGTATGGATCTTCCAGGAAATTGCCCGTATCAAGCGTAACTTTCAACCAGGGCGAATCAATCGCCTCGACGATTCTGAGCACACCCTCCGGTGTACGTCCGAGTCCCCAATGGTTTTCCAGCCCAAGAAGTACACCACACTGCTCCGCCTTGGGGATCAATCGTTCAATGGAACCAATGACCCACCCGAACGCCTCCTCATCTGTGTAACCTTCCAATGGTGGCTCAATGCCACGATTATCCATTAGCGCAGTAAAGGACGCCGAGGTTCCCCACCTCCCGGTATTGAGGCGCATGGTCGGTATCCCAAGTTCGTAGCAGAGCTCAATCTGTCGAATGGTCTCGTTAATATTTTGCTGTCGCACCCGGGGTTCCGGGGATACGAATCCCTGATGTGTAGAGAATCCCATCAAATCCAGACCGTTAACGAAGGCCCTGCGCTTCAGGCTCTGCAAGTATCCAGGCTCTTCGGAAGCCATCTGCACATGAAGCAATTCTATGCCATCAAACCCCATCTCCGCGGCCTGATCAATGCAATCTTCAATAGGATAGTTCTCCTTCGGACCGTTGAACCGCCAGAACGAATAGGTAGATACACCTATTGGATTCGGACGGAGTGCCCTGGGCTTGGAAACAGCCACAGGTGCAAGCGAAAGCCCCGTTGCAGCAGCTGCAGCGGTTCGTAAAAATTTACGTCTATCAGTCATGGTTGACCCCTGTAAATATCGATTGAACGGATGAATGGTCTAAATTAGGAAAATACTAGTCCAATTAGGCCTCCTAAAGTAATGGCTTCCCATCTTTTTTATGACTGAGTACGAACGCATGCGTTTGCAGGCCCGATACGAGCACGAGCTATTTGAACGTGTCCTTCCGTTCTGGGAAATGCATTCCCCGGATCCGACCCATAGGGGCTACTTTAACAATTTAGACCGCGACGGTACGGTCTATGACACCACCAAACATATCTGGCTGCTGGCACGACAGGTCTGGATGTTCAGCAAGTTGTATCGACTCGTTGACCAACGCGAATCCTGGCGCTCTCTGGCTACAAGCGGCATGGATTTTCTCAGAAATCATGCCCTGCGCCCGGACGGACGCGTGTATTTTGCGCTTGCACGTGATGGCCTACCCATTTACCAACAGCGCAAAATATTTACAGAGTGCTTTTATGCACTGGCACTGTCCGAGCATGGCCGCGCAATGGATCATCCTGCGCAGGTAGAAGAGGCCGGACTCATGGTCGAGCGTATCTGGACCTGGGCTTATGACTGGTCGAAGGTTGGACGTCCGACCTTGGCAGGTTCAGCTCCGTCTCAAATGCTTGCTGTGCCAATGATGCTGCTGAACCTCCTCGAGGAGGTCATGATCGATGCCGATTGCTCACCCGAAATAGATGATTGTTTTAAGCGCATCCAGTTGCATGTCCACGGCAGCCGTGTCTTCGAATCCGTAGCCCCGGATGGCTGCCTTCTGGACGGACCCAATGGACGCCTGATGAATCCCGGACATGCGATTGAGGCCGGCTGGTTCCTGCAGCAGACAGCCCTGAGAGCCGGACACCCCGATATGATTGAATTGTCTCGAAACATGATTCGGAATGCCCAGGATTGCGGATGGGACGAGGAGCATGGCGGACTCTACTACTTTATAGATGCAGAGGGATTCAGTCCAGTCCAGCTGGAGTGGTCCATGAAGCTCTGGTGGCCCCATTGCGAAGCTCTTTACGCACACCTGCTCAATTATTCGCTTACATCAGCTCCTGAAGATCTTGCCGCCTTTCGAAAAGTGGATGAGTACACGTTCCGCCATTTTGTGGATTCAGATTATGGCGAATGGTATGGCTACTGCGACCGGGAGGGGCACGTAACTCATCGTTTCAAAGGCGGCCCCTACAAAGGCTGCTTCCATGTTCCACGAGCCTTATGGCTCTGTTGGCAGCTCCTGCGCAATTGGCCCTCCTGCAAAAGTTAACGTTCCAAGCCCTATAATAAGGCGCAACTTGAGTCAAATAATTCTCCATGGCGACATTTACGTTCCTGGACTGGTTTTGGGTTGGACTCTTTCTCCTGCTGATGCTCGGGAGCGGCATCCTGTTCTACCGACTGGGCAAACGTTCGGAATCTGATTTTTTTCTGGCAGGGCGTGGATTGCCCTGGTGGCTGCCTGCCAGTAGTGTATACGCCACGCATACGGCTACAGATACCCCCATGTGGATCACGGGTGTGATCTACAAGAATGGGATGGCCGGCATCTGGTATACGTTCTTCTGCGGCTGGGCAGCCATCAGTGCTTTTGTGTCTACGCGGATTTTTCGACGCTCATTAGCCTATACACAGGCCGAATGGAATGTCGTGCGCTTCACCGGCCTCGGCAGTGAGTTGCTGCGCGGCTGGATGGCCGGATGGCAATTCTTTATGAATATGTTTGTGCTTGGCTGGGTTGGTATTGCCATGGGACGTGTATGTGAGTACCTGTTTGCGTGGCCAACCTGGATCGGACTGATAGTTTTTTCGCTAGTGTGCGCCATCTATGTCCTGGCGGCCGGATACTGGGGGGTCGTAATGGCCGACTTCCAACAGGGCGTGATCGCTTTCCTGGTCATCATTATCGTCTCTGTATGGGGTATCCATATCGCCGGCGGCCCAACGGGAATCCTGGATAAACTGGCTGTGCTCGGAGAGCTTGACCGTATTAACCCGTTTGCTTTTACAGGATGGTGGTCCGGAGACTTCCCGATCGCCTGGTTCATCACCATGATGATGATTGCCTTTTTAGGTGGCTTCGGGATGGGGACTACCATAGACTGGTATGTGGAGGCCCAACGCATCCAATCCGCAAAAACTGTACGTGATGCCAGCTACAGTATCTGGTGGGGAACCATCATTGGCCTCGTTCGCAACTCTGTCTGGGCCGTCGCCATTCTGGCGTTCTTCGTCCTCTTCCCGGCCATCACGGACCAGAGTGAGTACGAAATGGGCTGGTTCCGGCTCGGATTCGACTACCTGCCTGCGGGTATGCTGGGCTTCTTCTTCGCAGCTATCCTGGCAATTCACCTGTCAACGATTTCGTCGCACCTCAACCTCGGTGCTTTGTACGCTACACGTGACCTGTACCAGCACTACGTCAATCCCAAGGCAAGCGAAAAGCGTCTGGTGCAAGTTGGCCGGATATCCACTGGAATATTGCTTCTGGGGTCCTTCTTCTACGGCCTCATTATGGAGGACATCACCTCGTGGCTCATCTTTGCACTCTGGATCATGGCTGCGGGTATCTGGCTACCCAATATCCTTCAGGTTGTCTGGTGGCGCTTCAACGCCTGGGGATACCTGTCCTCCTGGATTGCCAACCTGGGATTCAGCTGGCTCGTTGTGTGGATACTACCGGAGTTGAACCTGATCCCCCATCTGTTGGATTATCAGCAGTTCTGGATACTCATGATCCTTGGTGCGATGGTGTACTTCCCGGTCACGCTACTCACAAAGTCTGAACCGATGGATCACCTTGTTCATTACTACGTAATGTCACGTCCCATCGGTTGGTGGGGACCTGTTCGGCGCGAAGCAGAACGACGCGGCCTAATCATGTCCAATGGTGAGGCGGTCCCTGGTGCAGATCAGGCTAGTCGTCCAGCAGACACTTATCCAGAAACGCCATGATTCGTCGAAACTGGTCGGCTAATGAAGCTGACGAATGGACAAAAGAAGACTGGATAGCTATCATCCTGTCTCCCGCATGCTATGTGCTTATTACCCTCGGGGCCGCCCTGTCGATACTGCTACAGGTGTCCGGGTACATCATGTTGGCTATCGGTGTCGTGCTGACCATTCTGTTACACCTTGTGATCGATCCGAAACTCAAGGCCATCTCCAATGAGTACGAAACCAAACAACAGGAGTACCTGCAGGAACTGGAAGCCAAGGTTCGCTGGCAAGCAACAAACAAGAATACATCATGAATCAAGCATTAGCCACAGTCATTGGCATGACAATCGCGTACGCAGCCTCCTTTCTTGGACTTATACTGGCGTACCGCGCCTGGCGCAAACACCATCCGCGTGAGGACTAATGGGAGTTTTGCAGCAGGCTGATTTCAGTTTTCTTTGGGGCATCGGGATTCCGGCGTTCATCTTTCTCATTGCCTTCGCGGTTACCTGGTTTCTCTACCGTCACTTTGCATCAAAAAAATAGCGCCATAAAGGAGTCCTTCACCTTTCAGTGTCTGAGCACTGTAGTACTTCGGGATATGGCCAGAAGACGGCGAACGCTCTCGTGTACCGATTTCGGGGTAAAGTGACACCACCAGCTTATATGACAGGAGACTTGCTTGGGAATTATTACAAAAACTATCCACACCCTCTTTAATGCGCACCTCCCTCATCCTCGCCACGCTGTTTATGGTCAGCTTTGCTGCAAATGCACAGCCTCGCCTACCGCTGCAGCCTATGTCGCTGGAGTCACTGTCTGCTTTTGATAAACCAGGGGAAAACTGGAAACTAGCCGGGGGCGTGCAAGCGAATCGGCATATCCGCCATGATCTGGTCATTTCACCAGGAACGGGGGTCCTCGTTAATCAACCTTCAGAAGGAGCACGCACCAACCTCTACAGCAACTGGTCACATGGAGATATAGAGCTTGAGCTTGAGTTTATGATGCCCCAGGGATCCAATTCCGGCATCTACCTTCAGGGCCGTTACGAGGTCCAATTGTTAGACAGCTGGAAGCGCTCTCAAGTAACCTTTGGGGATGTTGGCGGGATCTATCAGCGCTGGGATGAATCTAGACAGCAAGGATTCGAGGGGCGTCCACCACGCCTGAATGCCAGTCGTGCACCAGGCCTTTGGCAAAAACTGCATATTCTGTTTGAAGCACCTGAATTCGATGCGAACGGTCGCAAAACGCGGCATGCCCGTTTCGCTCAGGTTACACTCAATGGCAGTGTTATTCAGGAGAACGTAACTGTTTCGGGCCCCACGCGTGCTGCTGGCTTTGAAGATGAAGCCCCTACCGGTCCACTCATGATTCAGGGAGATCATGGGCCCGTTGCATTTCGGAATTTTAGCTACCGCCCCTTCGGAAGTGAATCGGTATCCGTGACCGATGTAACCTACCATGAGTACCATGACGGACAATTGGAAGAGGTGACATGGACCGGCTTGGGAACACCAACGCTGACAGGAACTGCCAATACTCTGCAGGAACACACTGTTGCAGCCACGGGCCCCGTTGCTATTCGCTATGAAGGCAACCTCCACATCCCCCGAAGTGGCACATACAGATTTGGCGCCGCACTAGGCTGGATTACCGGAGATCCTCACTGGAGCGGTCGTCCAATTGGAGGGGCGCTGCTGCAAATATCAGGACAAAACACCCTTAAACACGCACAAAATCAAACTACCGTGTACGCAGATACACAACTGGATCAAGGAGTTCATCCGTTTGTGTTCAGCTACCATAAAACCGTCGGCCGGGGATCTCCGTCGGTCACGCTGAGCATAGAGGGACCTACTATACCGGTCCAAGCTCTGCTCCGTCCCACCCAAAGGCCTGCACCAGTAACGCGCATTCCGGTAGCAACCAGCTCCACTCCCTTGATCCTGCGCGGATTTGTAGTTCACCAGGGAACTAAACGAACCCATGCAGTCAGTGTCGGCAACCCCGACAATTTGCACTACAGCCTTGACCTGACCGACGGTGCACTGCTGTACGCATGGCGTGGGCCTTTCTTGGATGCCGCATCAATGTGGCATAACCGAGGACACGACCAGACCGTTATGCCGCTCGGAAGCACACTAACCTTTTCGGGAGTGTCAGGGTACAGCATAAGCACAGACGAGGCACCCAAATTCATGGGCTATCGACTCAATCCTCATCCGATATTCACCTACTCATTGGGAGACGCAAGTCTGGAAGACCACATACAACCCCGTAGTGACGGGACTGGATTATCGCGTACCGTCACGCTAAGCGGTACTACAGACGCATCCGTGTGGGTACGTGCAGCCGTAAGTGACCAGATAGACGCACTCGGTGATGATCGTTATGCCGTCGATGGATTCACTTGGTATATCGAGGAGGCAGCAAACGCAGTGATCCAGTCAACCGGAAATAGTCAGACCCTTTTGATCCCCGTGAATCAAGATGCTGATCAAGCAACGGCCAAATATCTCATTGTTTGGTGATCTACCTATGAAATCCTTGAAAAACATAGCAAATAGCTTCTGTGGAGTTATCCTGTCCCTGACTGTCGCTATGCCTGGGCTGGCACAGGTACTGCAGGAATCAGACTATTACCGCATAGATACGGTACCCATCCCGCAGGATGTCATACTTGAAGTCGGTGGCATGTCCTTCACTCCAGATGGCAGACTTGGAGTTGCTACTCGACGGGGTGAAGTATGGCTGATTGATGATCCAGTCATGGCCGGATCCTCACCACCCCATTTTCAGCGTTTTGCATACGGTCTTCATGAAGCCCTTGGATTAGCCTGGCACAAGGGCGGTTTCTATACTGCACAGCGCGGTGAATTGACCCGCCTCGTGGATACCGACGGAGACGCCACCGCAGACCACTACAATACCGTGTATGCCTGGCCGTTGGAGGGCAACTATCATGAGTACTCGTACGGCCCACTCCTACAAGAAGACGGATCTATGGTGGTGGCGCTGAATCTAGGATGGATCGGATACGGTGCCAGTCTCTCCAAGTGGCGCGGCTGGATGCTATCAATTGACGAGGAGGGTCAAATGACTCCCATTGCAACCGGTATGCGGTCTCCAGCCGGTATGGGCATGAATGTGGAGGGGGAGCTGTTTTATGCGGAGAATCAGGGAGATTGGGTTGGTTCTGGGTACATCACACATGTGGAAACCGGAGACTTTGTGGGCAACCCTGCGGGACTGCGCTGGACGGACGAACCTGACTCTCCGTTGTCCCTGAAACCAGAGGATATACCCGATACCGGCAAGCCCCTCTTCGAAATTGCCAAAGAAATTGACGCCCTTAAACCACCTGCCGTCTGGTTTCCACACGCGATTTTGGGCATATCCACATCGGATATCCTCCCCGATACTACAGGCGGCAGGTTTGGACCTTTTGAGGGGCAATTATTTGTGGGCGATCAGGGGCATAGCAAGATCGCACGTGTATATCTGGAAAAAGTGCAAGGCGTGTACCAAGGGGCGGCAATTGCTTTTCGGGAAGGTTTTGCCTCCGGCGTACTGCGTATGGCCTGGGATCCAGAAGGTGGAATGATGGTCGGTCAAACTAGTCGAGGCTGGGCTGCTACGGGCGGCAGACCGTATGCATTGCAACGACTCGTGTGGACCGGCAGTATTCCGTTCGAGATGCATGAGATTCACATCATGCCAGACGGATTCTTGATCACACTGACACAAGCTGTGGATGAGGCTTCAGCCGGCAATACCGCTAGCTATTCCGTAGAGAGCTTTACCTATAAATACCATTCCACATACGGTAGTGAACCTATTAACATCGCGTCACATACGGTCAGGAGTGCTGTCGTGTCTGAGGATGGCCGGGAGGTGCGTTTGGTGCTAGATGGCCTTCGTGAAGGATACATCCATTCGATAACTGCTTCAGGTTTACGCTCAAAAGATGGGCATCCATTGCTGCACCCTGCTGCGTTCTATACTGTGAACAGAACGCCCGAGGGCGCATCACTCCTGACCGACGCCGACAGCGAACATACTGCTCAACCTGTACCTGGCGCACAGCCTTCTGAAAACAAGCCCGCTGTGGCACTGTCCGTGGGAACGTTGCCGAATCTGCAGTTCAGCACAAATGAGTTCACTGTTCCTGCAGGCAGCAACATCACACTTACCTTCAATAACGATGACGATATGTTACACAACCTTGTGGTCGTCGAAAGTGCCGCGGCAGATGAGGTCGCGTTGGCCGCAATGCGACTGGGATTAAAAGGCCATGAGATGCAATATGTGCCTGACTCAGAGGCTGTCCTCGCGCATACCAAGCTACTTGAACCTGGAATTTCAGATACGATTGTCTTCAGTGTGCCGGATATGCCTGGCGAGTATGTTTTCGTGTGTACATTCCCCGGCCACGCAAACACCATGCGCGGCATCATCCGTGTTGTTGACAACTAAGCCCCGCTGAGCACGACTGCAGTCAATTACTGAGCTCCGAGAGATAGATGTAGCTACTCGCAAGTGCCTCAAACATATCGGTCTCGCAACTGTCAAACTCAACAATCCAGTAATCTGCGGCAGCGGCAGACAAGATCGCAGGAAAATTTTGAAGCCCTGTGCCTATCGCTACCATGGGGCCCTCGGTATTGATGACTGCTCCGTCCTTGATGTGCAGGAGCGGTGCACGAGATCCAAAATCCTTCAGCACGGTCGCTGGATTAAGTCCGGCAACCAATGTCCACCAAGTATCTGTTTCGAAGAGAATGTCTGCGTTCAATCCTTCCAGGAGTCGATAATATGGCAGGGATCCGTCGGACAACTGTTCAAATTCCCACCAATGGTTGTGTAGATACAGCGTGAGGCCGTTCTGGCTCGCGAACTCATGGCATTCGTTATACAGTTCAGTCAGTTCATCCACTCCCTCAGCGGAGCGGTAACGCTCATCCATAGGCCAGCCATGCCAGACCATACGGGTACACTTGTAGGCCTCCGCAATCCTCAACATAGTTTCCCGTTCATCCCCTATAGGCAACTCCACATGCGCAGATATGACCTCCAGTCCCGCCTCACGGAGCAGCTGACCTGCGCGTGAAATACTCAAGTTCTCGGGCCAGAATGCGGTCTCTACATTACGGTACCCCATTGCTGACAATCTGCCGAACACCTCAGCGGCGTCATGTTCAGATTGAATGTAATCGCGTACCGAGTATAGTTGAACTGCTATTTGGGCCTTCACATCAGATTGTGCGCTACTGCTTACTTTATAGAAACCAGCTAATCCCAGCGCGCCCCCCATTGCTCCCAAAAATGCTCGACGTGATTGTAACATTTCTGTGATTATTATCGCCCCAGAAAAGTACAACAATCTTTTTATGTTTGCAGTAGTACTTAACCTAATGTTCTGTCCATTATCTTCTCATACAGCAACACTATTCTAATTGGCTATCCGATTGGCTTTTAAACAGTGAATATTCGACACGTATTGCTCCTGCTCGCACTATCCGCGTGGACCGGTACAGCCATTGGACAGACTGCAAGCATCCGGGGGTTCGTGACCGACGCCGATGATCGAGAGGCCCTCGTCGGCGTGAATGTCGTTCTGGAGAGCGACACCGGAGGGCTGAGAGGCGGTGCGACCGACGGTGATGGAATCTACAACCTTACACGCATCCCGCCAGGTACGTATGTGCTGCGTTTTTCATTTATAGGGTACACCGCATGGTCAGATACTCTGGTCTTCCGGACGGGACAGCGACTAAACCTCAATATTGCCCTGCAAGCCTCCCCTCAATTATTGGAAGAGGCGATTGTCGTAGCCGAGTCTGAAACCGGGGCTGCCCGAGTAACCGCTGGACTGCAAACTGTGAGTCCAAAAGATATGGATCTGCTGCCAACGCCAGATGTATCCGGAGATCTGGCCAGTTTCCTGACTACGCTCCCTGGCGTAGTTACACTCGGCGACCGCGGCGGCCAATATTATATCCGAGGGGGCGAGCCTTCGCACAATATGACATTGATAGACGGCATGTACGTCTACCAGCCCTATCATATTCTGGGGTTCTATTCAGCTTTTTCCTCTGATATTATTCACCAGGCGGATGTTCACACAGCCGGGTACGGTGCCCCCTTTACCGGCCGTATTTCCTCAGTCATTGACATTAAATCCCGTAACGGAGATAAACGCAACTATACCGGGGCTGCGTCTATCGCCCCCTTCGTGAGCTCAGCTCAGATTGAGGGTCCCCTGATCTACAACAGACTTTCCTTTATGGCCTCTGCTCGCCAATCTGTTGTCAAGCAAATTGCTCAGCACTATATCACCCAGGAAACGCCGTACACGTTTGGAGATGCCTTCCTCAAAGTACACGGACAGATCAGCTCCAACAGTCAGCTCTCAATCAGCGCCATTTATACAAATGACCGTGGGAACATTGGCCTGGAATCAGCCGACAGGATTCTTGAAGAAGTAGGTTGGCGCAACGCGGCAGTCGGTTTGCGCTATGTCGTTCTTCCACGAGCACTGCCCTTCGTTGCCGAAATCCAGCTCTCTTACTCCTACCTCAAAACCGATCAGGGACCCGCTAACGATCCGGTGCGCTGGTCAAGAATTTCAGGATTCCAGTATGCTGTCCACATGAACAGCTTTTATCAGCGAACACAGTGGAAATGGGGATTGTACTGGCGTGCACCACAGGTAACCGCCCACTTGGGTGGGCTTTTCCAGGATCTCGAGGTTGGCGTGAGCCGGCGTCACAAGGCCGGCATCTACCTTGAACCGGATTTCTACATCACCTCCGAACTGAGAGCCCGCGTCACAGGAATTGCAGAGGTGTTCCCTGGACAGGAAAACCGTAATAATTTTGAAGCACGTGCCCGGGCTATCTGGCAACGCGGGGAACACGAAGTGAGCCTGGGAGCCGGCTGGTATCATCAGGAAATTTTCGGGCTCAATGACCGCAGGGATGCAACCAATATCTTTACTTCTTGGCGCAGTGCTCCAACAGAAAAACTCTCTCGTTCAATTCATGCACTGACCGGGTACCGAGTGAGCCCCTATCCATGGCTCGAATTATCCGCAGAAACCTACTACAAACAGCTAAGTGATCTCTTTATTGCCGAGTGGACTGCCTATCCCCGCTTCACATCTCGCCTGCAACGGGCCGATGGCCGGGCTATGGGAATTGAACTGCGGGCCGAAGTTCGGCAGCCAAGAATGTATGGATATATCAACTATGGCCTCTCTAGCGTACGCTACACTTCTAAACAGCCCTCTGCCGAACTGTGGTTTGGAAGTGGAAACCTCGACTTTCGTCCACCTCATGACCGCAGGCATCAACTAAACATCGTCGCAACCACAAGTATATCCGGCGTTGATGTCAGTGTACGGTGGAATTTCGGTAGTGGACGCCCCTTTAACCATGTGTACGGATTCGACGGGTTCGTCCTGCTCGACGGCATTCAGGACCTCTTTACGGTACCGGATGATCAGCGCGTGATCTACGGTCAGCCCTTTCAGGGATTACTCCCAACATACCATAGACTGGACGTATCACTTGAACGGGAGTTTGTCCTTGATAAATTCATCCTGACAGCACAGGTTGGGGTGATTAATGCCTATAACAGGCGCAACCTGTTTGCGCTGGACTTATTCACTACCGAACGTAACTATCAGTTACCCATTGTACCCGTTGCCGGTTTGAAAATTGACTTTGACTGATATGCACAAACGTCTGGTTCTGGCAACTGCTGTACTGCTCCTCTTTTCCGCGTGCTCCGAAACCGTAGAAACACGTCTGGAAATTGAACACCCTTTTTCCGTCTTCGGCATTATCAACCCGAAAGCCGATACTCACGCTGTTCGCGTCTTCGAAATAAAAAACAACATTTCCCTGATCCGTCCAGAACCCATCGATGCGATCGTGAAAACTATACGTATGCAGACCGGAGAATTACAGGTGTGGCGTGACTCCGTGATTCAACTGGAGGATGGAGATTACCGCCATGTGTACTGGTCCGCATTTGAAGCAGTGGCGGAAGAAACCTATCACCTTGTTGTTGAGCGATCCGATGGCGCAAAAACAGAAGCGATCACTACTGTACCTCCGCCCACCGAACTGATTCTGCTTGAACCGGATACACTGAGACCTAGGGAGGCTTTGATGCCACTGCTCATCAGAGGAGCTCCCCCGACGCTCCCGCGTGTTGATGTCGAGTACATTCTAGTTGGATTCGAAGCCAGTGGAACCGATCCTATCTTTAAACCCATTGTATTCAATTATGCCGGCCGTGCCGAGCCGGATTCAGAAGGATTTCTGCTCAATATTGATCTTAGAGAAGATTATCTGGACATCTATAGGTTGTTTGACGCGGACAACGACGTAACGCCAGACATTATTGATCTGCGGGAAATGAATGTGACCGTCCATGTAGGAGATGCCAGTTGGGTCTCACCTGTGGGTGCGTTCGACGAAGACTTTCTGGTAGAGCCTGGGGTGTTTTCCAACGTAGAAAACGGCTTCGGCTATTTCGGGAGTGGTTACACTGAGGAAGTATCCTTCCGGCCCCCGCTGGCACTACTCCGACGTGCGGGATTCTATGTCGGAGATGGCTGAGCCCATAACTCCACTCTTTGATGCGCATTTGGACTTAGCTTGGAATGCGCTCTATTTTAATCGGGACCTGACGCTTTCCCTGGATGACTTGTGTGCGGTGGATTCACAGTATAACGATGCCCCGTTTCGCGGTAATTGCACCGTTTCACTAGATGAGCTTGCATGTGCGAATTTGCGCATTTGCGTAGCCACGCTACTGGCGCGCAGCGGTCCCTCTCCTCCCTTCACTGCACTCAGACGCGATCTGGATTATGCGCACCCCTCTATTGCACATTCACATGCGCACGGACAGTTTGCATACTATGAGTGGCTAGAGCGAGCACAGCGAATACGTATCCTCCGGACTGTTGACGATTTGAATGCGCACTGGAGCAATCCAGAGACACTGGGACTCATTATCAGCTTTGAGGGATGTGATCCCATCCTGGATCCTGATGATGTGCACCGCTGGTACCAAATGGGCGTCCGTGCGGCAGGACTAACACATTACGGGGCAGGACAATACGCTTGCGGTACCGGCACAACGGGTGGATTGACCTCGCGGGGATTTGAGTTGCTCCGCGAATTTGAGTCTTTGAATATTGCATTAGATGTAACCCATCTGAGTGACCGAGGGATGGCCGATGCTATGAAACGCTACAGCGGACCGATTCTGGCCAGCCACCATAACTGCCGATCATTAGTACCTGGACAACGACAGCTCTCCGACGGGCAGATTCGTGACTTGATTGCCCGAGATGCTGTTATCGGAATTGCATTTGATGCATGGATGCTGTATCCCGGCTGGGTACGCGGCGAAACCGATCGTACCGTCGTAAATGTGAGCGCCGCTGTAGATCATATGGACCATATCTGTGAAATCGCTGGCAATACTAGGCATATCGCCATTGGCAGCGATCTGGACGGCGGGTTTGGCCGTGATCAGACACCTACTGGACTGGACCGCTATTCTGACCTGCACCTAATTAAGAATGTTCTTTACGAACGCGGCTACTCTCCTGCCGACATAAACAGTATTTTTTACGGTAACTGGCTTAAGTTCTTTCGCAATTGCCTACCTAAAATTTATGCATAACCGTATCGAACGTCTGGAATCGCTCGGCTACCCGCTTGATGATGTACCTGCTCCCGGTGGCCTGTATAAACCGGTTACGGTGATGGACACCGTCGCTTATGTATCCGGCGCAGTGCCAGTTGCACGTGGCAACCTCCAGTTTGCTGGTAAGGTCCCATCCGACCTGGACCTTACCACTACACAACGGGCAGCGGCGCTCTGCGCCGCTAACAACTTGCGCGTAGCATGCCAGGCGCTAGGATCACTGGACCGTATCACCAGAATTCTCCGACTGACCGGCTATGTCAACTCTGAACCTGACTTTACGGATCAACACTTGGTGATAAACGGAGCGTCCGAACTTCTGAAAGAGGTCTTCGGAGAAGCGGGAATTGGTGCACGCTCTGCCGTTGGTGTAGCCCAGTTACCGCTGGGCAGCGCTGTAGAAACCGAGCTCATTCTGGAAATCCGACGATAATGCCCTCAGCTTTTCGACGCGCACGCCGGGAAGCCCTGCATATTCTGATAGCCTGGGCCGTCTGCCTAGCCTGGACAATTGGTTACTGCGCCATCTTTGCATACAGACCCGGCAGTGTTGCACTGCTATGGGGCATGCCTGCATGGGTGGTGTTCGGTATAGGTCTCCCCTGGCTCATTGCTACAGTTTACAGTCTCTGGTTCGCCCTGTTTCACATGAAGGATGAGGAGCAATGAGCAGCGATGCCAACGCCTCGCTAATTGCCTTTCTTTGCTATACCGCCATTGTTCTTGGTCTGGCGGTGCTCTCGAACTATGCCTTCAAGAAACGGGCGTTTATTAGCGAATATTTTCTTGGGAGCCGCGGACTGGGCGTCATCGCGCTCGCACTGACTTTTGGAGCAACCAGTGCATCTGCGGGTTCTTTTGCGGGATTTCCGTCACTCATCTACGCTCATGGCTGGTCGCTGGCACTCTGGATAGCCAGCTACATGATCTTTCCCCTCTGCGGCATGGGCTTGCTGGGCAAACGCCTGAGCACGGTCTCCCGTCGAACGGGAGCAATCACGATACCGGACATCCTCCGCGCGCGTTTTGAAAGTCGCGCCCTGGCGCTCATGAGTACCGTACTGCTTGCCGTTCTGCTCTGTGTATTCCTTGTGCCTCAGTTTACACTTGCAGCACTGATCATGCAGCAATTACTGGGGGAGTCCCCCCTCTACCAGGAAGCAGCCGTCTGGCTTCAAAATGATTTGCCGAATGTAATACCCACCGGCACAGGCCCCGAGTATGTACTCGGCCTGCTCCTGTTTGCCGTCCTGGTTGTGGCTTACACCACTTTTGGAGGATTCAGAGCTGTCGTCTGGACCGATGTTTTACAGGGCTTTGTAATGCTCCTAGGTGTGCTCCTGATGCTGGTTTTTACGCTGGTACAGGTGGGCGGTCTCCGCAACGCCTCCCTGGAAATGAGCTCTATGCAACCCCCTCGCCTGGGAACAGCGTCCTTTGTAGTTGACTCACCGGCGCCACCGGAAGGCATCAGGATTGATACGGACACCTGGTTTATGAACGAAGGACGATTATTCCGCACGAACGAAGCAGTGCTCATTCCCTCGGGCGATACCGAGTCCGCATCCATAAAAATTACGCAGATCATCACCCCGCAGGAAATCGCACGCATAACGCAGACAGAGCTCCCTCTCCTACCCGCGCAACCTCGCGTCGGTCAACTAACCCCCTACGCCCGGGGAGACAATACAGCAGGGACTTATATGCGTCCACCTGGCCCCAGCCCCTCCGATCCTAACGGCTTCCTGCCACTCGGGGTGGCCGTTTCTTTCTTTGCTTTTTGGGCACTTGCCGGTACGGGGCAGCCCGGCAACATGATACGCCTTATGGCCTTTACCGGCACGCGTACACTGCGTCGTGCCGTCGCTTCTCTAGCGGTTTATTTCTCGCTGATCTACTTTCCACTGATCATCATCTTTTGCTGCGCTCGACTGCTTGCGCCTGGACTGGACCATACCCCCGACAGGATTATGCCCGTAATGGCCTATCTGCTCTCGGATGGTGCCGGGATTCCATGGATGGCCGGGATCCTCATTGCTGCCCCGTTTGCCGCCGCGATGAGTACGGTAGACAGTTTCATGCTGATGATCACGTCCAGTATAGTCCGTGACGTTTACCAGCAATCCATCCGCCCCGAGGCTACCGAACGTCTACTGAAGCGTCTCAGTTATGGCACAACAATGCTTGTTGGACTACTGGCTACAATTGGCGCGCTATACCCACCGCAATTTCTACAGTACGTAATCGTATTTACCGGAGGGGGGCTTGCAGTTGCGTTCCTGACACCTGTAGCGCTGGGGCTGTACTGGCCCCGCTTCAATAAGTCAGGCGCCCTCATGTCAATGGTTGTTGGGATAGCAGTTTATGTGCTCCTGTACGTCATCGGATTCGTGACCTTTGGCAATGCCAGCCCTGTTCGCCCTCTTGAACTTGATCCATTTATCTGGGGATTTCTTGCCTCTCTCCTAGCTGCCTGGATCGGGACGCGTTATGGACCTTCAAACTCAGCACGTGCCCTGGAGGCATTTTTCGGACAAAACAACACAACATAGATTGTGATTAAACCTGCGCCGTCTGCCTATCGTGTCAGATAAGCTTGCCTGAGACTATTTCCGATAGTCCAAGGGTGGATCTCGATCACCAAGTAGCGGCTGATATTCAAAATCCGGGCCTCTTCGCTCTTCAAACTCCCTTCGAGCAGTTTGTAACAGTTCTTCATCCAGCAGCAGATCTAGCGTAGTCAGGGCTAGGGTTTTTGCAGCGAGAGTAAGTCCCTTCTTCCCGATACTCATCCCTCCTGCGGCCACAGCCTGCCAACTGTGTGCTGCTGTTCCGGGAACCCAGGTGGCCGTTGTAAAGCCCGCAGTTGGTGCCATATAGCTCACATCTCCAACGTCCGTGGATCCTTTGGTGATCTTGGGCAGGAACGGCTGAACCGTGGATTCTGACCCCAAAGGAATGGACGTCGCATCCAGCGTTTTTCGAATCTCTTCGGCAAAACGCTGTTCTTCTGCGTCATACTTGACGCCCCCCAGAGACTCCATATTGGACAGAATAGCCTGAGACAGGGCACTATTAGGCAATACGCTGTGTAGGCCGTGAATGATTTCGAAGTCCATGGTTGTGCCTGTTCCCAAGGCGGCTCCTTCGGCTGCTTTGATAACACGCGGAAAAATCTCCTCCAATGTCTGGGCAAGGGGATGCCGGACATAATAGTAGACCTCTGCATAGTCAGGGACAACATTTGGTGCCAGTCCCCCGCGCGTGATGACATAGTGGATACGTGTTTCCTGGGGTACGTGCTCGCGAAGCATATTGACCATCATATTCATGGCCTCCACACCGTCCAGAGCGCTCCGGCCCCGTTCGGGAGCGCCAGCAGCATGAGTAGAGTGTCCATAAAATCGGAATTTTGCTGAACGATTTGCCAGTGTCGTTGCCGGGCTGGCATCGTTCCTGTCACCCGGATGCCAATGGAGCACGGCATCTGCATCATTGAATAACCCCTCGCGAACCATATATACTTTACCGGCACCCCCTTCTTCGGCGGGTGTACCATAGAGTCTGACCGTACCGCTCTGACCACTGGCGACTAGCCAGTCCTTCACAGCTACAGCAGCCGCTACAGACGCTGCACCGAATAAATGATGACCACAAGCATGTCCCGCCCCATCTTTCGTGTGTGCCTCCCGAACTGGAATTGCTTTCTGTGATAGTCCCGGTAAGGCATCAAACTCAGCAAGTATGCCAATCACTGGAGTTCCACTTCCGTACTCAGCCACAAAAGCCGTGGGAATGCCTACTACTCCTGACTCAATAGAGAACCCCTCCTGCGCAAGTACATTTTTCAGAAGTGCACTGCTCTTCTCTTCCTGGTATCCCACCTCGGCCCATTCCCAAATTTTGTGCGCTACCTCGAAGTACTCGTCTGCACGGGCATCCAGTGAACTGATAATCTCAGCCCTCTGCGCGATGAGCGTTTGGGGTAGGAAGATAAGAACGAACGCAAGTAATACAAACCTGGTTTTCATGTAACTGTTTGCTTAATCTGATTCTCATGAACTTCGGCCCATCCGGCCGCATACATTTTTGCGGCCCACGCAAGATAGCCGGGGTACGACCGCCGGGCGTCCTCTACGGCGCGTAAATCCAATGTTGTTACAGCAATACGGTCTGTCGTTTCTAAAACAACTTCGCCCATGGGGTTAACCACTAATGACGGCCCCCCGATATCCACCCCAAACTCTGGACGGGGGCGCCCGACTGACACGACCCACGCCGAACAGGTCAAGGCCATTGCCTGGTAAGCCAGCCGCCATCGTTTCCATGAAGAAGGGCTTGTCGCACGAGGCGCCAGGATTACCTGCACGCCTTGTGCAGCGAGAAGCTGTCCTGCGGTGGGGCGATTAGCATCCGAGCATATCTGAATACCCAGCTTAATCCCCTTGAATTCAATTATACGTGGGGGATCCACAGACGGCTGGTAGTGATCACACTCCCAAAATCCTTCCTCATCTGGAAGGACATGTTTCGCAGACGACCCTGTTATGCAGCCATGTGCATCCGAGAGTAACGCCACATTGGTCCTGCAACCGTTGCTGGCCTTGCGAATCACGCCCCCCAGCACTGCTATACGTGCTTTTTTTGCAGCGGTCCGCTGCATATTTTCACGCCAACCTCCCGGTCCTTCCGCATCCTCTGCGCTTGCCGCCTTCGTTGCTGGGGACCAAGAATTGAATGGTAGCTCCGGCAGCACCGCCAATGCCGCACCCTGATGATGTGCGCGGTCGAGACATGCAACCAGATCACGCTCCGAACTGAAAATCTCACTTATCAATGCAACGGTGAGACCACGTGCTGCGATCTTCATACTTCACTCCGTAAATGGGCCGACTGGTTCAATTCAGGCCGACAATCGCCTTGCTTCCTTTTACGCCTAATCAATTGATAAGGGCCAAGCGCGTCGTCCGGCCGCTCATGAGTCCCCCCTGATTCTCTCGCTGCATGCATTCGTGGTCGCTGCGTCTTCATTGAAGACCCGTTCGTCTTACCAAAATCATTGGGAATTATCCTGTCTAATGCTCAGAATAATCCCGCATATTCTGAGCTATGAAGGGGCCAACAGGATATCCTTACTACGGCAATCAAGTTCATTCTGGCTGCACTTGAATGCGTTTCTTTGTCGTCCCGAGAACCAATAGTGAATCATACTACCTCCTTGACAGGGTTCCGTCCGATAACGGGATATTGCTCTAAATCCATAACTGTACCACTTATCGGACGGGAATGATCACTCAGCCAATAAACCGCAGCTGCAGCGATGGTTTCAGGGGGAATCAATCCTCCTGAGGGAGCTATATTGCCCGCTATTCGACTCGGCCAGTCATCGGGCAACCCGTCGGCTACCTTGATCTTGAATTCATGGTCGGTAAGAACCCAGCCGGGGTTGATCTGATTCACTCGTATCCCGTATTCCGTGTGCAGGCTATCGCCCAAGTTCCGCGTCATAGTCATTAAAGCACCTTTGGACATACTATAGGCCAGCAGCGGTAGCTCTCCACAGTATGCATTGACTGACCCGATATTGAGGACGCTCCCCTTACTTTCAGTCAGATACTTAAGCCCTGCCTGGATCAGTAGCATTGGAGCCCTGGCATTTACATTAAACACCCTTGCAAGAAGCTCTGGGGTGGTGGTCTCAATGTTGGATCTTGTTAACAGCGCTGCATTGTTCACTATCCCGTCAAGCACGCCGAAACGATCCACAGCCGCTTTAACAATACGAGGCGCGGATGCGGTATCTAGAAGATCATCTACATGCACACTGCTATGCTGCCCCAATATCTCGTTCGTCTCACGCAAGCCCCCTTCATTACGATCCACCAAAAGCACCTGCGCACCCTCCCGCACGCAAGCAAGCGCAATGGCTCGACCTATGCCGCCTGCTGATCCCGTGACAACTATCGCCTTATTTTTTAACTGCACGTTCTCTTAGTTTGATTGTTTGAACTTTAACGGTCCGAGGCTCGCACCGACTGTGATATTCGTCGGAACAACCCCTGCGGCCCAATATAGGCCTCACTGCGATCACTATTGTACGCGCCTGTCCGACAAAAACCAAAGACAACACGGATATTCTCGAGTAACGTACCTCTTATCTTTGATCCTGTGATGGTTCCAATGGTTTGGATGGATAGCAATTGCATCCACGACGCCGGAATTGGACGTCGCTCCTGTCACTTCTACAACCCCGACTGCATGTACCTTAGTCATTCGAGATACAGCAGCCAACCAGAGGTCATTGAGTTGCCTATCGCAAGTTTCTTTGATTGATCTTGTTGCTCTGGAGCTTGGTACGACCAATGCAACCGAAACGCCATTTTTCAAGACGTGATTTCCTGAAACTCTCAGCCTGTGGGAGCGTCCTTGCGGCTGGCTGTACAGATTTGGGATTAGAGGAACCCGCTCCGCTTTTTGACGGCCCTGAAATCAATGAGGATGAATTCATCTCGTTCAATAGGCGTTACTACAACCAAGGCATTGACCCTACAACCAAGCTGCCCATCAGGGCAATCAAAAATGGCTCACCCTCCGCCGAAACCGATCCCCTTGCAATAGCTTATCGCCTTCAGCACCTGGTGGACGAGCCGCTGCGGGTGGATGAAGTGGATGCCCTCCTTACACAGATACTCGCGGCACAGATATCTGATCGGCCGCCGAGGAATTACCGCAACATGATTCCGCGCCTAACACTCGCCAACGGTATGGCCACACCAGCCACGACCCGGTATTCAATTGTGGAAAATGCTGTCTTGGCTGCACGTGTTGCAATGGCTGCACAGCGATTCAATGGAACATCCACCGCGGATAAGGCTCTGACTTTTCTGGAGAAACAAAAAACCGGCTACAATCAAGCTCTCGCACAAGGGCAGGGGTTCCTTCCGTTTGATGCAGATGCGACTGTCTTTGGTCTCAGCCCCACATACATGGACCTGCTTTTCGGTGGCTATTACGCAAGTGTAGCCTTTGTATTGTCCTACATCATTGGTGGTACATCTCAGGTACCGGACGCCGACGCTGGGCGAACCTCATGGCACAGCATGATCGCGGAACAACAAAAATACATGGGCCAGCACCAAGCTTCAACTACGGGCGTACATACTATTCAGACTCCTCTTGCCAAGAATGGCAGTGCTTTCCAATTTTTTCATGCACTGTTAACACTTGAGCATGAAGCTATTCCGCCATCACTGTACAATGGCCTGTATAATGCACTGTACTCCTATCTGGACGCTGCAGTGTTTGATCGAGTACCAGGAATCTATTCAGCTGGACCCTATAAGGGGGGATTCCTGCGAGACAACGGACTAGCTCGTCTCTCAGCCCGCCAGCGCTTGCAAAGTACTCAGGAAACTGTTGTGAACGTTGATGCACTCG
The DNA here is from genome assembly GCA_022821385.1 of Rhodothermales bacterium. GTDB lineage: Bacteria > Bacteroidota > Rhodothermia > Rhodothermales > Bin80 > Bin80. The sequence continues at coordinate 78,864 of JAJEDR010000031.1, forward strand.
CCATTGCCCTCAAACTGTTTGATGAAGATTCGGACGAGCGGAAAACAATTCGCGGGTGGATTGGATTATTTGCCACCGTAGCCGAGGCTACAGGTCCACTCGGATACTTTGGCGCAATGGACCGTGATGGGAATGTGACCCCAGATTTGTATCTGCGCCAGAACGGTGCTATGATCCTGCTAAAGTCCGACGGGCCCGCACTGCTTGATGCATTCCTGAAAGCTCAAGGGAAACCAGGTATGCGGGAAATGATGAGTGATGTCAAACTGGAATGGGAGGGTGCCCCCCTTAACCGGATTGACGACACCCTGCCACTCCCGATAAGGTCAGAGCGGTTGTTCACGTCTCGTTAGCGGCGGAATTCTCGAGCAGTCATCTCCCATGATGAGCCCGATACTGTTCGACAACTCATATTTGTTCAGCCAGTACCTCCACCATTGCAATCCCCTAAATACAACGGGGCGTAGCACCCGTTACTTATCCTTATGAGTGGATTACATGGAAATCAACCAGCGGGATAACCCGCATCCCGATGGCTTCCGTCAAAACTGCGTTCAGAAAAAACGGGTGAATGCCGGTCACCTTCCGCACAGGATTGATGTACCTATCACGCTAATTCCCCCTAACTTCATCGACCGCACTGACGGAGTTTTCAGTCAATCCTCATTTACAGCGCAGAGGAACTTGTACGTTGTCCACAGACACGAACAGGACAGACCGAATCAATCAGCAGCTATTCGTCAAAAAAGGGAAACAACGCTTTTAGCTGTTCTCGAGTTGGCTGACTTCCGTACTCGGAAACTTCAAATGCCTCAGCGAACTCCACAGCATTCCCGCGCTCAGTCCCGTAATACTCTATCAGCAGGTCTCTGTAATTATCGGCTACGCTCGCATCTCTAGCCTCAAAGCGCTCACGTATCCAAGCCTTCCGTGCTTCTTCTTCTTCAGGCACCTCGTCGTGGTAACCGGCAAGCCACGCATTCCAGTCAGAAAACTGACTCCTGAGTGCCGCCATACAAGCATACTTCTGATCTCCTACTGGACCAATATCTACAATGATGTCTGGGGTAAATGGATAAGGCCGCTGGAAACGATCATGGTAATACAGAAATACTGGATTCTTTTCTACACGAGGAACGGTAGGCGTGAAATACGGCACCGTAACCATGAAAGCAGCATCCTGAACGAGTATTGCCGTGTACCGGTGGTCTGGATGGTAGTCGTTTGAACGCGGTCCCAACACGATATCGGCCTGCCATTCGCGTATCAGTCTCGCAATCGTTTTGCGATTTTCCAAAGTAGGCATGAGCTCACCATCATGATTGTCAAGCATGATCGATTCCTCAATTCCCAGTATCTTGCCACAGTCTTCAATCTCGGCCTTACGGGTAAGCGCAAGTGGACCTCCCGCCATAGCATAATGACCGATATCACCATTCGTAACCGAGACAAACTTTACCTTATGCCCCATTGCGGCCCACATAGCAGCAACTCCGGCGGCACGCACCTCACAATCATCTGGGTGCCCACCAAAGGCAATTATTCTAAGCGGATCCTGTGCTGAAACTGATCCTGCAAAAATTATCGTGCCCATAAATAGACTAAGAAGGTTGCGCGTCCACTGAGCTGAGTATTGAGACTTCATCGACATGAGTTAAATTTTGGTTTTACCACACAACCCTAATGTTACGCAAGATTTTGATTCTATGCTTCCTGACCTCCGGCCAACTTGCTCTCGGTCAGTCACTGGAGACCCAGGTAGACTCACTGTTCTCGTCCATCGATAAACCCGACGTCCCCGGTGCAGCTGTAATGATCATGCGCGGAGACAGTGTGCACTTTGCGAAAGGCTACGGTATAGCCAACCTCGAGTATAATATCCCCATCACCCCTGAAACGGTGTTCCTGGTGGCGAGTGTATCCAAACAGTTTACAGCATACGGTATTGCGCTCCTTGCAACACATGGCGAACTCTCGCTCGATGTCCCCGTGACAGACTACATCCCCGAGCTACACGCATTCACACCCCCCATTACTGTACAGCACCTGGTACACCACACGAGTGGACTGCGTGACGAATTTGGGTTGCTCTCATTGGCCGGGTACCGTATGGATGATGTAATTACGAAGGACGATATCCTGCGGCTGATCTATCGTCAACGTGCGCTCAATTTTGATCCAGGAACAGAGTATCTGTACAGCAATTCCGGTTATACGCTGATGGCGGAAATCATTGAACGTTTGAGTGGGCAGTCATTCAGTGATTGGACACGTGACAGCCTGTTCCTGCCCTTGGGGATGACCAAATCCCATTTCAGATCAGAGCAGGGAAAAGTGATCCCCAATGTTGCAGCCGGCTATATCACTGTACCTGATGGCTATAAAGCGCAGCGTGTGAATTACTCCAGTGTCGGTGCAAGCGGGTTGTATACAACCGCACTGGACCTCGGGAAATGGCTGACTGCGCTGAAGCACGGCACAATTGGTGGAGAGAAAACACGTGACTTGGCACACACCCGTGGCGTACTCACAAACGGTGACACACTTGCATACGCCTTTGGCCTCACCCACGGACAATTCAGAGGCACACGATCCATAGGGCACAGCGGCTCGCATCGTGGATTTCGTGCCTGGGCCGGGCGCTTCCCTGAATACGATCTGGGTATTGTGGTGCTTGGTAATCTGGAAGAATTCAATCCCTCTGATATGGCAATGAACATTGCCGCTCTATTTATTGACGATAAGCACCTAAATGCGTACGAGGGCACTTACTACAGCGAGGAACTTGGCAGTACACTATATGTCACTGTGGAAGCTGATACGCTGCGATTGCACTCTCGCCGAGGCAGATTGGCAACACTGTCAAGAACTGGATTGAACTCTTTTGACAGCGATGCTTGGTACCTGAGTACGCTTGAATTCAAACAGGAGGGGGACAGCTTAGCCGGTTTTAGCGCATCCTCTGGGCGCACTCAAGAGGTTTGGTTTAAAAAAATAAATCAATGATTCGTGTACTATTCTGTCTCTTCCTCGTTGTACAGACACCAGCCTACGCGCAGGTGGATGAGCTTTTCAGTGCTTGGGATACAAATGAAAGTCCGGGGGCCGCAGTAGCCGTACTCTACCGTGGGGCTGTCCTGCATCACGAGGGATATGGCATGGCGAACCTAGAGCACGGCATACCTATCACGTCAACCAGCGTTTTCGATGTTGCTTCGGTATCAAAGCAATTCTGTGCATTTGCGATTGCCCTGCTCGTTGATGAAGGGAGGATTGCACTTGACGACGATATCCGAACGCATTTGCCGGAGTTGCCGGATTTTGGGCATACAATCACTCTTCGGCATCTCCTTCATCATACCAGTGGGCTTCGAGACTGGCCAGGAATGCTTGCAATGGCAGGACGCAAGATGGAGGATGTGATCTCCATGGAAGAAATCACCGCCTTTATCAAGCACCAGCGCACATTGAATTTTGTCCCCGGAACGCAGTATAGTTACTCCAATACAGGCTACACTATCCTGGCATTGCTGATTGAGCGTTTGAGCGGGCAATCCTTCCGAACCTTCACGGAGGAAAGGATATTTGCACCGCTTGATATGACGCGGACGCATTTTCAGGACGATCACGAAGAGATCATACCCGGACGCGTAGTCAGCTATTCCTCGCAACTCGGTGAAATTCAGCGAATTGGTAACGGCCTCATGGCCCTCGGATCAAGTTCTTTGCACACGACGACCGAGGACCTTCTGAAATGGGTGCAAAACTTTGAAGATCAGAAAATAGGATCGCCAGCGGTACATGCCATGATGAATTCGCAGGGACAGCTAAACGATGGAACTGAAATTCCCTATGGGTTCGGGCTTGTCAGAGGGACTTACAGGGGGTTGAATACAATCTCGCATACGGGCGGATGGGCTGGTTTTCGGACGGTAATCCTGCGAATACCCGACCATGAATTCACCGCCATTGTGCTTAGCAATTCGGCCATTATGAATGCTTCCACCATGGCACAGCGCGTCACAGAGCACTACCTGAATGCATTCATGTCCCCGCCAGTCCCACCTCCTGTCACTGCGGACGATGTGCCTCCATTAAGCGACTTCGCGGGAGTTTATGACTTTGGTAAAGCATACGTTTTGCAATTAATTGCCAGAGGGGAATCACTTTCAGCTTACTGGCCACCCACTCCACCAGTACCTGTTCAACCAATTGGTATAGACTCCCTCCGCATTCCAGCACTCAATCTGACTATCACATTCACACGCGATTCTTCGGGTTCGGTCATAAACGCATCCACACAGGGATTAAATGCCACCCGTCTTTTTCGTTCAGAGGCCACGAGTCTGTCTATTTATGAAGGATGCTACACAAGTGAAGAGCTTGGCGTATCCTACTCAATAAATGCGCAGGATACTGTACTGGTCGCAAGTGACCCCCGAGGCAACAAGCTCACATTTGCCAAGGCGATTGACCATGTCTTCGTGGGTAACACCTGGTTCGTGCCTGTCATCCGTATGGAGACGGATCAGACTACGGGAACGGTGACACATTTTGAAGCCAACAACGCACGCAGTCTGCACGTACGATTCATCAAAGGCTGCTAAATCCGCTCCAGCTTAATGGGGTAAGTCTTGCCTGCGTTCCACTGACAAACATACAGGTTTTCGTCTGTGTCGACGCAAACATCGTGGCAGTGATTGAAAATGGGCTCGTCCTGTAACATGAGCTGGAGAACCCCATTGTCGTAGACGGGTGGGGTTCCTCCAGGATTCGAAACCACGCGATCGTTCTTGTCCAGAATCGTTACGAATCCGGAATCTGGCGTCTGATTCAGATAACGGAGCCTTGACCAGCACACACCCGAATACAACATCTCTCCATGAATCACCGCGCGGCACACATACGCACCAGGCAGAAAGATCGTTGAGAGATAATCTCCATTGAGAGAAAACCGCTTAAAGGCATTGTGCGCCCGACTCGTGCATATCAGAGATGGAGCATTTGGATCACGCAGATCTACGCACACACCGTGTACCGTTTGGAACTGATGATCCTCATCCCCCCTTCCTCCAAACTTCCGAATGTACTCGCCTGCGGAATTAAACTGGAGAACCCATTGTGAACCATAACCATCGGCTACGTAAATGTCCCCATTCGGTCCCACGGCTGTTTCCGTTGGATGATAGGCATCAGACTCCGCGTAAGCTCCGACTTCATGTGGATGGGGCAATCTAAGAACTACGCGTCCGTCCAGTGTGGTCTTGACAACTTGCGGGTTTCCGTCAAAACCATTATCACAAATGAACAGGAATTCCTCTCCACCAGCATTCATTAGTGTTAGGCCATGCCCATATGGATACTCACTGCCCCAAGTATCAAGTACCTTGCCCGACCTGTCGTAGATCAATACATTATTGCGTGTTTCATCGCCAATCATGATCAGGCGCCCTGCGCTGTCCTGAACCATTTCGTGGCAGTTGTTAACAGGCACAAGGCTTGGATCCTGCTGGCCCCAAGCCCTATGCACACGGTAACGGTAGTCGCCGTGTCCAATGATCTCGTCCGGTTCAGTCTGATTGATGATGATGTTTCCTGAAAACAGGCCCACGCCAACGGCCTGAGCGGTAAGTTGTGTAAATTCGCGTCGATTCATGGTGGATTGTTTGGTATTACCTGAAATTAATCACGGGATCATTCGCAAGCCGACTGCGATGTAGCACAATGGCTAAAGTCTGCTTGACACTTGTACTTTGCATCAACTAACCTCCGCAGGGAAAGCGGGAGATGCACCACGCCACAGAGATGAAAAATAAATAAAGAAAACTGTATACCTGCTGCAAGCCATCAGTTGCATTATTCAAGCTCTTCTCAATAAGGATTACATAGTCGAACGCAGAAGCGACTCGCTTCATTCACCCTTAGGGGAAATGAAACCGTGCCTGCCTTCCTTATTCCGTAGTCGGCGAAAGTTATGCCTATACCGGTAGAGAAAGATAGCGAAATTGCGTCCCCTCACTGCAACAGTGTGTGGCAGACTACCATCATTTTGACAGTCTGCTATGGCAATTGTATGAGAGTTATGCCATCCTCATCTTGCGGCTTACACCAGATAAACGGACCTACTCCACCTCAATCAAGGCTTCATGAGGTTGTGCTTTCTGAGATAGTCAACCACGACTTGAGCACATTGGGCAGGCTTTTCGAGCTGAAGGAGATGTGTCGATTCAGGTAAGAAATCGTAGTCTAACTTTACAATATAGCTTAGGTCAAAGGTCGGTAAATAGGAATACGGTAACGTGGGGTCAGCCCCGAGAACCTTCACAGGACAGCGGATGTGATCAAAGTCTGCGAGAACTGCAAAGCTCCCCGCGAATTCCAGAATCCGCGCCTCATACTCGGGCGGACAGCACAGTTCATATCCCTCGTGATCTGCAGATTCGCGTAATGTGGTCTCTGCCAAGAGTTCAAAAACCCCTGGAACAACCAACTGAAAACTCGGCAGGTAAGGGATAATTTCTGCGAGATGCCCCCTGGTTGCAAACTTATTGGCGCGTAGCCGGGTCAACTCGGCATTACGACTTGCCGCTGCCTCAAATTCGGCGTAACCCCTACCTCCCTTGCAAATGGGTGGATCAAACAGAACTAGTCCTGCAAATAGATCCGGCCTGATACGAGGTTGTAAAGCTACGAGAGCTGTCAAAGAGTGGTAGATTCCTACTCTAGGTTTACTGCCATAATGACGATCAACCGCATCAAGAATAATCTCTAGATCCCGTACAAATATCGGAAGATTGTGGTATTTCACATTCCCAACAGGATTCCAGCCGTGATTTCTGAGATCATACACTATAACATCAAAGTCCTCAAGAAAGAGCGACCAAAAAGGATAGTAAAGATCAATCGCGAAACCGTTTCCGTGGCTTAAAATAAGGCGAGGGCCTGTCGGATTCCCGTGACGCCGTATAATGACCAAGGAACCGTCATGCAGGCGAACCTCATGGGCAGACTCCGGGCGAGGCACGACCCAATTTTTGCCCTCAACCGCCATTTGTTCCTGTGATGGCTTCATCAATCTTCGATAAAGTAACTCAGGAATACAAATGAGCGGCACCTTATGCGCACCGTCCGAGCTCCTCGTACGTCATACGAACAGCACACGTCCCGACCCGGCACCCTGCTAGGGTAATCTGACATCCCTGACCATAGCCAAATATAACACCCCCAGGCACTTTGGTTAACCACCAAAGAGAAACCCTCAGAAATAAGACCCACTCACCAACCGGGACTAGCCAGCGGCATCGATATGATTGACAACCGCCCGCATGCTCCCGAGCTTTACGGCATCGCCGGGCGAGATGTTAACATTAAACTCCTTACAAACTTCCTTCAGGAAAGCAACGGCATCTACTGAGTTAATCCCGAGATCCGAGGCGCTGGAGTTTATTGCATCTGGGTCACTTATTCCAAGGTGCTGCTCCAAGAGAGATTGAAAGCGCTGTTCTGTTGTTGCCATTATTAAGTTGTGCTTGTGGTTTACGGTTAATTTCGGAGACTGCTGCACAGTCCGCGTGCATAAGGTCAGAATATAGTGAAAAACTTGCACATTTCGTATTCCTTTCCTGTTATGCTCGAAACTCTATCCGTCGAGGCTCATATCTGGCAAACCAAAAAATCAATCCACACGAACATCAATAGAACGGTTGTCTATCTCCTGCCCTGCGTTTCGAATTATCAAAAGGGGAAATCTATACTCAGATTCAATACTTGTGCGTAT
>JAJEDR010000077.1 GCA_022821385.1 Rhodothermales bacterium
AGTGGGGCAGGGGCTTCAAAGCCTATTCGTCCTTTAAGCCCCAGTATGGTATCTCCCACGTGAATATCTCGTCCGATTCCGTGACTTGCACCAATAGCGGCAAGCTCAGTGATCAATTGAACAGGATCCATAGCATGTCCATCAAGCGCTGTGGGTAATCCCTCATCAAATTCAATATGTACTGTAATTCCTCGATTTGGAGCTTTACTTGGAGACACAGTATTCGGATATGCGTCATCCGGTAGAGGTTCAATCGTATCTAGGGTTTCTTGGCCGCCGATGGTTGTTCCCCAAAGCCCGTCATTGATTGAGTACTGTGTGGTTATATCTGGCACGGAAAAGCCGCGTTCGCGCAGAAATGCTGTGGTGTACTGTCGGGTAAGGCCTTCATCACGAATTGGTGTGATGAGATCCATATCGTCTGCCAGTAACTGAATCACGGAATCAAACCTGAATTGGTCATTTCCAGCCCCAGTTGAGCCATGCGCAATTGCACGCGCACCGACCTGACGGGCAACCCTCACAACCTCCAGGGCCTGCACTACACGTTCTGCACCAACGCAGAGCGGATAGACGCCCCCGCGCAAGACATTGCCCATGATCAGGAATTTCAGATGATCCTCATATAGGGCCGTGCGGGCATCAATGTGAAAATGCTCTTTTGCTCCCAATTCGCTCGAACGGGCCTGGAGGGTTTCTTTTTCTACAGAGGCGCCGGTATCAACAGTTACTGTGAATACCTCTTCAGTATATTTTTCACGCAGGTACGGCACACAAAAAGATGTGTCTAGCCCGCCACTGAATGCCAGCACGATAGCCATCTTTCCAAATTATGGAACAATCGCCTTTCAACGCATGCAGTCAATCTTGGATCACGGAAATGATCTAACGTACTAGGGAAAGATGGTTTATTGCTTGCTACGAATTGAGGAAAGGAGCAGAAGAGCCAATTCTTATGACTGAAATATTAATTTCAAGATTGATGGCTTTTTTGAATGGGTCCTGACAGTTTTACATGCTATAGGATGGTTGTATTTGCCATTGGTGTCCGGGATTGGCATAGCTGCACGGAGAGGAGTGCTCACGTTGGCGACTCTGGGGGCTCGGAAATTAAACCAAAGTTTCACACATGATGCGTTATGGTCTTGGTCATAATGCTCTAGGTAATAGCAGGGTCAATCCAGGAGCTTCTGGTATGCTTGTGCTGACCATACAGGTCGATTTTTCGTTTCAAGATGTCGGGTTTGATTTGTATTCTCGTTGTGGTGGTGTCTGTAATTGAAACATTCTGAATTATCTATGTGTTAATATCCGCCGCCGGAATCCATTTGTGGGTTCGCTATACTTTAGACCTTCAAGCGGCATTTCCGCACATGATTTAGTTCGAAATCCTTCCATCAACAAACCGCAACAATCATGCTTCAATCCTTACTAGGGGGCCGCGTTTATGGCCTGTGTATTCTTCTGGTATTGTTTTTTGTTACAAGCCAGTCTGTACACGCTCAGGATCACACCGTCAGCGGCACAGTCGTGTCTGCACTTGACAGTCAGCCTCTGCCGGGGGCTTCGGTTGTAGAAACTGGTACGCTTAACGGCACCGCAACAGACGTAGACGGACGTTTTTCTCTCGAAGTGGGCGACCCCAATGCGTCACTCACGGTCACGTTTGTCGGCTTTGTCAGCCAAACCATTGAGATAGAGGGCAGGGATGAAATCACCGTTGCCCTGGAGGAAGACACCGGTTTGCTGGAAGAGTTAGTTGTCACCGCTGGAGGTATTGAGCGCAGGGAGCGTGCAGTGGGGTATGCCGTGAGCGAAGTTGGCGGTGAGGATCTGCGCGAAATCAGAGAAAATAATGTGGCCAATGCGCTAGCCGGCAAGGTCGCCGGTGTCATCGTAACCAAGCCTGCCACAGGACCTGCTGGTTCTAGCCGTGTGATCATACGTGGAGCATCTTCTCTGGGAGAAGACAGCCAGCCACTCTATGTCGTAGACGGTGTACCTATTGATAACACTACATTAGGTAGTGCAGGTATGTGGGGAGGGACAGATGGTGGAGATGGTATCGGATCCATTAACCCCGACGATATTGAAAAAATGACGGTTCTTAAAGGACCGGCCGCTGCCGCACTCTACGGAACGCGAGCAAAGAATGGTGTGATTTTAATCACGACAAAGAAAGCCACACCAGGTGCGGGGCTTGGTGTAGAGTTTTCTAGTAACACGACATTTGAGAATGTTCTCGTGAATACTGACTGGCAAACCCAGTATGGTCAGGGAACACGAGGGGCCAAGCCTTCATCGGAAGATGAAGCGCTTTCGACTGTTGACCAGGCCTGGGGGACACCACTGGACGGGGCCCAAACGATTAGCTGGGACGGTACAAACCAATCCTACAGTCAGGCTTCTGATGCAGTTAATGCGTTCTACAACACGGGAATTACAAGCACGAACAGTTTAGCACTGACAACTGCTACGGCAACGAGTTCGCTGCGAATAGGACTCTCGCACCTGCAGAACGAGGGAATCAGCCCGAATTCGGGTCTGACTCGTACTTCGCTCTCACTGCGCGGCGGCTCGCAGTTCGGTTCCCGCCTGAGTGCGGACGCTAAGATTAACCTCGTTCGTGAGTTTGTAAACAACCGCCCGAGACTCAGTGATTCACCAGGCAATGCTAATTATTCTGTTTACCAGTTGGCTCCAAATGTAGATGTGGAATCCATGCGATGCCCTCCGGAAGATGAGGCCTGCACGGAGCCGGGAACCGACACGGATGGCACGGAATTGCATCGTGGCCTGTTTGGTAATATTTATCAACAGAATCCCTATTGGGCCGCTCATCAGTACACAAGCTCTGATGAAGATCGGCGTGCGATCGGTTTTGCATCATTGACCTTCAAGTTTGCTGAAGGAATTCATCTGATGGGGCGTTTCGGAGGGGATACCTACACCACCCGGAGAACTGGAATCACCCCTTGGGGAACCGCATACAGCCCGGTGGGAGGCCAAAATGAGCAGGAATTTCGTATTACTGAGGTCAATACCGACTTCCTGTTGACGGTGGATCGCGAGTTGACCAGTTCCATTGGCTTGCAGGCTACCGCCGGTGGCAACATACTTTACCGGGAATATGAGACGCTCACGCTCAGCGGAGGAGGTGGATTCAACGTACCAGGGCTGGAAGTGGTAACCAATCAAAATACACGGTCACATGGCTATGGGTTCAACGAAAAGCAAATCAACTCGCTCTATGGATCCGCTGAGGTAGCATACAATGACTACCTTTTCTTAACGCTGACCGCACGAAATGACTGGTCCTCAACACTGCCAGTGGATAATAACAGCTACTTCTATCCATCTATTAGTGGTAGCTTTGTATTCAGTGATGCATTAGAGGTGCCGGAATGGCTCAGCTTCGGAAAGATTCGTGCTTCTTGGGCCGAAGTAGGAGGGGACACGAATCCATATGCGCTTGCACTCACCTATGGACTCAGCGGTAGCCATCTTGGCCAGCCGCGTGGAGCGATTGCCCAGGGAACCATTCCATTGGCCGGTCTGAAACCCTCGAGTACAGTGGGAATTGAGGGAGGCTTTGATATACGCTTCATTGACAATCGGTTTGGTTTAGACTTTACCTACTACACACAGAGCGCTACGGATCAGATCCTGTCCACGACAATTTCGAGTGCTTCCGGCTTTGGCAGTCAGGTAATTAATGCGGGCGAGATTTCGAATAAAGGCTTTGAAGTGCTTGTGACTACGACCCCGGTTCGTCAGGGAGACTGGCGCTGGGATCTCGATGTTAATCTTGCAAGAAACACGAATGAGGTCGTGGAGCTTGTGGAGGGCCAGACGTCGCTAGTGCTCGGCGAGAGTCGTCATCGTGGCAATTATGTGACTGCTGATGTTGGTGAACCATATGGATCTATCAAGGGCCGCAAATACCTTCGGCAGAATGTGCCTGCCGGTGGTTCTGATTGTGATGCAACCGGCCCAATCGTACATGATGCTGATGGGCTTCCTATGAGGACCTCCGATCTGTGTGTGTTAGGCAATGGCACACCTAAGCTCAGTGGAGGTATTCGGAATGGAGTACGGTGGCGTAATCTTTCATTGAACATGCTCTTTGACATGCGATTTGGTGGCGAATTGTTTTCCGTCACCAACAGTGCAGGGTACGTCAATGGGCTTCACAAGAATACCCTGCAGGGGCGTGACGTGGGCTATATCGTTGGAGATGGCGTAAACGAAGATGGCCAAGCCAATACAGTCCAAGCCAATCCGCAGGATTACTTTGGAAGAATTGGTGGTGGAACTATAGGAGAGGAGTTTGTCTATGACGCGAGTTTTGTTAAGCTTCGTGAGTTGCAGATTAACTACAACCTGCCATCTCGCCTGTTCACACGCACCCCAATCAAATATGCCTCTGTTTCTCTGGTTGCTCGGAATCTCTGGTTACTCTACAGCAATGTGGACAACCTCGATCCAGAATCTCTCTACAACAGTACTAATCGGGGCATTGGCCTTGAACACTCGGGGGTGCCGCAGACACGCAGTATCGGTATCAACCTCAATGTACGTCTGTAGCCTTAATCATACCCGACAAACAAACGACGATGACTAAAATGAAACGACTTCCAGTACTGGCTGCGTTGGTTTTATCTCTTATGATTGCCTCTTGTGATTCTGGCTTTGAAGAGATGAACGTGAATCCAACCCAAGCCAACCAGATTGACCCCAATTTCAAGTTGACCAATATTCAACTTCGAATAAGCGGCGAGCGCTACGAGAACTGGCGAACTAACCTGATTTACAGTTCCGTTATGATTCAGCACTTTGCTACGCTGCCCACCTATTGGGCGGGGGATAAGTATACCTATATCGGGTCGTATTCCGCAGCAATGTGGGATCGATATTATCCCAACATTGCTAGAAACGTTGAAGACCTGTTACAGCAAACTTCGGAGGATCCAGCGGATGCTAATCTCCATCACATTACGCAGGTCGTGCGTGTAATCATGTACCATCGACTTACTGATCTCTATGGGGATATACCATATTCGGAAGCAGGCAAGGGCTTCCTGGAGGGTATTACGCAGCCGAAATACGACGCTCAATCGAGCATTTACGCCGATATGTTGGCTAAACTAGAGGCAGCAGCCACGGGACTGAATGGCTCCAACCGGTCTTTTGGTTCCGGTGACCTGATGTATCAAGGAGATGTTGACCAATGGCGCAAGCTGGCTAATTCACTTATGCTGCGGTTGGGGATGCGACTAGTTAAAGTCGACCCTGGTGCGGCACAAAGCTGGGTGCAGAAGGCAATTGCCGGCGGGACAATGGAGAGCAACGACGACATAGCTTACATTCCTCATAATGATCCTTCGGGCTGGCAGAATGGTAACGGTTCTGTATTCCTCGCTGACGGATCCCCGAGGTTGAGCGAATTCTTCGTCAATTGGATGGTTGGTCGCAGTGACCCGCGCCTGTACGTTTACGGACAGAGTCCCGTTGCTGGCTCAGATCCAATCGGAATGCCGAACGGACGCATCACCGGCGGCTCAGATCCCGCTAATGGCATCGAGAATCATGCCAGTTGGGTAAGCTGCGACTCGGGGGCCGAGCCGTGTGGAATGGATGTGTATATGGTACCCAACGATGTGCTAAAGGGGCAGGACGACCCGATGTTTTTCATGACATATGCTGAGGTCGAACTTCTTAAAGCTGAAGCAGCGCAGCGTGGCTGGTACAGCGGAGATGCCGCAATGCATTATGCAAATGGTGTTCGCGCCGCAATGGAGTACCTGTCAATGTATGGCGCTGCCGGTGATATACCAGGTGATGCGATTGATGCATATTTGGCAGCCAATCCGTATGATCCTGCAAACGGATTGAGAATGATTAACGAGCAGTTGTGGGCGGCTGTTTTGCTGAACGAGTACGAAGCCTTTGCGAACTGGCGTCGTACGGGTTATCCCGAACTCGTTCCGGTAAACTATCCTGGCAATGTGACCGGGGGCACGATCCCGCGTCGATTAAGGTATCGGGAGAATGAAGCTGTAGCTAATCCCGACAACTACAACGCGGCAATTGCTGCGCAAGGGCCTGATGAATTCACAACACGAATGTGGTGGGATCGATAGATCAACAGGATAGCCTGCAACTTAATAGTCGCAGGGTTGCATGAAAAGTTTGAATATATGCAAGGGGCTCCGTGCAAGCGGGGCCCCTTCTTTTATCGTTCAAATTCCAACTCCAATGATCTAGAAACCGACGTGCCTGCAACTTTGTCATTGATTGTTAGCGTGAGTGTGAATGGCCCTGGAATGGCCCAGCGTTCGATATCCACAACCACGAATTCGCGTATAGTTGAGTTCTGACCCTCAGACTCGAAGGAAGCTGTAATTGGTTGCTTGCCCTCACCACTCAATGAATACGCTACCGAGTAGTTGGTGCGATCTTGCTCGTCAAAACGCAGAAAATATGCTTCAAAGTAGAGGGCAAACGGCGTTGTTGCATCAATGGTCTTACGCATGTAGGGAATGGCGCCATCAAAGTTTTTTTGGGATTCCAAAATAAGTGGTTTCAGATCACTGATCTCCAAAGAAGTGCCATCTCCCTGAAGAGCTTCCAATGTATCAATCGTGGCAACCCCTATTGCCCAGGCTGCTGCTGGTTGTGGAGGAATGGAATCTGGAACAGTCCAATGCAATGACCATTGCATTGCCACGGGTAACGCAGAACTGAAACTGGGGATTATCCAGGATTGAACGGGGGTTTCTGGAGCAGCGCCCCATGGCAAATGGTATCGTCGAATACGAACCTCCTGGGGCTCAAATTCTTCGTCTCTAGTCGCTAGGGCCACACTCAATATGAAGTCAGAGGAGGTGGCTTGTCTCAATTGTCCAGAACGACGCACCATACTTCGGCTGGGTCGAACTGTGCTCAAATCAATATTCCAGTAAGCCTCCAGTCGCGTAGAGCCATCCTGTTCCAAAAATCGGATAAACCGTGTCTGCGGTTCGAGCTCCACTGCATTGCCGTACACTTGGGTTACGCTGTTTGGGACGGTTCTTGCCCGACTTAGTTGATGTTGATCATCTCGTAGCCTTGTATCCTGGATTGCCTTTTGCGAGAATTCGTAAGGTCGTAGAGGCTCCGAGGTGGGTAGTGTTGTGTAGTTCACGACGGCATCGTATACGGCACCATAATGGGGGTGCTCCATGGCCAGCTGCCCAAATATATCCTCCATCCATGCGAGTAGGATGGCTACATGTCTTGGGCTTCGAAGGTTCGGGGAGATAAGCGCATCGGGCGTATCAATCCGGTACGGTCTGCGACGAGACTGCTGTACAAAGAGGTAATGGGCGTCATCATGGATATTGCGGTAAACCCATATTTCGTTTCGTGGCAGCCGAAATTCCAGCGGCAAGGTCAGAAGCCTGGAGTTTTGAAGGGATATGACAGCTGCTCTCCAGGGCCTCCCGAGTCGCACAAATATACGCCCCCGGTCATCCACTCCAAGCGGGTCTCTTTGATGCGCATACTCACGCTGGGCATAATAAACCCTGTACAGATGCTCTTCGACCCTTTCATTGTATAGGGTTGCCGGCAACGGATCCTGCTGATGCCACCAGGACACGATTGCGTTAGCATCATCGGGCGTACCTTCTTCTGAGATAAGTGCTTGCAGTGATCGATTGATCGACGATTCATTGGGAACAATGAGTGCTATCCAATGCAGATGACGTACCAACGCTTCCTTGTCCCCAACCTCCGCATCAGCTGCTTTGCCAAGCCAGTCGAGGTATTCAGTAGCGGCTTCCGCATATAGCGGGACATTCTCTTCGGTAAAGACACGTGCAATATCCGCTTCCTGGGCCAATAATGGCCAAACTGCGAGTAATTGAAGTCCAAAAATGGAAAGAACCCGTATCATCTTCGTTGGACTCGGTCACAGTGGAAGCTGGAAAGGAATATCTGCATGCTAGTAACCTGTCGAATAGTCGTCATAAGCTTGATAAGCTTGGTCCTGCTAAGCAGCTGTACGCGTGAGCGGCCGTTATTCACGCTTATGGAGCAGACCGGCGTAACCTTTGAAAATAGAATTGTAGAGCAGGATGCGTTTAATGTACTGGAATATGAGTACTTCTATAACGGGGGAGGGGTTGCAGCAGGAGACATCAATAACGATGGCTTGGTGGATCTTTACTTCACGGCAAATATGGTGCCTGATCGACTTTATCTGAACCGCGGTGACTGGGCATTTGAGGATGTAACCGAACAAACAGGCATTATACATGAGCCCACCTGGACCACGGGTGTAACCATGGTTGATATCAATGGTGACGGCTGGCTGGACATTTATGTTTGTCGCAGTGGCAATGTTGCAACGGATCGTCGACGCAATGCGCTCTATGTGAATCAGGGCAACCTAACCTTCAAAAATGAAGCGGCAAGATATGGACTGGATGATCCCTCGTATTCAAATCATGCTGCGTTCTTTGATTATGACAGGGATGGAGACTTGGACATGTACCTGTTGAATCACTCTATACGGCGTTATTCTCATTTCGTTGTAGACTATATGCGAGCGCAGCGCGATTCGTTGGCAGGCGATAAACTTTTTCGCAACGACGACGGGGTATTCACAGATCTAAGCGAAACAGCTGGCATCATTGGTAATCCATTGGGCTACGGCCTGAGCGTAGTTGTTAGCGACATCAATGGTGATCTTTGGCCCGATCTCTACATATCAAACGATTACATCGAAGACGACTACTTATACATCAACCAGCAGGATGGTACGTTCGCTGAATCAATCCGATCATATCTGACGCACACGTCATACGCGTCTATGGGTGCTGACATAGCTGATATTAACAATGATCTGCAGGTGGATATTCTAACGCTAGATATGTTGGCGGAAGACAATTTTCGCCAGAAAGTACTCAAGGGTCCCGAAAACTACAAGTTTTACGCCCAATTGCGTGCAGATGGGTTTCACGAGCAATATATGCGCAATATGCTCCATTTGCGTCATGGAATTGATTTTATAGAGATTGGACAACTTTCAGGTATATCGAATACGGATTGGAGTTGGGCGCCGCTTTTTGCTGATCTAGACAGAGATGGTCTAAAAGATCTGGTTGTAACTAACGGCTATCTGCGCGACTATACGGATCTTGATTTTCTGTCAACTACATTACCCAACGCGTCAAAGGCAGCTGAAATGCGCGGAGAGGCTGTATCTGGATTGGCCCTCGTAGAGCAAATGTCCTCGACGCGCGTGGCAAACTACGCCTTCAGAGGATGGGACGGTATTCATTTTGAAGATGTTACCCTTGACTGGGGGCTGGAGCTCCCAACACACTCCAACGGCATGACTTTGGCGGATCTGGATGGAGACCTTGATTTAGATCTTGTTGTGAACAACGTCAATCAACAGGCATTACTGTATCGCAATGAATCAGATGAGCAGGGAAAGGGGGGAGCACTGAGAGTGGTTCTGGATGGATTTCCAGGAATTAGCCATGGTGTGGGATCCAAGGTGATTCTCTATGGCGACGAAGGTGCGTCAATCATGCAGGAGGCGATTTTTGTACGTGGTTACCTTTCATCTCTTGAACCGAATCTACTTTTTGGAACAGGTCAATGGGGCGAAGTTGACATAGACGTATTCTGGCCTGATGGGCGTTTACAGCAATTGAAGGATATTGCCACTAACCAGACCGTCAGGATTGAATACAGCGATAGATCCCCAGTAGAATCATTGTCGGAGGCCATTGAAGAAGGCCATCATGTTTTTGTGCGGGATTACGCCTCGGGGCTGGACTATGAGCATAGAGAAGACATCTATTCTGACTGGGATATCCAGCCACTCTTGCCTCGAGACCTAGCACAGGAGGGCCCAGCTTTAACGAGTGGAGATGTAAATGGGGATAACCTTTTTGACATCTTTCTGGGAGGTGCTCGAGGTCAGGCAGCGATGCTGTATCTACAACAATTGGATGGTACATATGTAGGTGTTGAGCTTCCGGCCTTTGAGCAGCATGCAGAGTACGAGGATGTTGATGCTGTTTTCGCAGATTTTTCCGGCGACGGTGCTCTTGATCTATATGTGGTGAGCGGAGGGGGCCCTGATCCCGCATACTGGCATGACCGACTTTATATAAATACCGGCTTTGGTAATCTGTTACACGCTCCTGACCTGTTGCCCCCAATACGCACGGTGACAAGCACTGTCGCACCAAATGATATAGATGGCGATGGAGACATAGATTTATTTATTGGTGGACTTCATATTCCCGGGGAGTTCGGTAAAGCTCCACGTAGTTATCTATTAGAAAATACACCCCAAGGTTTTCGGGATCAGACAGCTTTCTGGGCACCAGAGCTACAGAATCCAGGGATGCTTACAACTGCTGTTTGGGCAAATGTTCACGGTGACGAGAGAAAGGAACTCCTTATTGCTGGACACTGGATGACAATACGTGCCTTCTGCATGAGAGAATCTATCATTCTGGAAGAATGCACGTCGTCTTTACGATTGGCGGATCAGAATGGGCTATGGAATCAGATTGTGCCTGCTGATTTAGACATGGATGGAGATACAGACCTTATTGCCGGTAATAGGGGTTGGAATGCGCAAGTCCAGATTTCTCCCGAACATCCAGCTACGCTGTATGTGGGTGACCTGGATCGTTCCGGCACCTGGGATATCATATACAGCGGTTTTATTAAGGGTCTGGAGGTGCCTATCGCTTCCCGAGATCAGATGGTTGCCCAACTGCCGGATGTACGTCTGCGATTCCCAAAATATTCGGATTATGCAGCAGCGACGACTGATGAAATCATGTCTGGCTATGAGAAATCAACAGACCTACTCGAGGCAAGTAATTCTGCCTCAGTTATCTTTGAATTAACGGGGAGTGGTACTTTTGAATCCAGACCATTACCCTTGGCTGCACAATTTTCACCAGTCAGGGACGCCCTTGCCATGGATGTTGACCAAGACAAGCACCTGGACATTCTTTTGGTAGGTAACGATTATGGAAATAGAGCAGAGGAGGGTCGGATGAATAGCAGCAGGGGCTTGGTTCTATCCGGGGACGGCGCGTTTAACTTCCAGAAAAAGAAAACCGGTGATTTTTGGATACGTGGAGATGCACGTAGGCTGATCAGGGTCAACAATCGTGTGATCGTCGCGAATAACAGTGGTCCGCTTGATATATTTTTGATCCCGGATAGAGTGGGGCATAATCCGTGAATTTTTGTCACTCCAAAACATCACTAGACCAATTTATCTCCTATGTGTGGACGGATAGCACAAACCAATAGCCCAGAAGAGCTCGCAGAGTTGTTTGGTACCCAATTGGATATTGACAAACTTACGGATATCACTCCCTCATACAATGTAGCTCCAAGCAGTGAGATTATTGCATTGTGCCTAAGTGCGTATGGTGATGAAATGTGGACGAAACTACAATGGGGAATGTTGCCAATATGGTCGCGAATGAAGCGCCCGGTGATCAATGCGCGGATGGAGACCGTGGGAAGTAAGCCAATGTTCAGAGATTCATTTTCAAATCGCCGTTGCGTGATTCCAGCAACAGCATACTACGAATGGCTATCCTCTCCCTCCGGGAAACAGCCCTATTGTATCCGGCTCGAGAACGATGTGCCACTTATGCTGGCGGGGTTATATCGTGACGGCCAATGTGTTATTCTGACACGACCAGCTAGGGAGGGTATTGCTTTCATCCATGATCGAATGCCCGTCATTTTGAATTTCGAAATGATTAGAGAATATTTAAGCACAATGGAGTCCGCATTCAACTTAATCGAGTTGGATACCGATATCAAATTGCGGACTTACCCAGTAAATAGAAAGGTGGGAAACCCAAGGTACAACAACCCTGCCTGCCTCAATCCGGTCACCCAGACGTCGGCTTAGCTGCGGGACTATGCCGGCAGACCATCTAATTCGGGATATACTACGTTCCAAGGATGCGACGGGTATAATCATTAGCCATTTACCGCATATTCGATGGATCTGCGGATTCACGGGATCTACTGGTCTTCTGATCGCCCGCGAAAATGAGTTTGATCTATTGACGAATAGTATATACGAAACCCAGGCAGCCTCGGAGGTGTGTGGGGCAGAGGTCCACATAGGCTCGCATCCTATGTCTGAGTTTGCCAAGGAGGAGGGCTTGGTTGATTCGGAAGACAGGTTAGTCATTCAACCAGAATATCTGACAGTAGCAGAACTCACAGCGTGGGAATCCGCTGTACCTGGGATATCAATTATCCCCGTTGAAAATTTATTGAATAAGCATGTCGCCGTAAAATCGGTAGAAGATATTGCCGGTATGCGCCGAGCACAGGCTATTTCGGATACTGTATTTAAAGAAATACTTCAACAAATCCAACCGGGTATTCGAGAGAGTGAGTTGGCAGCAAGGATCAACTATCATCATCTGATGCTCGGTGCTTCAACGATGGCGTTCGAAACAATCGTCGCCTCTGGCCCGAACAGTGCGCTGCCACATGCCCGTCCGGGTGAGAGAAAACTACAGCCTGGGGAGCCATTATTACTTGATTTTGGCTGTATGGTTGATGGATTTGCTTCGGACATGACACGTACTGTACATTTAGGCGAACCAAGTAAAAAATTCATTAGGGCCTATGGGGCAGTCGAGATGGCACAAAAGCGGGCAATATCTTCGGCTTCTGACGGCATAGAAGTATCCACAGTTTCCCAAATTGCCCAAGATAGCCTGAAAGAGTTTGGACTAAACGATTTTTTTATTCATAGCGTAGGCCATGGAATAGGCTTGGAGGTTCACGAGTGGCCGCGTATTTCGTCCAATTCCTCTGCAACTTTACGTACAGACTATACGGTGACTATTGAGCCGGGCGTCTATTTCCCGGGCGAGTTTGGAATCAGGATTGAGGATACTATTCTGATTAATTCCAATAATTGTGAGCGTTTATCCACCATTGGACGGGACCTGCTGGCTATTTGATGAAGCATGTGCTGGTCGTAGCATACTATTTTCCGCCACTTGGACTAAGTGGTGTTCAGCGGATTGCAGGATTTGTGCGTCACTTGCCCGAGTATGGATGGCAACCAACCGTGCTCACTGCTAAACCAGCGGGTTATTTTGCACATGACAACTCACTTTGGGCACCTATACAAGAAGCAGGGATCAGTGTAATACAGACGAGAAGCCTTGATCCAACGCGCTTTTTCAGGGCAGGAAGTACCGTAAGGCTTCCTCGAGAATCTAAAAGGCGAATGCTGGCTTCAGTCAGTAACTGGGTTTTTATACCCGACAACAAACTAGGTTGGATGCCTTTTGCAGTTCGGGCCGGTATTAGGGAAGCAACATTTCAACCCTTTAGTGCAGTGCTTTCTAGTGCACCTCCCTATACCGGGCACCTTGCCGGTAGGAAGATTGCTCGGCGGTTAGGTTTGCCACTTATTGTTGATTTTCGTGACGATTGGGTGGGTAATCCAAGACATTTCTATCCAACCCCTTTGCATCGACAGCTCCACGTTCGACAGGAGCGACAAGTTATCCAGCATGCATGCGCAGTCACTACGATAAACCGTCCAATTCTAGACGGATTGCAGTCCAGACACAAACATCTTGAAATTCCTGGGTATGTCATCCCCCATGGATACGAAGAACAGCGCGCTTCACCAGCAGCGAAAACGAAAAATACAAATCAGCTTCGCTTTGTCTATACAGGTGTGTTTTATGATGCTCAGACTCCCGAGTATTTTTTACGTGGTTTAGGAGAATTCTTAATTCGATATCCTGACATGCGTAACCGGGTTTCGGCAATCTTCGCAGGGCTCGTGCCAGACGGTTTCGCTCGACTTGTGCGAAGTTTGAAGCTTGAACAGGTTGTTCAATATGTTGGATATCTAGAGCACAGTAGCGTAGTTGAGCTACAACAGAAAGCCGATATATTGTGGATGACTATAGGAAACCGAGCTGGTGCATCACAGATTTCGACAGGCAAACTATTTGAATATATGGGAACCAGGAAGCCGATACTTGCATTGGTACCCCCGGGAGCTGCAAGCGACACATTACACCGCTATGGAGCGGCTTACATAGTTTCTCCCGAAGATGTAAATCAAGCGGCGCAAGCACTTAGTCGGATAAGAATCGATTGGCGAGATCAGTGTTTGCCGAAGCCGGACGAAGCGTTCGTGTCCACACTGAGTCGCAAGCATCTCACACAGAAATTGTGTGATGTCCTCAATTCAGTAGTGCAAGCGTAAGCCAAAGAATTAAACTGAAAACAGAGTCACATGTCTCAGAAAAGGCTTGATCTGGTGTTCTGCTCCACTTTCGAAGAGTTGGACCGTGCAGTGGAAGCCTTGCAGGAGTTTATACCAACTATGGAACTGGATGACGATTTGGCCTACAGGGTCATCCTCCTTGCAAGCGAAGCCCTAACGAATGCCATGGAGCATGGAAACCAATGGGATGAGAACAAGAATGCAACTCTTAGCCTGGTTAAGAAAGGAAATCTAATTGAGGTAGTTGTAACCGATGAAGGTGAAGGTATCCATTGGACGCAGCATGACCCGTTAGCGGAATCCAATCAATTAGCAGATCATGGCCGAGGGCAATTTTTCATGTCCAAGATGGCCGACGAGATTCACGTTGAGGGTGACGGCTGCAGGCTACGTTTGGTATTCTATTGTCAAACGTAACCTGCAGCGTACGTATCAAGCAGCTTAGCCTAGGTGCTATTTTACGAGCACCATTGCTTTTGCACCAATCAACTTGCCGTCTGCTTCCATCCGGTAGATGTATTGTCCGCTACCCATTGCCGAAGCATCCCATGATATTTGGTGAGTGCCTCTTGAATAGGGTTGATCCGTCAGTGTAGCAACTTTACGGCCCAGTACATCAAACACGCTTACACGAATATGACTGTCCGCTGCGATTTTGAAGCCAATCGTCGTGCTTGGATTAAACGGATTGGGGTAATTATCGAGCAACTCAAACGAGGTTGGCAACGATGCTCCAGCTTCCTCTTCTACGGCGGTTAATACTTGTGAAAGATCAAGCGACCAAACTCCACGTCCATGTGTGGCAAGAACTACTTCACCGTCGACAATACGAATACGCCAAATACTCACAGCGGGGAGTCCATTATCAGCGTATGCCCAGGTCTGGCCATGGTCACGAGATTCAAATATGCCTAGATCAGTACCAGCCCAAATAATCCGCGGTACCTCCGGAAAGACCTCAACGTCCCAAACTCTGGCATTGGGGAATCCATTGTTGCTTCGGCAGCCATCAGTTCCAACAAATCCTGACAGGTCTTCCCAGGTCTGTCCCATGTCTTCTGTCCGTAACAGTTTGGGCTGGCATGAAACGGAAAAAGTCACATAAGCGGTAGCTCGACTAAACGGATGTGTGGCTAAGCCCGAAATTTGACTTGTTGGTGCAAAATCTGGTGAGCTAACTGGTCGCAGTATGACCCGATTTTGTCCGCCTTCTCCCTGAGGAAGATCTAAAGCGTTTTCGGACACATGGAGTCTTCCAGCACCACTAATAGTTCTCAATCTATATCCCGCCCAGACCACCGAGGGGTCGGCAAGAGAAACACGAACCCTACCTCCATTTCCCCCTACCCAAGCATTGGTGTTACTTGGTGGGATCGCCTCCCAGGATGCGCCAAAATCACGAGAGCGAAGTAGTCCCCCGGCTGGATCTGGTGACATACTAAACACAGTCGCTCCCGATTCAGGAGTCCATCCAATAGACGTGAGGAATTGCCCCTGCCAACCCAATATGTTGCCCGCCAATTCCCAGTTAGTGCCGCCATCGATCGATCTCTGAATACCATTAAATTGACTGGAACCCATAAGTGAGTCGGCTCCCTTCCAAACAACGTCGAAACCGTCTCCCCCTAGCATATCTCGCCATCCGCGCCGGCTATTGGCATTATTATAGGAGGCCCAAGTACCATTATCTTGCGTACCACCTAAATACATTGGGAACCCTGGACGCTTGGTGGCATCATAAAACTGAGACGTATTGTATCCTGGGAAAGCATCTCCCTCAACCCAAGTTTCACCGCCATCACGAGAATAAGCGAAACCACCGTCATTTCCGTTCAGGATATGAAATTCATTACTGCTTGCATCAATTGGCACAACGGTAAAATTGTGGTGATCCACATGAACCTCGCTATTTTCCCATAAGTCCATATTCCGATACTCGCCTTCAATAAGGGTAAAATCAATCTCCAGAGTGCCTGGGGAGGGAGAGTTTGGATCCCACGTGACTTCATCCCCCTCGGCAAGAATTGGCCACATAAAATACATGAGACCGCTAGAGAATCCTCCGTCTACCGTGTAGTCGGACAGGGGAGCACTGGCATTGTAATCATGTTTGGAGATAAATATATACTCGCGGCTATGTGTACTCCCTGAACCGGCTGTATTAAAGGGAATCAGGTCCCACGTACCGTTATTTGCCTGATCCCGGAAGGAGACCATCAATTGCCGGTTATTGTCCGTGTCCCAAACCTGAAACGGGACCTCCACATAATTCCGGTACATATAATCCTCAAACGCAATTCCCGCACCGCCATCTCCAGCAGCTCCCCCGTTTGGGGGTACTGAGAATCGGTGAGCAAATTGAGTAAGATTGGGGCCAAATCGAATTTCTACGGAGGTCATCTCGTTTACCTCTATATCGGTTGCTTCGTCGTCATAAGGCCCCACATCTACTTGGCCGCTCACATGGCTTGCGCCAAAATTAACTAGGTCCAAAAAACTACTTGCATTATTCGCAAACCGTCCGACGGTCCCTAGGCTCAATGTTTCATCTCCCTCAATCCATGCTTTCCAACGAATGATGCCGCCGAGATATACAGTATCAGGTGAAAATGGGTGAACTGTGATAGCATTATCGTACCATCCTTGTACGCCCAAAAAACCTCGGAAAAAATCTGGTACACTTTCCAAATTTTCGACAAAACGCCAGGAAACGCCAGCATCCACGGAGCGATAAATGTCTGCTACGGGGTCACCTGCTAGGGTCGATCTTGCCCCTGTACCTTGAACAGAAGCCCAGACTACCTCCGGGTGAGATTGTGAAATTGCCAATTCAATGCGAACTCCTCCATAGACTAGCCCAGAAAACGAATTTTCCCAAGTTTTCCCTCCATCGGTTGAACGCAATATTCCGGTCCCATTTACTGCTGCAAACTGCACATTAAAGTCATCCGGTTTTGCTTGCAGATCTTGAATTCGGCCTTCGTCACTCGTAAAAACTGTTGAAAATGATTGGCCACCGTCCTCTGAGCGATAGATGTTTGTGCGCAAGGGATTCGTGTTTGACACCACCGCATTCGCATGTGTCACCGCCACAACAATATCTGGATTGTTAGGATCTACCACTATACGGTTAATGAAGGCCCAGTCGGGGTTATTGCTTGTTGAGGTCAGATGCGTCCAAGTATTCCCCCCGTCAATCGTTTTGAACATGCCAGCACCGGTGGACGCGTCAACGTTTCCAAACCCTTCGCCGGTTCCGAAATATATAACATCGGGATGGTTGACAGACGCTCCTGCCATAGTAGAAACAGCGAGGCTGGGAAGATGATCAGTAAGTGGTGTCCATTCAACCACCGTCTCACCAAATGTAGTAATATACCGGCGTGCCTTCCAAACACCACCTCCTACAGCTCCAACGAACCATGTATTAGCTGTTGGATCTGTGTGATCAACCAGAATAGCACGGGTTCTCCCACCCACACGCCCAGGTCCGCGCTCTACCCACGCGAGTTCGGTTGTACTTCCCCGCTTGGCATTGGCAAGCTTTGCTCTTCGGAATTCCTCCATCTTGTAGCCCTGCGGATAGGGTGCGTAACCCTCATCTAGGCCCTCAACTGCGGCAAAGAATTCTGCAAATTTATCTGGATGTCCAAATGGAGCTTTGAGGCGTTTGGATTTCTCTGATCTTAGCTCCAGATTCTCCTGAGTATTTACAGGAAGCAAAAAAATCCCAGTCACGGGCACGGACATGAGTATGGCTGCTAGGCCAATAAATCTGATCTCGCGGTAGGTCATGTGATAACGAATTTGATGTGTCGAAAAAAGTCACTGTGAGACAAGACAAAAAACTAAGGTGGGACAGAAATAAAGATAAAAATAAAAACTGATACATTGGTCACGAAAGTACTCCGATTGTACGGTATTCTCGTTTTCCATTGTGCTCATCGAAAAGTGCGCTGAAATCTGCCCATTGGCAATCGTTTCGCAAGGTAGCATCCGTAGCGTGTTATGGGGGTAGCAACGTAGCATAAAACACTACGGGATAAAGGATCATGTGAATGTCCCCGCGACGCATAGTGTAGAAGCGACGTGAACGCTGGGTAGACCTTGAAACGTACTAATGTATACTGACTAATTTGTAGTTATTTGGGAAAGTCTACCAGTGTCCGGGCAGCCTCGCGATATACGCACCGAATTGACTCAGAGGGGTTCTGGCACGCTGGAAGATGAATTGCATTTAATAAGATGTACACACATGGAGCAAATTGGAATCTCACTAGGGCCAATAGGGTAGGGTAGAATTCTTAATACTGCATATTCCGACCAAGTGGACCACCAATTCCGGGCGAAGTGAGCCACTAATCCGATTGAAGTGAGCCACCAAAACGGACGAAGTGAGCCACTGCGCGTGTAGAAGACTGGTTGCATTAGGTTGTAGATTCGTTTTCTAATTCTTGTTGTCCCTGCACTTTGCGCATGGACTCTCCGGTCAGTTCAATTGTGTGTGCATTGTTAACGAGTCGATCCAGGATGGCATCTGCCAAGGTCGGATCTTCCATGGTCTCATACCATTTTCCCAAGGGATACTGACTCGTGGCAATGGTAGATCGAACGGTGTAGCGATCATCGAGTAGTTCCATGAGGTCACGCTGCTGTGGATGATCAATACGATGGAGTCCCCAATCATCCAGCACCAGTACATCCAAGCGCACAAGCTGTTTCAATGCCTTGAGATAGGTTCCCTCTTCCCGGGCTGTTTGGAGGGCCTCCAGGAGTCGAGATAGGCGGTAGTACCGGGTTTTGAAGTTTTCCAGGCAAGCCTTATGTGCCAGTGCACAGGCGACATAACTTTTGCCGACTCCGGTGGGGCCAGTGATGATGACATTTTGCTGGCGGCGGATCCACTGACAACTGGCCAGATGAAGCATCAGGCGTTGGTCCAGGCCCCGAGACGTGCCATAGTCCAGATTCGCCATGCTAGCTTGCAGGCGCAGTTTGGCGGTGTGCAACCGCCGGGCCAGTCGCCGATCTCCACGTAGCGCCGCTTCATGCTCTACCATGAGTCCAAGGCGGTCCAGGAAGGGCATGGCGTCGATGTCCGGGGTGTTCAACTGATCCCGCAGGGCTGCGGCCATGCCACTAAGCCGCATCTGTTCAAGTTTCAAGAGGGTTGGATGTAAGAGCATTCGGTTGTTTCGTTAGGTAGATAGTAGTCCGCTCCCCGAATATTTTCATGTTCAATCAGGGGCGGGGGTGCCTGGTGGTGTTCGGCCGCGATTCGTTTGACCAGCTGCTTCACCGTAGCTGTACTCAGTTGATCGCGTCTCAATGCAAGTTGACTCGCCCGCTCCAGTGCGGGATGACCATACTCACCACCCAGTTTGAGAATTCCCATGCAGCGCCGATAGACCTGCACCGGAACGTGCGCCCGCGAAAAGTTTTCTTCAACAAGGGCGGTGGTATACGGACCGATCTTTTTCGCCCACTTCACAAATCGCGACGGCGGCCACTCTCCATAAGCCTGGTGGTTTTTTGGCATTTGCGCACGGTTCGTGGTATACTTTTCGGGCGCCCGCCCTCGTGGGTGTGCGGCAATTCGGGTCTCGCCATCAAAAATCTCCACAACCTGCGCCCCAACCCGGGCACGCACGTGCCGGCCAAGGTACTGGTACGGGACACTGTAATGGTGCCGCTCAATTTGAATATGGTAGGTAAAGGGGACCTTCCGTTTGTCGACCCACGTTGCAAATTCATAGGCCTCCTGGGGTAATGGACGCAGCACCGGCCGATCCAACGCTTCAAACATGCGCTGGCGCGTCGTGTCATACTTCTGGAATGGAGCTTGATTGAGCTCCCGGATCTGTTCCAGGATCGCTGCATTGAGTTCAGCAAGACTCTGAAAGACGACGTTTCGTAGCGCCCCCATAACACTTCTCTGTAGTAGGGCAACACTGCTTTCGGCCTTCGCTTTATCCCTGGGTTTCCTGGGCCGTGCAGGGAGCACACCCACATTGTAATGCTCGGCCAAATCCCGGAAAGATTCGTTCAGAATCGGCGTATCGTCCGTACGGAATTTGATGATTGCGGACTTCAGATTGTCCGGTACAATCAATCGGGGCACGCCCTCTAAAAACTCAAATGCCCGACGAATGGACCCGCAAAAATCCGCCACCTTTTGCGTCTCGGTGGCTTCCGCATACAGATATCCAGAGGCGCCTAATGCGGCAACAAACAACTCAACCTCCCGCACTTCGCCGGTGACGGGGTCCGCGATGCGGGGCTTCTTACCCGAGTAATCCACGAACAATCGCTCCCCGGCCTTGTGCGTCAGGCGCATCACCGGATCCACCTGGGTTGAACGCCACGTGCGATATAACTCGCAAAAACGACTGTACTGGTAGCCGGTTGGATGCGCCGCAATGTACTCCTTCCAGAGTTGATGCACGGTCAGAGACCGGTGCTTGGCCAGCTCCTGACGGACCTCGGCCCAGTTCGGCACCGGACGCCGGAGCGATGCATCCCGCACGGCGGTAGGGTAGAGGATGGCTTCCAACTCAGCACCGGTCATCTGCTCCGGTAAAGGCCAAGTCAGCTTCGCAACCGCTGCCCGTTCAAGAAGTCGCGACACCGAAGCGCGACTTACCCCTACACTCCGGGCGATCGCCCGGTTGGACAGCCTGGCGACATAATGAAGTTCTAATACACGCTTGATCTTTCTCATCTGTACTCGTTTAGCTGGCATAGTTCCTCGCAATTTGTGAAGTGGATTGCGAAGACTAAGCCTTCTGAAAAGTCTTGAGAAAAATGCCGCGTACTATCCCGATCAAGGTACGCCAACGGGCCAATCCGCCGACGTGTAACGTGGCTCACTTCGTCCGTATTGGTGGCCCACTTCAATCGGATTAGTGGCTCACTTCGTCCGTTTTGGTGGCTCACTTCGTCCGTTTTGGTGGCCCACTTCAATCGTATGGGTGGCTCAGTTCGTCCGTTTTGGTGGCTCACTTCAATCGTATTCAGTGGCTCACTTCGTTCGGAATACTCATAATACTGGAGACTGGAATAATTTTAGCCGTGAGGGGCTGTCATAGCATAGAATTGCTTAGGTGTAATAAAATCAACAGCAGGTGATTTGCAAGTCGAGATTCTCCCGGTAGATGTGCTTTCTCCGCGGTTAAGTGCAGAAATACGACGACATATGGAAGAAACCGTATACGTTAGCACTCATCTAGAGCTGGCTAGGTGGGGGAAAACCGGGACCCCTACTGAGATCGTTAACTTATAGCTAATATTGCTGCAGTTTCGGTTATAATGTTTTGATATTTCGTGTGCGTGATGATTGACATAATTCATGACGATGATGACGGCTGCAGTTTATGTTTGGGGTTCTTTTGCCGAACGCAACCTGCTGGCTGAAGGCAATCCCAAAAAGTGAGAACAAGAGAGGAATGGCTTCCGCGACAGTGAGAATACTTCCGAACCGATGGCTCACTATATGGCAATTCGTCGCGCACGTTGGGCTCTGTGCAGCGGTTTTAACATTGGGGTTCGTAGCATTTGATCGTAGCCATATACCATTAATCTTTGGCTTGGTTGTATTCGGGAGTGCTTGTTGGATTATTTGTTGGCGTTGGGGAAAATTCAATTTGAAAGTAGTCATTTTATATGCAGTGCTATTTCGGTTGGCATTGATTGGTCTCCCGCCATCTCTCTCCGATGATGCTTACCGATACGTATGGGATGGACTTGTACAGCAGGACGGAATTAATCCATACAGACTTGCACCAGAGGATGTCATTTTCGATGAACTCCAGCAGGATATTACATTCAAAGAGCTCAATTCCAAGGCCCATGTGAGTGTTTATCCTCCGGCGTCTCAGTTGATCTTTAGACTGGGAACTACTTGGCACAATCAAGACAGACTGCGAAGCTATTATCTGATCAAATCAATCTTTGTTCTGGCTGAGTTGCTGGCAATTTTTCTTCTTGCCAGAATTGTGTCAAGCGGGTTTGTGCTGCTCTACGCATGGAATCCAGTCGTATTGCTAGAAACTGCAGGTCAAGCACATACAGAATCGGCGGCCCTGTTGGCCTTGATCTTGGTACTTATCTTGGCTAGGCGAGGATATGGAGGCTGGGCATCTATCTTCCTAGCAGTAGCCGGATGGATTAAGCTGCTACCTTTTCTCTTTTTTCCCTTTCTGTGGAGCCGATTTGGCTGGCGTTCTGCTTGGCCAGGCATTATTGTAGCAATTGTTCTTGCACTTCCGTTCGCAGCTCCATACGTAATGGGCAATGTGGCGGGATCCCTTGATCTTTATGCTCGGTTTTTTGAGTTCAATGCCGGACCGTATTACAGCATAAAAGCTGCGATGCAGTGGTTTACCGGGGATGATTGGAGTAAGCAGATCGGTCCTTTTCTGCGATTCGTGTTTCTTGTCAGTCTTCCGGTACTTTATTTCGTGAGCATCCGGCGGCGCTGGCCATTGGCGCAGGCAATGCTTATCACGACGGGATTATATCTGGCGCTTGCTACAACTGTCCATCCGTGGTATTTACTCATTCCGCTATTCCTGGCCGCGAGTTTACAGACTTATGGATGGCATTGGGTATGGTTGGGAATATGTTCAGCGGGCACATATCTGCTGTATGTTGATGGTCCGTATTGGATATTCGTTATTGCCGGTTGGCTAGGTTGGGGGATATTTGGGATTGCTCGATATGCTCCGAAGTTATTGCAAGGCGTAATTCGCTGGCGGGCCAACCAAAAGTTCAGAAAAATTCGCCCATTCTTTCCGCGGAATGGAGGCGCACAAACGGTGCTGGATTTAGGCTGCGCAGAGGGTTATGTGGGCAAGTGTATTAGCGATCGCTTTGGGGCACAGGTTTTACTCGCAGATGTGGTTGCAATGAATAGAACAGAGTTACCTCATGTCTTACTTAAGCGGGGACCATTACCGTGGTCCGATGGACATTTTGATATAGTTCTTCTCTACTTTGTGCTGCATCATGCCGAAGATGCCGAAAAGTTAATCCATGAGGCAGTGCGGGTATGTGGTAAACGCGTTATTGTAGTGGAGTCATTGTACAAGACATCTGCTCAACTCAAGTGTCTGACGGTATTAGACAAACTAGCAAATCGTCTCAGGTCGCATGGTAGAATGAACCTACAAGAGGAGGCCCTCCGGTTCAGGACCTATAAGGAGTGGAGCATGCTGTTTGAAAAATGTAGTGCACGGTCATTAGCTGAGTTTAAAACAGGAATAGGGCCACTTGCCGGGACAGGGTTCGTTCTTGAACCGCAGTAGAGGAGCTATTATTCCTTCGAAAGGTGACAAAGTGTTTCAATCAATACATCATCCGGCGTGTCGGCACTAATTCTTTGATATGTTTCATAACGTCGGAACCATGTTATTTGTCTCTTTGCATAGCGTCGACTATTGCGTTTCAGGATTTCAACCATATCTGGCAAAGAATACAAGCCGTCCAGATAAGCCAAGGGTTCTTTGTAACCGATTGATTTTAATGCGGGTAACGTTCGGTCAAGCTGCATATCACGGATGTTCTGAGCTTCCTCAATGAGGCCTGCCGCGAGCATTGCATCTACACGCTGTTCAATTCGTCGATAGAGCACGCTGCGGTCCAGCGTTAGTACGGTAACATGGAAGGAGTATGGGGGATTCTTATGGACCTCATGGAACTTGGATAGGGGTATGCCCGTGAGTTCAAAAACCTCGAGCGCCCGCATTACCCGCGCCGTTTTTGTCGAATCCATTGTACTGGCAGAGTCTGGATCTATTCGACAAAGTTCCTCGTAGAGCGCGTCCTTACCCAAGTTCGCAAGCCTATTTCCAATAGACGTGCGTACTTTCATATCAGAAGGACTGAGCGGTGACAGACCGTGTATGAGTGCGTGAAGGTACAATGTTGAGCCTCCAACGACAATTGGAGTACGATTGCGTTCCAAAATTTCATCAATACGCGCCACGGCCTGCTCGGCAAATAGACCGGCAGAGTAATATTCGCCAAGTCCTAATTCATCAATAAAGTGGTGTGGCACTAAGGCGAGCTCCTGAGCGGTAGGTTTTGCTGATCCAATGGAGAGCTCTTTGTATATCTGACGGCTATCTGCGGAGATGATTTCACCATCAAGGAACTGCGCAAGTTTTATTCCCAGAGCCGTTTTACCAACTGCAGTAGGGCCGACGATGGCGCGAATGGGCGGTGTCTGGGCCCGCATGACCTTGAACTGAGTTCCTAATAGGTCGGCAGGCTTGGATCAATTTCTTTGCTCCAGGCGAGGGTTCCTCCACGGAGGTTTTTGGCATTGCGGAAACCTGCAGCATGCAAGAACCGCACGGCCTGTGCTGACCGCCCGCCAGATCTGCAATGAACAACAATCAGCTCATCGTCTGAATACTTCTCAAGCTCTTCCATATGGTCAACCAATTCACCGAGAGGGATTAGATGTCCTCCCAGATTAGCAATGCCATATTCCGGCTCTTCTCGGACATCAAGAATGAATGGTCGTTTCTTTTCGTCAAGAAGCTGCTTGAGCTCTTGCACGGTGATTTCAGGGACGTGGTTTTCAGTTAATCCAGACATAATCTAGCTTTTGATTGAGGCAACGAATAATAAGTGAGCATGTTCTTGCAGCCTGTCAGCCTTAAACCCCTTTGCCGTCCCAGTGTTTTTTGTTTAGTTCGCTCTGGCAGGTCAACCTTAACTTGATTGGGTGTATTACATTCCAACAAAGAATCATGGATTGTTCTAACCCTGCCATCACGGATTTTTTCGATTTCTCGGGCACATTAACAACAGTACGGATATTGACTATGTCAATTAGCACGGGGCTGAGAAGTTGTTCGATATTTTAGAAACATACTCATTTTCATCTATGGGCCTCCTGACTTGACATAAGAACTTGCTCCACGAATCGAGATCCAATTGAACCGAATTGAATGAAATTACGGTAGCCCTGAAGTAGAAGGCTTCACTATTCTTCAACCTTGACCAATATTCGGCAATGGTCGCTTGGCCCCCATTCTTCGGGATGGTTCAATGCCTCTACAGAAATGCCCTTGTGAAAGCCTCTAGAAGCAAACACATAATCCAATTGTCGAGTCGCAGATAATGGCTTCTCACTAGTAGTGTAGTATGTTGGAACATTTTTTGTGTCGGACGACAAATAGGAAGGTATCTTGGCAGCAGCGCGCCCATTTGGAAATTGCGGCCCTAGGAACTCCAGTCCGAGCGCTTCCATTCGCGCCCAAACTGTGCGTTCTCGCTCTGTCATTTTATGTTCATCCCAAATCGAATTAAGATCTCCAGCCGCCAAAATTCTATGAGTTGAAGGATTATCATGGCCGATAAATGCTGATAAATCCGATATTATTCGATGTGCAGATGTATCGGCATATCCAACCATCCACTTTGTGTTCGTACTTGGATGGGGCATCATCCAACGCGCATACATAGAAGCTACAATGAAAGGTTTTTGCTGTGTGGCACATGGAATTACCTTGGCTATTGCACTTGTGCCAATGCCGCTAGCGCCTGCTGTGTCCGCTTGAACCTCACTCGTTGGTGGGACTTGTGGAAACCACTGAATATCAACACGGTCGGACAGTTTTACTACTAGTGGCCAGCGATCATATAATTTTTTGTCCCAGAAGACTTGGTTGTCATACTGAAAACAATTCAATGAAATAGGCGGTGGGGAATCTTGAGATTCCTGCAGTAAGGCAACATCCACGTTTCCTTCTTTTGCCATTTGCGCAAGAACTTTCCAAGGCTTTCGCCTTTTAGCAATATTCCAACTGACAATTTGGATCATTCGAGATTCGTTTGCGGGGACTCAATTATTGAGCGTCGTGTGCAGTATACAAATATATCTCGTATCCGCATCATGGATGATCAATTGGGGGCTAGTGCTACGTCGATTGTCAACTCCCTTGGCAAACCCTCAGTAGACTCGCTTCGCTGTTTAATTAATCGCGTTCATCACTGAACCTGATTCGGCATTTGCAGGTCTGTGATGAAAGAGTCCGTATCCATTTGAGAATAGGTTAGGCCGAACCCAAAGGAAAAAAACAGGGTTCTCGCTGTCGTATGGCACATCTTCCAGTTGTGCATGGACAGCATCCATAGATGATGGTAATTCTAACGGTAGACGCCCCGAGGGATTAAGCTGGCCAAAATTGCATCAAGGATTACGTCATCCGATGCTCTAAAACTACCCAAGAGCGCTGTGGTACTTTCCGCTATCTCTAGAATCACAAGTGACACAGGTTTGAATAAAATAGCGAAAAATACAAGTATTATGAATATAACATAATTAACCTTATGTTACATTCAGGCAGTCTCACTGCGTATTAAGCGGGTTTTACGGGTACTGTTAATACCCAGGACTACTCTCCTACATCAAGATGGTTTTCCCTGTTGAGTAATGCTCGATATCCAGTGTTAGATCCGAATGATAGCCCGAAGTTAATGAAACTATTACTACCAGACGCAGTGGTAGGCTTGTGCATGAGTTAGTATAGCTATGCATTTCTGCTTATGCTGCGCAAAAATTCTAATTCGTGTATAGAGGTGATTCACACAACACTAGCTGCGTGGCTGGCAAAACATCAGGGTTAACAATGGAAACACAAAAAAGCAAGCAGTCCGAACAGGAGCAAATGTGCGTATATAGCAAAGAA
Organism: Rhodothermales bacterium; assembly: GCA_022821385.1. Taxonomy (GTDB): domain Bacteria; phylum Bacteroidota; class Rhodothermia; order Rhodothermales; family Bin80; genus Bin80. Next base: position 27,025 of record JAJEDR010000077.1, read on the forward strand.
AAACATACCGTCACAGATGACGACCAGAACGCTGGTATAACTCCAATTAAGGTTAGCGCCAGTACCGAAAAAATTTTTCAGGAGGTCAAGGTGCGGAGAGCAGAGGCAATGAGGCTATTGGCCGATCACTAGTGAACAATTCAAGGTTGTACTGCGAGAATCCCTCTAGAGCGAATCAATTGGCAGTAGGTGCTAAATTCCAGGTACCGTATATCGGTGCTCCTCTACTAATTTCCAATTGTAGCCTTTAGTGGTTAAATAGCTGGGAAAGTGCAAGTGTATAAGGCAACTTTGTAGGGAAATTTTGTGTATGGTAATGTGCAGTGGATCCAAAATCTAGGCAAATGCAAAAGCACAAAGAACCGCAGGATCAAATGGATGCGCGCAGCAACTCACCAGAGGATACGCTTAGACCCGTGGTTGACGTCCCATATATCGTTGATCCGCCCGGTAAAATCAGTGATACCTCTAAGCGTATCTTAGAGGAAGTAAAGGTTCGGCGAGCGGAGGCATTAGGACTACTGCGCGATCACTAGGGAAAATTACAGGGTGAGCTTGCATGGTGTCTTGGAAGGCAACAAGACCGGGAATTGCACAATGCCTGGAATCATATAAAATTCTTGAAGGAACGCGGGTCCGTTTAATTCAGGCTCGAAGCATCAATAGCCGAGGCAGCTCGCCTACACTAACCATGGGCCGGCTCTTGCTGATTGACAAACTTCCTATCGAAACTCTCAATTCCCCAAGTCACACCACCCCTTTCGTCATACATCTTCGAACAGTTGGATTACTCAGTTATTGACGTTTTCAATTCAAGCTGATCATCATATTTGCTTATGCTTGTGCCGATCAACTCCTCACGCTCCAGCCAGGCAAACGATGACCTGCATCTTATCAGTTTGTGGCTGAAAGGTAAAAGCGAACACTCCCAAGAGGCCTACACACGCGACGTGGAGCAATTTGTGGACTTCGTAGACTTACCGCTGAGTGAGATCAAACTGCAGCATTTCTGGGACTGGGCAGATCATCTGAAACAACTAGGTGCCCAGCCCTCTACACAGGCACGCAAGCTGGCAGCGGTCAAAAGCCTATTCAGCTTTGGGCATAGGATTGGTTATTTACAATTCAATGTCGGAGTGGCTATTACATTGCCGAATATCCCTGACAAATTGGCTGAACGCATATTGCTGGAGGAAGATATTGTAGCAATTGTAGGCCAGGCCCACACACTTCGAAACCGTGTACTACTCAAGCTTTTCTATGCCTCCGGCGCACGCGTATCTGAATTGGCAAGCGTGTACTGGGGAGCTTTAATTCCCAGAAAGAATCGACAAGGTCAAATTTCCCTACTTGGAAAAGGTAATAAGCTGCGCACGCTAATGCTCCCAGCACCAATCTGGAAGGACCTGATGGAATTGAAGTCGGAGTCTGAGTTCAATGAATCCAATCATCCTGTTTTTCGATCACGAAAAGGCGGTTCACTGTCCAGGCAACAGATTTGGCGCATCGTAAGGGATGCAGCAAGAGCGGCTGGATTTGATAAGAACATTTCGCCCCATTGGTTACGTCATGCACATGCCTCTCATGCTCTTGATCATGGAGCCCCAGTTCACCTTGTCCAAGAATCCTTGGGCCATCGGTCTCTTGCGACCACCAGTAAATATACCCACGCACGCCCGGACGAGTCCTCTTCTAAATATCTTAACATCTAGCGAGACATAGATATCTCCCAAAATCGGCACGCTGGTTACACCCCAATGCCGTAAAGCTCAGGCAACACTCAATTAAAGGGCAGTTTGGTTCTACCGTGAATGTTGTGGATAGAGGTCTAGATCTCCACAGAAGAAAAGAATTACAGATCTGAAATTTTCAAATTTTCTGTACCCTCTGCCGATCGTTTTGACCTCTTGGATCTTTCCATTGATGCGCTCCGCTCTGGCATTGGATTGTTCATGACAAAGTGCATTACACACGCCTGTGAGATGTCGTTCAAACATCTCCGCTACTTTCATGATCTCCTTCACGGCTGCTTCTTTCACACTTTCAAACCAGCGTTGGAAGTACTGCTTTGCATCGGACCATGTTTTACATTCAAAGATCGCCTTGAACTCCTCTCGCAACCGCCAGGCGACGCTGACCTGCAAATTGGCCGCCTGGATGACTTTGAAAATTTCATCCTGCTTTTGCGTTCGGTTCTGTTCGTTTTTCAAGAGTGCATAGCGACTGTATTTGAGTTCCTTATGCTGCTTCACCTCTCTGCGGCGAACCTGATCAATCCCTTTGTTGAGGTACCGGATCAAATGAAAACGATCGTGGATCAGACGGGCCTCGGGGAATAACTCCTGCACCGTGGTAATGTAGGCCTTCCACATATCCGTCGTAATCGTCGTGACCGCCCCCTTTTTCGCGGCCAGAAGACGATTTAACAGCGTCTTTGTGCTGACTTTGTCCCGGCCTTCCCCAATATCAAGGACCACGCCACGCGCCGAATCGCTGACGATGGTTGCGTAGGAATGCCCACGCTGAAAGGCCTTCTCATCTATACTCACATGCGCAATCGCATCCAACGACCGCCGCCTCATCCCACGCACGACACTGCGGTGCAGGATCCGATTGACCGTGTCAAACTTGCTGCGAAGTAGCTTCGCTGTCTTCGTCTGGTTCTTGGTCGCTTGCAGCAAATTAATCGTCCACCGCTCAAACGCATCCGTATACCGATTCGAAGCATTTGCCCAGGGCGTCTTAATCGTCCGCACCCCCACCGATGACTTGATCCGCGGAACCCGACAATGGACAAAACACTTGAATTCGTAACAATCCAAGTGCCGCCAGGTCCGCTCTTTTCGATGATCGTAGAGCGTCCCGGTCTCCCCCGTCTCGGGGCAAACCAACGAACCCCCCAAATGCGAAATGTAGATGTCTACCTGCTGTTTCTGCTCATCCAGTAGCACCCTGTCAATCTCCCAGTCGTCGCCCAACCCCAAGGTGAGTCGCGTCAAATCCAGATAAGATTCCATTCAAGTACGCTATATTTCGGTGGAATCCAAATTTAATCATTCCACAAAAATTGCGGTAGAACCGGCAGTTTAGAGTGCGTGGCAGGCTTTTATCGTTATCTAGACCTCAATCTCCGATCCTGAACGTACACATACGCATCATGCGGGACCGTGTGTTCGTTTAGCCCACCGCAGGGAATGGTGTAAATGTGGATGCCACATATTCGTTGTAATGCACTACCTACTTCTCATTATTATTGCGCGATAACAATTGACCTGTTTCGGCGTCGAATAGATGAGCTTTATCCACATCAGGTTGAAACCATATTTGCCTCGAAACTCCATAATTCGAGGTACCATTTACCCGGGCCATCAATGTGGTAGACGCTGTCTTTCCATACACATGCGACTCTGCACCCAGATGTTCCTCAAGTATGATTTCGGCTATGACGAAGCCATTGTTGTCCGTACCGTGGACGTCAGCAATCAGATGTAGATTTTCTGGTCGGACCCCAAGGACAACAGGCTGACCATCGTGGATATCTTCTGATCTATTGGGTACTGCAATGCACAGATCACGCTTTTCGGCAACAAAACTGTAATCTCCGTCCCTTTCCTCCATGTGGCCATCAATAAAATTCATCGCCGGGCTGCCGATAAATCCAGCTACAAACCGATTTTGAGGTTGGTGGTAAAGCGTAACCGGGGCATCAATCTGCTGAATCGTTCCCTCATTCATGACCACTATACGGTCCCCCAATGTCATTGCCTCCGTTTGATCGTGGGTGACATATACCATTGTAGCATTTAACTCCCGGTGCAGGCGTGCCAACTCCGTACGCATTTGGACACGCAGTTTTGCGTCAAGATTAGAAAGTGGCTCGTCGAACAAAAAGACTTTGGGCTTGCGAACAATTGCGCGCCCTACTGCAACCCGCTGTTGTTGCCCACCGGAAAGCTGTTTAGGCTTTCGATCAAGGATATCGGTAATTCCCAGAATTTCAGCGGCCTGCCCTACCCGCTTTTTGATTTCGGCCTTGGAATACTTTCTGAGCTTTAGACCAAAGGCCATGTTATTAAAAACCGTCATATGTGGATAGAGAGCGTAGTTCTGAAAAACCATTGCCACATCTCTATCCTTCGGTGGAATCTCATTTACGACAACGTCATCAATGCTGATCAATCCATGTGTAACTGACTCCAGGCCGGCAAGCATCCGTAGCGTAGTGCTCTTGCCACAACCGGATGGCCCGACAAGCACCATGAGCTCGCCGTCTGCTACCGTGAAGCTTGCCTGATCTACAGCAAGGTGGCCATTGCTGTATATTTTCTTGACGTTATCAAAGGTTACACTTGCCATGGAATAATGTAAGAACAGCCATGCCGGAAATATAGTACAAGGCGTTGCATTAGGGCTCGTATCTCTAATACACCACCGATTTAGCGTTAAACTGCATTGAGGTTAAAATACTCACATGCCACGTTCCAAGCCGCATGTTACAATCTATGAGGTTGCTGATAAGGCAGGTGTAGCGATTTCGACTGTGTCTCGTGTACTGAACGAATCTTCTGACGTGGCGGATTATACTCGTGAACACATTCTTAATGTTATTGATGAACTTCAGTATCGTCCTAACCGCGTAGCCAAGGCCTTAGCCCAACCAGGATCGAGTCTGATTGCAATAGCAACACCGACAATTACAACCCCCTTTCATAATTCACTCCTCAAAGGCCTCCGAGCAGTCTTGATTGCCGCAGATGAAGAACGGGATCTTTTGCTTTTTGATTTGGGGAGTACTGATCCGTTGACGCGTTTGCGGAGCAAATTGAAGGGAGGTAAGGTGGACGGCTTGATCTTGGCAGGGATACCGGTTTCTCCTCCTCTGGCCAAAGAGCTGAAAGCGTTCAGTGCACCAGTTATACTTATAGGAAATCACCATACAGACTTTGACTGCTTTTATTGGGATAATGCTGTTGGAGCAAGGGAAGCTACAGAGCACCTACTGTTCCGCGGACATCGACGTATCGGTCTGATCCGAGCCCATACAGATGGTTATGTACAGGTTCAGCGTATTCAAGGCTACAAGGCAGCACTAAAAAAGTATGGTGTCAAATTTGACAGTAACCTCATCCAGAGCGGCATTACTGTTAAGCACGCGGGGTTCAGTGAGGAACACGGTGTCGAGGCAATGCAGCAACTCCTGCAAGTATCCCCACCAATATCGGCAGTCTTGGCAAGTAGTGACGTACAGGCAATTGGCGCATGGAAGGCTATTCGGGACGCGGGCAAACGTATACCAGAGGACATTGCTCTGGTCGGATATGATGATGTTAAAACCAGTTACTACATTGGGCTGAGCAGCGTTGACCAGAGTATTGAGCAGATCGGCCGCCTAGCAGCTGAACGTTTGCTCTACCGTCAGAACAATCCGGCGGAAAAAATACGTACAGACCAGAAGATCGTACCGAACCTACGTGTACGACGCTCCAGTAACTACAACCGAACCAAAAACAGAATGCACATCAAAGCAATTCAAAACCAGTTGGATAATACATTAACCGGAACTGAGTTTTCAGGTCTGGGCAAAAAGTACCGAGGCAAAGTACGGGATACGTACGACCAAGGGGATCGACTGATTATGGTTACGACAGACCGGATATCCGCTTTTGATCATGTCCTTCGTCAGACAATCCCATTCAAAGGACAGGTACTCAATCAACTGGCTGCCTACTTTTTTGAGGCAACCAGTGATATCATTCCGAACCAGATCTTGAGTGTGCCGGATTCAAATGTTACCATTGCGCAGAAATGCGAGCCTGGAAAGCTTGAATTCGTAGTTCGAGGATACCTTGTTGGGCATGCATGGCGGACATACCGTACTGGCAAGCGTACGTTATGTGGAAAGTCATTGCCTGATGGGCTGAACGAAAATGATCGACTACCCAAACCGATTCTCACCCCTACGACGAAGGCACAAGTCGGTCACGACGAAGACATCAGTCGGGAAGCCGCCATTAAGCAGGGCCTTATTAAGGCAGATACCTTTGATCGACTTGAACAAGTTTCCCTTGCTCTGTTCCAGCGGGGTACGGAACTCGCTGCAAACCAAGGGCTGATCCTTGTTGACACTAAATATGAATTCGGAAAAACTCCAGATGGCGAGTGGGTTCTTATTGACGAAGTCCATACACCAGATTCTTCGCGCTACTTCTATCTTGTACCATATGAGGCTCTTCTTCAAGAGGGCAAGCCTCAACAGCAGTTGTCAAAGGAATTTGTGCGTGAGTGGTTAATGGAGAGAGGCTTTCAAGGTAAAGATGGGCAGGTACTTCCCGATCTTTCAGATGAATTCCGCACCCAGGTATCTGCCCGTTACATTGAGTTGTTCGAAAAGGTGACCGGCAAAGCATTCAAACCTGACACGCACCCCGATCCAGAAAGCCGAATCCGCGAGGCGCTCAAGTCACGGTAGTCTCCGGGGGGTCATTTCCCTCAATCCAGTGCACCTCGCCATCGGTAAGGTGCTCCTGTTTCCAAATAGGGACTTGAACTTTAAGCCGGTCAATCAAAAATCGACACGCCTCGAAAGCTTCCGGGCGGTGGGCAGTTGCTACGCCAACCAGTACACTGGCTTCGGCAGGAGGAACTTCCCCTAGCCGATGGAGAATGCATGCACGGCTGATCGGCCAACGCCTTGCAGCTATATCTATCATCAAATGCATCTCCCGCAGTGCCATGGGTTCATAGCTCTCGTATGTCAGCAACGTGGTTTCGTGGCCGTCAGTCCACTGTCGTGTGGTACCAATAAATAATGCAATTCCACCAGCTGCGGGTGTTTGCAGAAATTGATAAGCTGCGGCGATATCAAGGGGTGTCTTCGAAAGTGACACCCAGCGCTTGTTGAGTTTTTCAGCCACCGCTCACAGGAGTAATAAGGGCGAGTTCGTCACCAGCATGAATGATTTTTGATTCTAAAGCATATTCCTGATTTACTGCAAGGCGCATAGCGTTTCGATATGGTGCCATGAGTGGATAATGATCACAGAGTGTATCCAGGACCTCACCTGCCGTTACCCCATCATGGGCTTCCAGAGCAACCGAAGCCGCCGCAAGCTTTGATCGCAAGACACTGTAGAGTTGGATTTGAAAGGATACCATTAGTTAATCCGTAATCTTGAAGTAACGTTGTTAACCGAACCGGATTACCTGCAGTGGCAGTATCCGTGATGCAACACGTGCCGGAAAATATGAAGCCCCTATACACAGCACCAAGGATATCATTGCGACAAGCATAAAGTCCATTAAATGGAAAGCAATGGGCGCCGTAGTCATGTAATAGGCCTCTGCGGGCAACCCTATAATACCATAGTGTAATTGCAACATACCCAACCCCCATGCGAGTACGAGGCCGATTGCTGTTCCAAATCCACCCACAAAAAAACCGAGATGCAGATACAGTTTCTGGATATCTTGTCGCGAGGCTCCCATGCTGGCGAGGATCCCGATTTCCCGTGTTTTTTCGAGTACAATCATTAGTAAGGCGCCCATCACGTTGAATGCAGCAACCAGAACCAGGACACTGATAACTAATGGAATGATGGCTTCCTGAAGATCAACCCACGCAAACAAACCGCGATAGATTTCAAAGATGCTTCGTGCCAGGATTCCAAGCCCAAGTGTTTCTTCAAGAGTTAATGCTACTGATTCAGCAGTAGTCACGTCCTGGAGCATAAGATCAAATCTTGTTACCTCCTCAGACCCATAATCGAGTAGCTGTCTGGCTACATCAATATCTGTAAATACATAGGTTTCATCAAAATCAGCCAGCGCAGTCTCATAAACACCTGTGATCTCGAATTGCTTAAACCGTGGACGCGCCATCAAGAGCGTATTGGTATCGCGTAGGTTTCTTGTAGAAAGAATCGTTACTTGATCTCCAAGTGTGAGACCGAGATTCTCAGCAAGTGCATTACCAACAACGAGCGGTGCTATTATGGCCGTGTCCTGCTCCAAATGGGCCGAGCCACTCGTAAGGTGCTCTTCCAGGTAAACGGGAAGTCGATCTGTTCCCCAAAGCCCTACCCCATCAATATCCTGGCTAGACCGCCGAAGTAAAACGAATTCTGTGACTACCGGTTGAATGGAAACCACCGCGTCTTGCTCGCTGATTTGGGCCATGAGACCGGAGGCATCAGCCAGTGGAGTGTGGCGGATACTCTCGACCTGCACATGAGCACCGAAGCCCACGATCTTTGTTTCAATCTCTTGACTGAACCCTCGTACAATTGACAATGCAAGAAGTAATGTTGCAACGCCGAGTGCCACACCTCCAATGGCAACCCAGGATACAAATCGCAGGAAGCCACGACCGTTCTCGCTGCCTTGTGCACCGCGAAGGTATCGCCAGGCTATGAAAGTCTTGAAGGACACGAGATCAATTCTTGTGTGTTTTAGAGTGCATAAAAGAACAACGGAAGCCTATCCATCGGATAGACCATTTTACGGATTATGGACATCTCTTGAACATCTACCGTACAATACTCGTTCGCGCAACGCGAGACCCTAAACCCAAATTTTTCGGAAAGATGAACAACTGCCGACCAAGTATACCCGCTGCGAAGAATGAACCCGTCTTAAATTATGCTCCCGGCTCTTCCGAGCGTATTTCCTTGCAAAATAAGTTACGAGGGCTCAAGCAGGACGAGTTGCAAATTCCAGCCTTTATTGGCGGGAAGGCCATATATACAGGGGATCTTGAAGAAATTCGCCCACCACACGAGTTGAGTCATCGACTTGGTGTCGTACATAAATGTGGTGCAAAGGAAGCTCTGCAATCCATTGAAGCTTCGCTGGAAGCACGGCGGGATTGGGCGAACATGGATTTTATAGACAGGGCCGCCATTTTCCTAAAAGCGGCGGAACTCCTCGCGGGCCCATGGAGAGATGTGCTGAATGCTTCCACTATGTTGGGACAAAGCAAGAATGCATATCAGGCGGAAATTGATGCGGCATGCGAGCTCATCGACTTCATCCGGTTCAATGTCGAATATGCATCTAAAATCTATGAAGAGCAGCCCTATTCTGGCCCAGGGGTATGGAATCGCCTGGAATACCGACCTCTTGAAGGGTTTGTATTTGCCGTGACGCCATTCAACTTTACTGCCATTGGAGGAAACCTGCCCACTGCTCCAGCACTCATGGGAAACGCGGTCGTTTGGAAGCCGGCATCCGCCTCGGTCTATTCGGCATACTTCACCTATAAATTGCTGGAAGAGGCCGGCTTACCTCCAGGGGTGATCAACATGGTGCCTGGTTCGGGACCCGTCATTGGTGACCCTGTTCTAGCATCAAAACATTTTGCAGGGCTTCACTTTACGGGCTCTACAGGTACGTTCCAGCATATGTGGCGAACGATCGGAGCTAATATTGCGAATTATGACACGTATCCCCGGATCGTTGGAGAAACAGGAGGAAAAGACTTTATTGTTGCTCATGCTTCGGCCGCCCCGGATGTCGTAGCTACGGCCATAGTACGCGGAGCATTTGAATATCAGGGGCAAAAATGTTCAGCCGCTTCACGGGTATATCTGCCTAAATCTCGTTGGGCGGAAACGCGAGATATCTTAATGTCTCAATTGAGTGAAGTTAAGATGGGGTCCGTAGAGGACTTTTCAAACTTCGTTAATGCCGTAATTGACAAGAAGGCTTACGCGAGTATTACGGGTTATATTGCCCACGCACAGAATGCAGCTGATGCAGAAATAATTGCCGGTGGCAACTACAGTGATACGGAGGGTTACTTCATTGAACCAACGGTGATCGTCACCACTGATCCAACCTTCCGAACCATGTGTGAGGAAATATTTGGCCCGGTTGTAACCATATATGTTTATGAGGACTCAGATTTTGAGGACACACTTGAGCTTGTAGATAAGACTTCTCCGTACGCCCTGACGGGAGCAGTTTTTGCTCAGGACAGACAGGTCATTGTTCAAGCGAGTGCAGCTTTGCGCAATGCGGCAGGCAATTTTTATATCAATGACAAACCAACTGGAGCAGTCGTAGGTCAACAGCCATTCGGTGGAGCACGTGCATCCGGCACCAACGATAAAGCGGGGGCACCACAGAACCTGATGCGCTGGGTTTCGGTTCGGACTATAAAGGAGACCTTTAATCCTCCATCGCATTTCGGGTATCCATTTAATCAACCAGACTAGGTGATGGTAGCAGAAAAAGGTGCCCCGATCCGAGTAGTTCAGTATGGACTGGGCCCCATTGGAAAAGGGACAGCTAAGCTGGTGCTTGAAAAAGCAAGGAGCGGGCGGCTAGACTTGGTTGGCGCCGTTGATATTGATCCTGCAAAGGTTAACAAGACAGTCGGCGAAGTGGTAGGGGCTTCCTCTGATGTAGTGGTCTCCTCGGATGCTGAGAAAGTCCTCGCTGAGGTGCAGCCTGACCTTGTCATTCACACGACAAGCTCTTTCCTTCCTCAGGTTGAGGAACAATTGACGCAATGTATTCGCGCGGGGGCATCCGTTATTTCCAGTACGGAAGAGCTGCCCTACCCCTTTGACAGGCATCCCGGCATTGCAAAAAATCTGGATACTTTGTCCAAGAAGTATGGGGTTGCAATCCTCGGTACGGGAGTTAATCCAGGATATGCTATGGATGTGCTTGCCCTTGTTGCCACAGGTATCTGTACAGATGTTCGAACCGTCGCTGTTACCCGTCGAGTGGATGCAGGTCTGAGACGTTTGCCGCTTCAGCGCAAAGTAGGCGCAGGAATAACAGTAGACGAATTTAACGAGCGGCGCGAGCGAGGTGGATTCGGTCACATCGGGTTGGTTGAGTCCCTCAGGTTGGTTATGCACGGTCTTGGCTGGCCAATCGAAAAGATGTCCGAATCACTTAGACCCGTTGTTGCTGAATCCGAAGTAATAACCCCTTACCTGACCGTTCCACCCGGAAGAGTAGCCGGGATCAAGCACACTGCAAAGGCCTACATGGATGGCCGCATTGTTGTATCTCTGGATTTGAGAATGTACGTGGGTGCAAACGACCCCGTGGACCGCGTAATGGTGGAGGGAGATCCCCCCATTGACCTCGCAGTCCAAGGCGGAATATTTGGGGATACTGCTACTATGGGAGCATTGGTAAATGCAATACCTCAAGTGATTAATGCATCACCAGGCCTGCGAACAGTCTCAGATCTTCCCGTTCCTAGATGTTTCTTGCCAGGGCTTCCGTATCACCCTCCCCGGTAACGGCTTAGATTTACACGCACTTGACTTGCCGGTCAAAACAAGTATTTTCGGAGCACCTGGTGCAGTAAATGGACGCTTTACTGGCTGGCAAATATTCTGTAGTGGATTTTCTACAACGTCACACTTAACTGACACTGACTGTCCTTAGAGTCAGGAGTGTGACAACGACTATTGTAGATAGAACATCGCCCATTACCGTTCTATTGTAATGAAGTGAGCGAGTTGTGTACCTACGATTGCTCTTCCGAATTTGACCCCATAATCCTGTGGCGACGAAGAAATCCCAAATAAGGGGCAAATGCCTCGTCAATATCCTCCGGCGAAAGATTGTAGTCTGCTATGTCGTACCGGTGTTTTTTTCTTGCCCTCAATCTTTCCTTTGTCGCCGCCATATATGTATCCATCCTAGATTTGGTTTCCTGGGAAAATGAGCAGTCAAGATGATCGTAAATAGCTTCTATAACCGCATATGGATCTTCTATCAGATCAAAAAAGCTAACATCAACCCAGCGATGCTCCAGCTCTGGGTGGGACTCACGGAATTTGATGGCCTGGTTGGCCATCTTGCTGAGGAACCGAAGTGACTCTGAACCTACCTCCGATTTTGGTTGTTGCAATTCTGGTGGTTTCCGTAAAGTTTCAATGATGGAGCAGAAAGATCCCACTACCTTATTCAGAGGCCGATGCGGCATAATAAAGGATGCATCAGGATATTCCTTGATCAAGTCTTCAAGTTGATGCAGGTGGAGGGGATATTTAAGTAACCATCGACCAGAAGACCCCTTTTGACGCCATCGGTACGAAAAGTTCTTTAGGACTGAGTGATGGAAATCGTAGGCATTGCCGAAGTCAGCGGACTGTAAAAACTGACTGCATTTGCGACCCGGGATTAGAGCTACTAATGCCCAGTCCAGATGACATATGTTGAAAAGAGGTCCCTCTTCTTCGGGCATATCCAGGTCGGTCAAGTGTTGGTATTCTTTGATCCTTCCATCATTTTCATCGGTCACGAGAAAAATGTCTTCAGCCTTGGAAAGTCGGAGTTCTTCGTGGAGTTGATCCTTGTGTCCGAACATTCCATCTGGAAGCGATGGCTCAATCAACTGATACAGTTTCAAGGTCCAGAATTGGGGGTCTGAGGCCAAAATACGGTGCAGAAATGTGGTTCCCGTCCTGTTCAGCCCAACAATGAATACCGGACGCTCAATCTGCTCAAGAGCTATCTCGGGATAGTTTTTGCGTTCCAAGTGCAATTCAGCTCTTATCCGGAAACCACGACTGAACCGATGTATCAGTCCTTGTGCAGCCCTCTTCCCAGTATCTTGCCCCCCATGGTTAGCATTATGTATGCTGACTAATTCGGAAAGCGCATCGATCATCCAAGGTGGATTACTGTCCTCAAATGGAACTGCGAGTTGATCTGCAATCCATTGCCCGTACGAAATGAGTCCATCGTAATCCAATGGGGCTGTACTCAATGGATAGGGCCATAAATCCCGATTATCTTCCTGCCATTTACGACTGCGTGCCAAGAGCACTAAGCCGCCCAACCATTCAATATTGTCTGGGCAATCCTCTATCATTGATCGGTTATCCACTGGAATCCCATTTGCCTCAGATGTAGCTCCAAACCAATATTTGTAGAACAAATCTAGGATGGGCAGTTGGCCAGACAATGGAGATTCCTCTCCGCGTGACACGCAAGCTGCCCTAAAATCTTCGTAAGATACTTCCGCATATCGATGTAACGTTGCGTAGAGAAAATCGGGAATCCGGGGCTCACGATTGCAGCAATTATATATGGTATGACGCCGTGCAGGATTCAAGGAGATCGCAGCCATGATTTTGGCTATTCTGTCTGCCGGATCCAGACTTAAGGGAGGCGGAAATTTGGATCGCACCCGCATCTGAAGGTCATTGGATGCTGCTGAAATTCGTACACCAATAAGATGGGGATTAGAGACGCCCATTTCCGTGTAGACCATAACGGGCAATCGAAAAATGCCGATAGGTACACCGTGTGATTTGGCGTGCAATAGGAGCTGCTCCACAACGATCTTACTCCAGGGATAACCAGACAATTCGGGTGGAGCTATGCCCATCAATTCATCTAGATTGGGTTGGCCCTCATGTTTGATATAATGGTTACAGAACTCTTCACGGAATAGGCATAGGTATTCTGGAAAAATTCCAAGTGTTGATGCCATAAAGAGGTGCTTGAGACGCACGCGCATACACAGATCCAGAATCTGTTGGAATGCGAACACGTTCGTTTTCCTGATCCCTTCGTATGAATGACCAAGACTTACCGAGGCAGCACAGTGATAAACAGCATGAACATTAGTAGACAGTTCTCGAAATTGGATTGAATCAATCCCAAAATTTGGTTTGGTGATGTCGCCTGCGATCGCATTAATTCGACCACTGAAAGAATCGTCCCAAAGGTTGTAGGTCTTTAGTTTTTTCTGAATTCTGCTGATGGCATGCGTATCATTGTCCGCACGAACGATACAATTTGCCACCAGATTCTGCCTTTTTTGCAATAGTTCTGTGAGCAGAAATGGTGCAAAAAAACCCGTAACGCCGGTAATCAGTATTTCTCCTACAGATTCAATTGGCACCGGGGCATCAGCACGTTGATGAGAAGAGAGGTCGATCACACGACGCAGGTATTGCAAATCCCTTCGGATAACCTCGGGAATCCCACCTTTTAGGGGCTTCGATACAATTGCAGGTTCGGGCATAACATTATCGTCTGCATTCCAGGTCATTTAAAAAAACAAAAAGAGGTTATATTCAGCAAAATTCAAGGCCTTGCAGCCCGATCAAAAAGATCCGGCTTGCTAAGGGATCTGAGGATCATTTCCGGCGCGTCGTAGCGGCTTATCGAGAGGCATCTAATGAAAAATCCGGGAGATACTCCCGCAAAACGGTCTGAATCCATCACACTGGATCCAGACCGCTTTTGTCAAAGTTACTCACGAATCTAATATCGGTTTCATTATGTTCGCTCAAGTCCTTGTTGTTCAAACAGGTGTATACTGCAGGACTTACACGCGCTACACTTTGCCAGTTAGCCTGGTGCACGGCAAATTCATCTCAATTCACACTTTTGCAGAAAACTGGACCTATAAGGGTTTGGTGTAGGTAACAGGTTCCTTGCTCCAGACGTTCAACTCTAGTCTTTTACCAAGGACAAATATGTAACAATTTATGATCACTATGTGCATTATATTGCAGGGGATTTTCGCACCGATACCTTTGTAAGAGGTCTCGTAGCTATGCCGAAAACGCTTCTCATCTACCCGAAGCATCCTCCAACTTACTGGGGACATAATTATGCCTTGGATCTTTTAGGCATCAAAGCTGCCTTCCCCCCACTGGGTCTGCTCACTGTCGCCGCGATGTTTCCACCCGACTATGATCTCCGTGTGGTGGATTTGAACATCAATCCGCTTGAGGACTCCGATCTCGAATGGGCGGATCTAGCCTTCACATCCAGCATGATCGTGCAACGCCCATCACTTGATCAGGTCATCGATCAATGCAACCTCGCGCATGTTCCTGTCATCGCTGGAGGACCACACCCCACTACTTTTTTTGAAGAGATGGAGGGGGTCTCTCATTTTGTGCTTGATGAGGTCGAGGAGACTTTCCCAACGTTCCTTCAAGAGTTAGAAAGCGGAACAGCAAAGCATATTTATCGGGCACCGAGGAAGCCAGATATAACCTTGACACCGCTTCCACGCTTTGATTTGATCAACATGAGTGACTACTACTCAATGTGTCTTCAGTTTTCGCGGGGGTGTCCATTTGATTGCGAGTTCTGTGATATTACGAAGCTGTATGGCCGCGTATCCCGAACCAAATCGCCAGAACAAATGATTGCCGAGTTTGACCATTTGTTTGAACTGGGATGGCGCGGGCCTCTTTTCTTGGTTGATGACAACTTCATTGGAAATAAGCGTGAAGTTACGAGGCTTCTTCCCGTGGTCGCCGAATGGCAGCAAGAGCGTGGCCATCCTTTTTCCCTGTATACCGAGGCGAGCGTAAATCTCGTTCGGATGAATGATTTGATGGATACAATGATTTCGGCAGGCTTTGACACCGTCTTCTTGGGCATTGAAACCCCCAATCCGAAGGCGCTCAAGAAGATGAAAAAGCCCCAAAACATTAACATGCGCGATGACAATTACTTATTCAAGTCCGTTCGAAAGATTCAACAGAAGGGGATGCAGGTGCAGGGTGGCTTCATCTTAGGTCTCGACGATGATGATGAAGATGCTTTTGATGCTCAGATTGAATTTATTCAGGAGGCCGGAATTCCAATCGCACTTGTTGGGTTGTTGACCGCCGTCAAGGGAACCAATTTGTGGAACCGCCTAGAGCGCGAGAACCGGCTGATTGATACTCCCATTGAAATCAATGCGACTTCTCTCAACTTCAAGCCTCAAATGGACCCCGAAACGGTAGTGGAGGGATATCTTCGTGTAATTGGAACGATTTACGATTCGACATTGGAAAACTATTTTGACCGCTGCTTAACCTTGTTGGAAAACCTCAACCCGGTACCACATCTCCACAAGCCTGTGAGCCAATATGCATTGTTTATGGGCATCATGGGGATCCGGCAGCGCATGACATCCCGCCAGCAACCCGCCTTCTCGCGGTTTATTGCTAAAGTTTCCAAAAATCATCCTCGCCTACTGCCGCTCGCAGTGAGCCTTGCAGCCACAGGTTACCACTGTGAAAAAATCACTCGCCAACACACTGTGATGCGTGAGTTCAAGCAGTACCTAACTTCGGAATTGGCAAGGATCGAGCAGGCTGGAATACCACCTATGTCAACATCTGAGGCCGTAGACAAGCTCAGACAGCAAGCGTTGTACCGAATCAATACCCGCGAGAAAACGATCCCAGAGGAGTTCCGTTATGCTGGAGACGGCATTACTGAAGCTATTTCAGACTTCCAACTGGCGTTAGACACGATGTTTGATAGGGCGCTTGCAGACGACATGCCACTAGCTTAACTAGTGCCTGCCTGAAAATGGCAGACGCCTCTAGTTTTCGCCTGAAAAGTAGACCTATTCGCCTATTTTGGGCCGCTTCTCCTATCCGTATAATCATTTAACGGCATCTTGGCCAAGAACGTCCTCGAAAGGCTAGCCCAGTGCGCCAGCTGGTGTCCCTTCGAACGGCGCCGCGGCTAAGGAAGATGGTACTCGACAAACACCATCGCGAACAACACCAGCAACTTCCTGAACCACTTGGGTACGAACCCGTAGTTCTGCTCCACATGGGGAAACAACTTCTGTTTGCCGCAGATAAAAAAGCCGCATATCTCTCTGGCAAGCGACATGGGGACCTCCGGTATTTGTTGGAATTCAAGCACTCCAGGATTAAAAAAAGCGCAACGAATCTTCGCAGGTGAGATCAACCCGAAATACCTCCGCCGACAGATCCGCCAGTCAGAAACAGTGTCCGAAAATCATCAAAATGTTTCAACAAATCACCCAATTCAGGAAATTTGAAAGAGGTTCCTATATTCACAATACTAGCGGTAGAACTAAAGTGATATGTTTTGGAATTCAATCACCTCCACTGACCCAGATCCAGTTATCATGGAGTAGGATTGTCCAGCCTTGCCTTCGAGTGATCGCCCCCAAGGGTGACTGACCAGAACCAATACGACAATCAAATGCTTAAGAATATGCCACTTGCGATCTGTTCATATGCTCATCGTCTGCCAGGTGGTTTGTTGACGGACAATGATTTTTGGGAACTCCTGGAAAACCGAAAACGAGTGCGCGAGGACATCAGGAGTCGGTACGGCCGTGGTCTTTTACCTGTGGGAAAGTACCCCAATACAAATCTCCACCTAGCTTCTGCATACGAAGCATTCATTACCGATAACAAAGAGAATCAAGTAGATCCAATGCTCTTTGGAATGTCGATGTTGGAAGCAACCAGCATGGAACCTCAGCAGCGGATGATGCTGGGTTGTGCGTGGGAGGCATTTGAACTCGCTGGATGGTCCGGCCAATCATTGCGTAACAGCGAAACTGGAGTATTCCTTGGGTGTCAAACTCCAAATTCGGCCACATGGCGCAGTAAGGACGGGGGGAGTTTTTATGACGTCATGATGACCAGTATGTCAATGGTCGCCAATCGGTTGAGTTTTCATTTCAATCTCAAAGGACCCTCTATAGCGCATGCAACGGCATGTTCAGCCGGCTTGACGGCCCTGTACGCAGCGGAGCGTGCCATTTTGTTTGGCGACTGCCGTCAAGCCTTAGTCGGCGCAGTCAACTACTTGGGATCTGGGCGATTATCTGCTGCCTTTACCAGATTGGGAATTATAAGCCCGAATGGCAGGTGTTACACTCTGGATGAACGCGCAAATGGTTACGTGCGTTCGGAAGGCGCCTTTGCGTATACCGTCAAACCGCTGCACTTAGCTGAAGAGGACGGAGACGAAATTCTTGCGGTGGTCGAAGCGACTGCTGTGAATACTGCAGGAGCGGCCGACCACGCTCAGGGGCTGGCTCCTGGCCGTTTCATCAGCGCTCCCACACAGCATTCACAAGTGGAAGTGATGCAGAGGGCAATGGCGCTAGCAAACCGGAGCCCAGAAGAAATTGATTATGTGGAAATGCATGCTACGGGTACGTCCGTGGGAGATGTCATTGAAGGCAATGCAGTGGCCGAAGCCTATGGGGATTGCGGTAGAGAGATTCCGCTTCGGGTTTGTTCGGTGAAAAGTAACCTTGGGCATATGGAAGCCGCCGCCTTCTGCGGTAGCCTCTTAAAGGTGCTCCTCATGATCCAGAGGCGCACCTATGCCCCCATTTCGAAAAGCTTCAGTGTACCAAATCCTGACATTGATTTTGAGAAAGGGCCAATGGTGGTTCAGAGGATGACCGAGCCTTTTCCAGACAAGCCGGTGGTTTTTGGCATTAGTTCGTTCGGATTCGGCGGAGCAAATGGTCACTGCATTGTGAGCGAATATGCTCCTGAGTCAAAGCAGATATGGTCAATGCCGGTAGCTCCCCAAATGGGCTACATGATTCCGTTGTCAGCACGCTCGAAGGATGCACTAGTGCAGACCGTCAAGGACTTTAATGAGTACCTTCCTAGCTCATCAATCAGTCTCTATACTTTGGCTGGGAATCTCAGCCGCAGGAGAACTCATGATCATGCTCGCATTGCGTTTTCTGCCCTTACGATAGAGGAGCTTCAAACGAAGTTTGAGACATTCCTAGAGCATGAAACCCCTTCAATGAATCATGCGACTGATGGCCCGAAACGGGTTGCCTTCGTATTTACCGGCCAGGGTACGCAATGGGCAGGATGCGGGAAAATACTTTATGACACAAACCCCGTGTTCAAACGAGTTATTGATACCATAGAGGAATTATGGTGCCAATATTCCAGCACGTCACTTCGTGAAGTATGCTTTGGGAATTATAGTGAATAGTTGGAGGGTCTCCGCTCATTCTCGCTCGATATTTTCAGATTCAGAGACAGAATCGTCCATTGGATCATCCTTCCACATACAGAAATCCTTCGCAAACCTTCGCAGAAGGACCGGATGTAGTGTTCACTTTTTTCAAAAATCCCGCCCTAAGATATCCGAGCCAGAGGTAACCGCCGAAGTCAAGACAAAACGCTCCCGCCTATTCAATACGAAAGCGCCCCGATACCACTGGTGAGCATCGGGGCGCTTTCTTTGGATTCCGGGTAGCTGAACTACTCTGCATACATTACTTCATCAGCACCATGAGACCCGTCTTCTCATACCTGCTTTCCGATCCTGTCGCAACCATCCGATACAGATAGGTTCCTGATGCAAGTTGCGCGGCATTCAGTTCAATGGTGTGGTTCACACCCGCTTCAAACACCCGTGAGGGTAACTCCATTACCTTGCGTCCCAACACATCACTGACCTGCAGTGTCACCTGCGCCCTCTCAGGAAGATCAAACTGGATCCGTGTTGACGGATTGAACGGGTTCGGGTAGTTCCCATGGAGCACGAACTCCGAAGGGATTTCGCTAATCTCGTCCTCAACGGCCGTTGATATACCAGGAAAGAATGAACCAGCCACAATGAGGTCTGGATCGCCGGGGAATATTCCAGGAGGAACTTTGATTATATTCCCATAAGTCGTTCTGAGAGTTCCTTCCGCATCATCATTGGGATTACCTGGATCATCCCAGTAATAATCCACAAAAACACTATCGGATTTGGCTGCTTCAATGATCTTGTACACAAACGTCGTATCGCCTCTAAGATCGGGGTTGCCAAGAACCGTGCGACCTTGCCGATAGGGATCTGTTGCGTGGAAAAACACATACCCTTTCTCCGTAATTACGTAGAGGTAAACCGTGCCGTGTCTGAAGTGTCCGCCATCTTCAACCTTTATTCGGAACTGACATCCCAACTGACGAGTAAATGTTATCCCACGCGATTCACGAAGGTCTAGCAACCATTTCGTAGCACCGTCCACAAACATTTTTAGAGTTTCGCGGCTCACCACCTGGTCAGCAGTAACGTCAGGGGGATCAATATCAGTAATGGGTCTACACAGATTTCCTAAATCCTGCGAATATCCACCAACAGTCACAAACTCGCGGTCGAGTATAGCTGATCTGTATCGCATCGCAAAACTCGTCATCTTCGTACAGTCTGAGCGGTTCGCTGGATCACTGTACTTACAGTACTCCACCTTTATTGCTTCCTGTCTCGTTGCCCTCAACATCTCCTTAAACACCTCCGTGCCTTCTCCATCTGTTTGATTAAGGACGAATTGCTTGTTTAACTGGGGAGACTTCCCATGAAAAGAAATGAGTCCCGCATCACCAATCATTACCAGATAGATGTCGCCTGAATGTAAATCAGAACCGTCCGTGTACAGATCCTGTAAGATTGCAAGCCCGTCGTCAAGGTCGTCGAGTTTTTCAAACTCCGAGGTGGCCCAAGTGACAAAAGCCTTCAGCGAATCTTCATTCACGATTCCATCCTGACCCACGACTGCACTGGCTGTCACCTTCGGCACCTGCGCCTGTAGTGAGTTTGAATCTGAAAACTGGATCCCTGCTCCCAAAAAGATGATCAAGGTCAGGGTAACTATAAATCTCCATCTATTCGACATCATCATACTACTTGCAGGGTTTGACTGATTCGCTAGGCAAAACATAAGGCAAATAATTCTGTAGAGTTAACAGAATATTCAGATATCCATCCAAAATCCCAGAGTACGGGTTCAGCCTTTCTTTGTCGTATCAGGTGCGTCGGGGTAACTGATACGAACATGATGTACGCCAATCAGCTGCTTGAGCAAAACTTCTTTAATCAGAGAAATATCCCGAAGAGTTAGACCGGTGTCGTCTAACTGTCCACTGGCGACCCTCTGGGTTATGAGATAATCTACCAGTTTTTCCAACTTCTCCTCGGTCTTATCCTGCATCGTTCGAGACGCCGCCTCAACGGTATCGGTTAGCATGAGGATACCGGTTTCCTTGGAGGTTGGTCGAGGACCTGGGTACGTAAAAACAGTCTCATCAACAGTAGTATCGTTGACTTTCGCTAACTCAACAGCCCGCTGGAAGAAATATTCTGTTCGCGTAGTTCCGTGATGCGAACTAATAAAGGACATAACCTTTGCTGGAAGATGGTATTGTTCTCCAAGCTTCAGGCCGCTTGCTACGTGACCAATGATGATTAGGGCACTCGATTCCGGGGACAGTTCGTCGTGTGGGTTGGTATCCCCAGCCAAGTTTTCAATAAAGTACTGAGGGCCGAAGAGCTTGCCAATGTCGTGATAGAGCCCCCCTACCCTCGTTAAAAGAATGTCTGCACCAACTTCATCCGCTACCGATTCAGCAAGGCTTGATACCTGCATCGAATGATTGAATGTTCCAGGAGCATTCTTTATCAATTCCCTGAGCAATGGTTGATTGGTATCTGACAGCTCCAAGAGGCGCATATCTGTAGTAACATCAAATACACGCTCAACTACCCAGAGGAACGGATAAGCTGTGACTAAAAGGAATGAGCCCACGCCCGCAAACATCAGGCGTTCCTGAAGCTGTGGCCAAGCGCTGCCCTCATAAAGCCATATGGCCAATAGCGCCAAAGCGTAACCGGCAAATGCATACGCAGCGGTTAGAAATAATTGCCCTCTATTGCGCAGCCCACGCGCACTGAATATTGCAGCGGAGCCTCCTACAAGCGTGGCCCAGGTATACGTGAAATTGGAATCAAGCATTAGTCCGCCGAGCAGTGCTAAAACAAACGTGCCGAAAAATGCCATACGCGAATCAAAAATCACAGTCAACAAGACTGAAACGATGACAACAGGTACTGCATAGATAAATTGAGCAGGTGCAAAACGAATTACTATGCCAAATGCAATGACAACCACAGTATAGAATAAAGCTAGAAGTAGGATGAACTTGTTACTGCGAAAGACTGTGGGACGCGCATTCTTCAGGAAAATCGCGAAAATACCAACGACCGTTAAGCCTAACAATAGCTGTCCAAGCAATTGTAGGCGTCCCTGGGTTGCCGATAATTCGCTCCCCCGTTCTCTTTCCAGGGAATCCAGCTTTTGTTTTATTTCCGGGGTTATGCGCTCCCCGTTGCGTACAATTTCTTCGCCCTCCGCTACCATGCCTCGAACGGGAAGAATCAATGCTTCCGCTTCTCTACGACGAAGTTCTGTTGGTCCAGATTGATAGATGAGTGACGGCACAAAGATTGCTTCAATAAACTGGGATATCGCCGCGGTACTAAGAAGAGGATCCCCTTGAAGTACCGTTTCTTCAAGCCAAACCCGAATTCGTTCGCGGGCCTCATAATGACCAACTACGCCTGTTGCCGTTCTTTGCTCAAAAGTCTGGGCAAGTGTATCCCGTACGGTCAGATATTCTGTTCGGACTGAATCTATGGGCACGTCAAGCACTCCCTGGAGCTGGAGCCGTTGGCTTCGATCTGCGATCGCGTCCAGTATGCGTTCAAAGAGTGGTGATTCCATCGGAGCCAATCTGGTGGCCGTCGGCATGTCGGGACTGCGGCGAGCGTAATCCCAGCCTAAGTGACGCCAGATTGAACCACTTAGTCGGATTGGTGCTTGAAGACGAAGGGCCATAAAAAGGAGGGAATCTTCCACCGTAGCGGTAGATAATTGCTCAGGCGAAAGATCCGTACCGGCAGCAATGCTGTCTCTCCGGGCCCCTATGAGATAATTTGTATAAGCATTAAACACAGCATCCAATGATGCGGCAATAGAGTCCGCCATATCGCGCGTCTGCTGCCTTGCTTCGTGAAAGGGGTAGAAGATTGGCTCGGTAGCATCCCGTACGCGTTGTCTTTCTGCGCGGAGTGAATCATCGGATTTGTAAAGAGGAAACTCGGATTCTGCGATCAGTGTTTCTTCCTGCCAACGATCTCCCACAGACTTAGAAATTTCGGATATATCCCCTTGCCTGAAAGCCAGTGTAGTTACGATGAGCAGTACTATGAATACACCAAGCTTCAGTCCAATAAAATCTCGGATCAGCTTACGTAAGCGCCAAACAAAATATCGCCGTCGTGATGTCATCGAGTATAGATAACGCTATCTCTTGCGGCGAAGCGAGAGAAGGAAGCCAACAGAAATGCAAATTGCACTTCCGATCAACGTATACCATGGCCAGGCAATCTGGCGTAATCCGGCCTCTTCAATCATTCCATCTGGTGGATTAATTGCAAATATCCAACCCTCTGTTGGGCTGTGCCAAAGCCCAAAGATAACTAGTACCATGACCACAATTGTGAGAATAAAGGCAAACACTGCATCCCATTCCTTTGCATTTCTTACCACAATTCCCAACAGGAAGCCTCCCAATAGGCCTCCATAGGTAAACGAGGCAATGGCCAGTCCAAGTTCAACTACTGGATTATCAGTATTCTCGAACAGGCTTGCAAAGACTACAAACAATGCTCCCCAAAACAGGGTCAGGCCTCGGGAGAGTAATAAACCTCTGGCTTTGCCGATCGGATTTTTTATCCACCGCTCGACCAGATCCATCATTGAGGAGGATGCCAAAGAATTAAGTGAAGAAGACAGTGTACTCATTGCTGCTGCAAGAATACCGGCCAGAAGTAGCCCTGACAGACCGGCCGGTAAACCTTCAATTATATAACGAGGAAAGACCTCATCCCCGCGAGAGAGCCCCAGTTCCGCGGGTGTAACGCCGCCATAATGTACCCACAACAGTGTACCGATCGCGAGAAACAAGGCAAATTGCAGGGCCACGAGCACAGCACTGCCTACCAATGCATACTGGCTATCCTTGAGGGTTCTGCAGGTCAGTAGCCGCTGGACGATCAGCTGATCGGTACCATGTGAAGCCATAGAGAATACCCCGCCTCCGATAACAGCTGTCACAGTGACATAGGGCTGAGTAATCCAGTCAGTGAACGAACCTCCAAGTCCAAAGTCAATCACACGCAGTTTGCCTTCCGTTGCCGCCAATCTCATCGCTCCTTCCGGTAAACCATCAAACAGTAAAAAAGCACACAGGACACCTCCTACAACATATAGTCCCATCTGTACGACATCGATCCATATGACTGCCCGAATACCGCCGACCAGGGTATATATGACCGTGATAATCCCAAGCAGAAGTATAATCTGACCATAGGTTACTGGATCTCCCATGACCGTTAATCCAGCGGAATCTGCAATAACCTTCAATGGAATTGCCGTAGCAAAAAGGCGTACACCATCCGCCAACAGTCGCGTGACCATGAATGTAACGGATGCAGTGGATCTCATTCGATCCCCGAAGCGTTCCCCCAAATAGGCATACGCGGTCGTCATTGCTCCCTTAAAGTAGCGTGGCAGGAACAGCAGGCTCACTGCTATACGCCCTACAAGGTATCCGATGGT
Source organism: Rhodothermales bacterium (assembly GCA_022821385.1). Classification (GTDB taxonomy): domain Bacteria; phylum Bacteroidota; class Rhodothermia; order Rhodothermales; family Bin80; genus Bin80. The sequence goes on from JAJEDR010000077.1 coordinate 51,221, forward strand.
GATTTGGAGAAAGGTCATAGTACCTCCGTAAGCGACCGCAGGCACCCCAATTATTGTCAAGGTACTTGTTTCTGTGGCTACGACTGAGAAACAGACTGCCCACCACGGCAAATCTCTGCCGCCTAGGAAATAGTCATCCGTTGAGCGCTGACGTCCTCCAAGGCGTATACCCAGAGCGGCTATGCCGATCAGATATACCACTATAACGGTGTAGTCAAGCACTGATAGCATCCGCAGCTTCAGTCAATCCCAAGCTTTTTAGATATTTCTTCAAGCGGTACCCCTTTGGTTTCGGGCATGACAAAAACTACCCACAGGAGTTGCCCAACCATACACAGCGCATAGAACGCGAAAATATTTGCCCCGGATACTTCTGCAATCATAGGGAATGTAAGTGATATTATTGCGGCCATAATCCAATGCACAAAGCTACCCAAGCTCTGTCCACGTGCCCGTACACTGTTAGGGAATATCTCACCAAGAAACACCCAAATGACGGCTCCCTGGCCAAACGCATGTGATGCAATGAATACGATAAGACTGACCAGTACTACCGGACCTGTTACTTCGGTATAAAAAGCGACCGCAGTAGCCCCCAGACTTAGGATATAGCCGATAGATCCCACCAACATGAGTTTCTTGCGACCAAATTTGTCAATAACAGAAAGCGCGACAGCTGTTGCAATGAGGTTAACACTGCCAATGATTACGGCCTGAAGGAGTGCAGAGGTACCGGAGGCACCCGCCATTTCGAATATTCGGCGGGTATAATAGATCAATGCATTAATCCCTGAGAGCTGATTAAATGCAGCGATTGCTATGGCCAAAAAGATTGGTTTCAGGTATTTGGGCTGAAAAAAGCGCTCAGTCAGATGCTTGCGTGTTTCTGCCAATGATGCCCTTATGGCTGCAAGATCTTTTACCGCATCGGAACCGTTACCCCCCATACTAATGAGTACGTCTCTGGCTTCGTCATCTCGTCCCTGTGCAACAAGCCATCGTGGGCTTCGGGGATTTGTAAACAGTAGCGTTGTGAAGACTAGTGCGGGTACCGCCTCTATCCCGAACATCCAGCGCCATTCAATCGCCCCCAGTTCAAATGAAGCAATGGTGAAGTTCGATAAATACGCTAGTAAGATGCCAAGTACGATATTGAGCTGGACTAGGGCTACCAGCCGGCCCCGTATATTTGCCGGAGCAATTTCTGCCACATACATAGGGGCAACGACTGATGCTCCCCCAACGCCTAATCCGCCGATCAGACGGAAAAATGCAAACGATCCAGCATCCCAGGCTACGGCGCTCCCGATCGAAGATAGGAGGTACAACCCTCCCATAAGCATCAGCATTGGCCGGCGTCCGTAACGATCGGCGGGCTTGGAGAACACTAATGATCCGATTATTGTACCTATCAATGCAGTGGCAACTAGTGTTCCGTGCCAGAAAGGAGGTGTACCGAAAGCCCCACTGAGGCGTTGGTAAGTCGGATCGTACAAATCTCGAAGCATTCCTTCCGCTCCTGAGATTACCGCCGTATCAAAACCAAATAGTAGGCCTCCTAAAGCAGCAACCAAGGAAGCCCAGATCACTCTAGACATGGCATTACAGGCCGTTGATGATGGAAATAGAGTACATGTTAGTGATTTAAGGTAACGATTTACGGCAAATGCACGAGTTTGTGAATCAAGTCTCTTAGTTACGAACTACTGAGGTGAACCTGAATCATTTTTGGCGTTTAGTGTCCGATCTACGGGTAGCAGAGTATTGAAGTGAAATGGCTTCACCAATGCCAATAGCTGTCCGGTACATTGCAGGACATAACTATAGTTGAAGCATCTCCTCACATTTGGGCTTGCGGACGTGCAAGTACTGAACGCTACATAATATGCCTACAATAATATCACCAGAACACGAGCCACACTAGATAGATGAGCACCAGAAAACATATGTCTCCAGACCTTTGCTCCAGACTGAACATATGTTCTTATAAGAATCTGAGGAGAAAACATATGTTTCGGGTTGCGCCTTCGTGTGTTACATATGTACGTAGCGCTGGTGTTTTCACTCATGCTCAGTCTGATGTGAATTCCCCTTGTAGTTCTAGATCGATCTCATACATAGGTCAAGCGTTGGAGTAGCGGAAACTGCCTGTTGGGATGAGGCGCATTTATATCTTCCATACGCTACTCGGGTAATTATTTTCACCTCTGGGGGACGGTTAACCTAATATTGACTACCTTAAGTCTATCGTCTCTTGCGCCCATAATACAGGCTAACATGAAGCACTTCCCAATTCTCACATTTCTATTGGCAGTGCTGCTCTGGGGATGTATTACGACTCCATTAGGGGTAACCATAACGTCTCGGGCGCCCACGGATACAACCTCTGCACGCCCTGCCCCCATTGAACCCAAACGTGCATGGATCTTTGTGGAGGGTTCTCAACAAGGTAGCACGCCTGCCACTGTCCGCATTCGACGCAGCTTCGAGATAACAAACGTCTCATTGCACATTGGACAAACCTTTGAGGAAGTGCGCCGCTACGAAATAGAACGCAGCGTCACATCCAATCGAATCATGCAGAACTATACCTTTCAGGGCACATATGATGGTGGTACACTCACCTTCAATTCTACTGAGCTCTCCCAGGATAAGAAAGGGCGCTATATTATCCCCTATTATGCCAATCCCATCCAAATAATTGATCACGAGTACGACCTAATATTGATTTTAACCGAATAACGTGAGCATTCGACCATACGTACTTACCGAGACCAACTGGAAATCGGTCAGTGAAACTGATTTTGGGACGGCAGTATTACCTTGGGGAGCGATAGAAGCACATAACACTCACCTCCCCTATGGCACCGACAATATTCAACTGGATCGGATTGCAGCTGATGCCTGCGCCGTGGCATGGGAACGGGGTGCTCGTGTCATAGCATTGCCAACGGTACCCTACGGGGTCAATACAGGACAATCTGACATTCCGTTGGATCTGAATATGATGCCCAGCACACAGCAGGCACTGTTGGGAGATATCGCGCAGGCACTTGAAGGCCAGAACATTCTGAAGTTGGTTGTCCTGAACGGACATGGCGGCAACAACTTTCGGCAAATGATCCGTGAGGTCGGATTCCACCGCTCAAAACTCTTTATCTGCGAAATCAACTGGTTCAAGGTACTTGATGCAAAACTTTACTTCGAGGATCCTGGGGACCATGCCGGAGAATTGGAAACAAGCCTAATACTCGAAATTGCCCCGGAACTCGCCCTGCCGCTTGATCAGGCAGGTTCAGGGGCAGCACGACCTTGGGCAATTGCTGGATTGAATGAAGGCTGGGCTTGGGCAGAGCGACGCTGGAGTGAAGTTACAGAAGATACAGGGGTTGGTGATCCCAGGGCGGCGTCAAAGGCTAAGGGAAGATTGTTTCTAGATGCTTTAACGCGAAAGATAGGGGACTTCCTGGCCGAACTGGATTCTACTCCAATTAACGCAATTTATAAACGGCAGTGAAGCTGCCAACAGGAATACTAACAAAGCTGAGTTCTAGATACATGAATCGACTAGTAAGCGCGCTGTGCTTGGGGATTATAATCGGGCTTCCCCCATTAGTACAGGCGCAGGATCAGGCAGGAGCTTATCTGGAGAACATCGACCAGTTGCTCAGTCAGGCGCATACGGCCAGTCAGAACGCTGAGCGGGCCGCGTCAGTCCAAGAACTTAAAATGTACACTGATACCGTGTTTGAGACGATCTGGGGCACCCCCTCAGGACTGCTCTCAAACACCGGTGCAGCTCTGGCACATGGCTGGAAAACAAGATGGCAAACCGATGGCACTGAATTTGATGAGGCCCATGTTGAGCGCCATGGTTCGGATGAGCCCATGATCTCGGATCCGGAAAAACTTGGTATCATGGGACAAGGACGTGCCATCGTAAAGATGCTCGTACCCCGTCAGGAAGAACCCCACGCAGATCATGTACTCGCTTCCCTGAGTAATGTTATCGGGTGGATGCGTCTTAGTGATGGAGTAACAAAGGGGGAGCGTCAACCTCGCATTGACCTAACACATGTTTGGGATGCCCCTACCCGCTTCTGGAATACTACCGCAGATACCGGCTGGTTGGGAGAAGTTCATGCCCAGACAATCAACATTCTCAAAACAGAATATGGAGAGAACCTTGCCATCGCCCAGGAACATGCAACAGCCATGACTGCACTATTGGAAATATGCAGGTCAGGCAAAGATGAAAATGGCGATGGCGCCGTCTCACCGATCATGATGGAAGGTGGCCTAGATACAGCGATCCAACACGCAGGGTATTTGGGAATTGTCAATTAAGAAAATACGATGAGCAAAATAATAACCAGAATCACGTTTATAACATGTATCGGGGTTCTCCTTGGTCTTAATCCCTTAGGGAACCGATCATTCGCCCAGGTGCAATGGAAGACTCTCTTTGATGGCTCATCTTTGGATGGATGGTATCAGGCCGGACCAGGTCAGTTTGTACTGGAGCCTGATGGGTCTATGATCAGCGAAGGCGGGATGGGTCTCTTCTATTACAGTGAAGAATCGTTTCGTGATTTTGAATTGGAACTGGAATGGAAGTCAAACAAGACAACAGCAAACAGTGGAGTGTTCGTTCGATTTCCAGAAACCGATGATCCATGGGTGGCCGTCAACGAAGGCTATGAAATCCAGATTGACGACAGTCGAGACCCCGATCACAAGACGGGTAGCATTTTTGCAATTAGCAAAGCATTCCGCTCGAACCCACTTCCGGCAGGCGAATGGAATAAATTCCGTATTCGCGTAACGGGACAGCGGTACGAAGTTTGGCATAATGATGTCAAGGTCAATGACTACATGGGGAACCGTGGACGGGAAGGCTTTATCGGGCTTCAGAATCATGACAACGGTTCACGTGTGGCTTTCAGGAACGTAAAAGTCCGCCCTATTGAAGGGGATATCCACGAGTCTCTGGCTGACCTTCTAGCAACACCTGAGGCATATGAGCCGATACGGGTGCTGATGTTAACAGCCACCCATGGTTTTAGACATGGCGCTGCAATTGAGGCTCAGAAGGAGGTTATGATGGCATTAAACCAAACCACAGAGCTTCGGGTAGATACTACCGAGGATGTCAGCATGCTGCGGCCGGAAATACTGGATAATTATGATGTGCTTTTCCTGGCAAACTCGACACTTCGAATTCCGCACCCGGAGGGAGCTCCGGAACCGGAACCGACTGCAACGATGGCTGAGGGAACACTGGCAAATTTCGACCTCAAGCTCATGGTGCCGGACAACGAGATCCAGGGCAAGGTTGCCATTAGTGAGGCTCCAGATTCGCTCATCGGGATGGTCAAGTTCAACATATTTCCCGATCCGGCAAATTTGTTCGGCGTTTGGCTAGATACAGATTCTCTCTCATTCATGTGGGATACCGGGGGCATGGGGATAGCAACCGCTATGCTTGATATAGACGGGGATTCGTTGAGTGGACTGATGTCTCTGGGAGAAATGCAGGTACCACTTTCAGGCACACCTAGCGAATCTGAACCCATCGATTATGCCATTACAATCACTACCCCACAGGCTCCCTTGGGTGCTCTTCTGACGCTCGGAGGAGCTTCAAGCACGATTGCTTTCCCGGATGGCACACTGCCTGTCAATGATCTCCTGCTTGCGGGAGATTCGGTTAGGTTTCACTTTAACGTTGAACAGTTCGGTGATTTCTATGCCGAAGGGGTTATTGAGGGTGATAGTATCCGAGGTGCACTTGGGAGTGATTTTGGTGAGTTGCCCTTTGAAGGATCCAGGCAAGTAGGTGAACCAGAACATGAAGGCGAAACTCTTGAGCCCGAACAGCTTGAAGCCATCCTGTCGTTTCTGGCCCAAGGAAAAGGAATTGCGATAGCACACGCTGGGCTTGACGCACTTTATAATTCGCCAGAATACCGCGAAATGGTTGGAGGGGGCCTGTTTGAAAGCCATCCCTGGACACAAAGTGTTCGTATTACGGTGGAAGATCCAAATACACCTGCCACACGCCATTTAAGAGAAGATCTATGGGTGCATGAGGAGATTTATGTACTTGACGTCAATCCTCGCTGGAATGCACGAGTTCTTCTGTCTCTGGATACTGAAACCGTTGAATTGACGGAAGCATCTGCTGGTCGAGAGGGAAATGACTACCCCATAAGCTGGATACGCATGCACAATGGTGGGCGTGTATTTGCCACAGGACTCGGACATTTTGCGGATACGTGGAAAACTCCCGCATTTCTAGAGCATGTTGTTCAGGGCCTACGTATGGTGGCGGGGCGCACAGAAGCAAGTTTTTCAGGATACCGGGTTAAGGAAGTCATTGCCGACAATGTTTGGCCGGATGATATCGCTGTAGATGAACAAGGTGATGTATGGATTGCGGAGCTTAGAGGCAAGGTGCATCATTATAATGCACAAAGTGGCGAGGTAACGCAGATTGCTCATTTACAAACGACAGATCCAACAAACGTAGAACATGGTTTATATGGGATTGAAGTGGATCCTGATTTTTACGGGGGATCACCGTATGTATATCTCTACTATGCAGAACCACATACTTTCATCAACACTCTCTCACGATTCGTCTATGAGAACGGTCAAATAGATCTTGAATCAGAGCATGTTCTCCTTCGCGTACCGACAGAGCCGCAATGTTGTCATCAAGGGGGTGATATCGAATGGGGACCCGATTCTACGCTTTATCTCTCAACTGGGGATACCGGCATGTCCGAGGTTCGTCCTGGGTGGAAGATGTCAGAAGAGCAGTTAGCTGCATTTATTGACAAACACGCACTAAAGGATTACCATTGGGCACGTCTGGTGGATTCCGAGCGATCCGCGCAGAATCTGCAGGATCTACGTGGTAAGATTTTGAGAATTAACAGGAATGGGACGATTCCGCAAGACAATCCATTTTATGGCAAGCCGGGTGTACGGTGGGAAATTTATGCATATGGCTTACGCAACCCTTACCGCTTCAAGGTAGACCAAGAAACCGGTGCGCTCTACATCGGTGTGGTAGGGCCAGATGCTTCCTTTGACTATGATGAGTATAATGTTTCTGCCAATGGAGGGGAAAATTTCGGTTGGCCACGCACACTTGGAAAGCTCTTCTATAACGAGTGGACGCCAGAATTGATACCTGATTTCGTACCGCCCTTCTGGGAGTACACCTACGAGCATGGTGGGCGTTCAGCTACTGTCGGACCGATCTACCGCTCCGCTGGTCAATACGCCTTTGGTGACAATTTTCAAAACAAAATATTTGTATTTGATTGGGCCAGACGCTGGATCAAATATGGAGAACTCGTTGATGGAACATTCGAGAATGATCAGGCGGAGGATGTGCGCATTGATGTTCCAAATATTCAGATGCCGGCAAAGCGGTTGGTCAACATTAAAACATTCGATACACTACAGGGTACCTCCCCCATTTCCATGGAGTTGGGACCGGACGGAAGCATATACGTTGCAGAATTTGATGGCTTCTGGGATGCTGGTCCAGATGCAAAAGTAACACGTTACCGATGGATTGAAGAGAATCGTGCTCCAATTGGTGAAGTAGAAATAAGGACCGATCCCAACCAGACCAGACTGCTATATTTCGACGGGATGGGCATCATTGATCCCGATGGGGATGCCCTGGAATACCACTGGTCCTTCGGAGATGGCAACGAGGCAAAGGCACAATACGTATCACATGCGTATGACGCTCCCGGTGAGTACCACATCGTGTTAGAGGTAACAGACACTCATGGTGCTTCCCGCGTGATGAAGTGGGATTGGAAGATTGAATAGCCCTCATACTACTGTACAGTGTTCATGAATCTTAAGAAAGCAATTCGTCTTTTCGGTATTGTAGTTCTGCTCTCTGGATTGATCATTAAGAAGGGTGCAGCGCAGGGTTCTTCCAGCGTGGACGGAGAACAACTCTATCTCAGTCGATGCATGTCCTGTCATCAAGTTGACGGTAATGGTATCCCAGGCGTATTTCCTCCACTTAATGAGATTGATTGGGTTACAGGGGATAAGGGGCGACTGATTCGCATCGTGTTGGATGGTGCTGTTGGCGAATACAATATCGGAGGTGTGATTTACAGTGGCGCCATGCCGCCCTGGAAAAGTTTTCTGAATGATCAGGAGATGGCTGCGATGCTAACCTATATTCGGAGCGCATGGGACAATGATGCTTCGAGAGTTACCGAGGATGAGGTCCGTCTTGTTCGAGAGGCTAGCAATGGCAGAAATCAAGCCTGGACGGCCGAAGAACTGGCAGATGAGGCCAATCAGGGTATCCCAGGTTCTTTCGGGTTTCTACTGACTCCACGCGATACAACTAAATCAAATTGAGGAATATCCTAACATGCTTCGCTCACTCATTCTTTTGCTGTGTTTGGCAATATGCCAAGCACCTGTTACTTTTGGACAACAACTGATTGGATCAGTTGAAGTGCATGATGAAGCTTTAACATCGCTGATAGATCCAGATGCGCAATTGGAGGTCCTCGCCGAAGGATTTGAGTGGTCAGAGGGGCCGGTTTGGGTGAGTGATGGTGAGTTTTTACTCTTTTCTGATGTCTGGACTAATCGTATCTATCGCTGGAAGGAAGGAAGCAAAGCCGAGATCTTTTTGGAGCCATCGGGCTATACAGGCCCGCCCAGAGAAGGGCGCATCGGTGGATCTAATGGGCTTACCCTAGATTCCGAAGGTCGTTTGGTTATGGTACAGCATAGCGATCGCCGTATTGCGCGATTGAGTGGCTCTTTGACAGATCCTGAGCCCGAGTACGATACAATCACCGATCTGTATGAGGGTAAACGATACAACAGTCCCAACGATCTGGTCTATCACTCTAACGGGACATTGTATTTCACGGATCCGCCCTACGGGCAAGACAAAGAACTGGATTTTCAAGGTATATATAGCATTACACCTGAGGGGACCGTTAGATTGCTTGAAGCGGGAATGAGTCGACCAAATGGATTAGCTTTTTCACCAGATGAGAGCATCCTTTATGTCGCAAATTCAGATCCAGAGCATCTTGTCCTGATGGCTTATGATGTCTTACCCGATGGTGGGCTAGACAACGGCCGTATCTTTTTCGATGGCACCGACCTCATGGAAGAAGGATTGCAGGGGTTACACGATGGCCTAAAGGTGGACCAGGACGGCAATGTATTTGCAACGGGCCCAGGAGGAGTTCTAGTCCTTAGCCCGGAGGGCGTCCATCTCGGCACGATCAATACTACCCAGCGCACAGCCAATTGCGCTTTTGGGGATGATGGCAGTATGCTATACATTACGGCTCACAGCCTTCTATTACGGATCCCGCTGCTGACGAGAGGCACTACTCCCTAACTTATTTCAGATGCAAAATTAGGGAGCCACTCTTTATTGAGCGACTCGGACCATCTTGAATGGCCAACTCGCGAATGCAATGCGGAGTACGGAAAACCCATTTCCGTCCAGGATTGATTTCCAAGGACATAATCTTCCAGAAATACCGGATCATAAATGCGCTATATCCCCTTCGTTCTTGTGCTGTTCTTGGCAATGTGTCAGACAGCTCCCCCGGATGAAACTCACGAAGAAACACCCGTTGACTCAGACCAGACCATGGCTTCCAAGAGATTAATAGGGACGGTTCAAGTACTAGACGAAGCGCTAACTTCATTGGTTGCCGCAGATGCACAATTGGAGGTCCTGGCAGAAGGCTTTGATTGGTCAGAAGGCCCCGTCTGGGTTAACAGAGGCGGCTTCCTGCTCTTTTCAGATGTGCCTACCAACAGAATTTATCAGTGGATGGAGGACAGCGAGGTCAGTGTGTTTTTAGAACCATCGGGTTATACGGGAACAGTGGAAAGAGGGGGTGAGACCGGATCTAACGGACTAACGCTGGATACCGAAGGCCACCTGATCATTGCACAGCATGGTGACCGTCGAGTTGCCCGGCTAAGTACATCTGTTTTGGAGCCGCAACCTGTGTATGAGACGATCACCGAGCAGTACGACGGCAAACGATACAACAGTCCCAATGACTTGGTTTATCATTCTGACGGAACGTTGTATTTCACGGATCCGCCCTACGGGCTTGAGTTCAGAATGTCTGATCCGGCCAAAGAATTGGATTTTCAAGGTGTGTACAGTGTTAGCCCGGATGGCACAGTCCAACTCCTTGAGTCAACAATGAGCAGGCCCAACGGACTAGCTTTCTCACCAGACGAGAGCACATTGTATGTTGCCAATTCAGATCCGGAGCACGCTATCTGGATGGCTTACGATGTTCTGCCAGACGGCGGTATAAGCAACGGTCGCGTGTTTTTCGATGCTACGGACCTTGTCAAGCAGGGCCTCCCCGGCTTGCCCGATGGTCTGAAAGTAGATGAGAGTGGCAATTTATTTGCAACAGGACCAGGGGGTGTACTCATCCTCAGCCCAGAGGGCGTCCATCTTGGTACGATCAATACAACACAGGCAACTGCCAACTGCGCCTTTGGGGGAGATGGTAATGTGCTATACATTACAGCAGACATGCTCCTGCTGCGTATTCAGCTCCAAACCAAGGGCGCTATTCTTTAATCTGCTCAAACCATGCGTGGTTAGCCAGCGTGTAGGACATGCTGAGCCTCTGCCAATAGCTGTTATCTTCGTCTCACGTTAACAGTAATAATTCCAAGAGGTACTGAAATCACTACACCACTGGCCGCTGTGCTGTTTGACATGGACGGAGTTCTTGTTAATTCCGAACCATTGCATGAAAAGGCACAGGACATTGTCTGTCGGCGATTCGATCTGGATGTGCCAACATCGATCTCTCCTATTTTCAAGGGCTGGACGGAAGATCGTGTGTATGCATATATTGCTGAGCATTTTGGCACGGGTTCAGCTACGGTCGAGACGCTTATACGAGCCAAACATGCTGTTTTTGCGAGTCTTTCCGATGAGCTTGAACTCATATCAGGTGCCGCAGAACTGGTGCATGCATTACATAACCTGGACATCCCCCTAGGTCTGGTTACTTCTGCTACTCGTGCTGACCAGGAAAGAGCATTTGCCAAGTTTGGCTTCTTCCCCTATTTCTCCTCAGTCACAACAGTTGAAGATGTTACCGAGGCAAAGCCTCATCCACAACCATACTTGACTGGCTCTGAACGCTTGGGAATGAGGCCTGAAGAATGCATCGTTGTTGAGGACTCCAAGTACGGAGTAATCAGTGCCTTACGTGCGGGATGTCATGTTTTGGGACTAGCGACAACATTTTCATGTGGTGCATTAGATGATGCAGGTGCACATGCTGTTTTTGATTCAATTGAGGCAATTGAACCGCACATAAAGGAGCTCCTGAAACTGACAGTTGTATAGATTCTCGGTGTTTAGGCCAGCTACCCCCTGTCTTCCATAATCTTAGACAAACAAATAATGTCAATGAGGCGTGCGACGGTTTTGCTGACTGTTATGACTATATGCAGTTGTACAGCAGATCAATACTCAACAAACACCAGTGATCCATATACTGATTGGGCTGTCTATCTGGGGGACGCGACGAGTAGTCACTACAGTACTCTTGATCAGATTAATCGAAGTAATGTGGCGGATCTGGCGTTAGCCTGGACCTATAATTCCGGCGATGCTGACAGTACCGGCCGTACTCAGATGCAGTGTAATCCAATTATCATAGATTCCATTTTGTATGCCACGTCACCGGGGTTAAAAGCCATTGCCCTGAATGCAACCACTGGAAAGGAGATATGGCGCTTTGACCCGTTTGAGGCCGGAGCCGTAGATGAAGGGCGCGGGATCAACCGAGGAGTAAGCTACTGGGCCGGTAATGATCAGCACAAGGCACGTATCATTTATTCGGCAGGATCCAGGCTATTTGCCTTGGATGCGTCAACCGGAAAACCGATCAGCACATTTGGTGAAGAAGGGTCTGTTAATTTGCGGGAAGGTATGGATCGCGACGTTACGGGTTTATCTGTAGCAGCCCGCACGCCAGGTATCATCTATAGACATCTACTGATCCAAGGCACATCTTTGTCTGAGGGCATTCGCTCTGCACCTGGTCATATCCGGGCTTACGATGTGCGCACAGGAGAGCTTGCCTGGATCTTTCATACAATCCCTCACCCTGATGAATTTGGATATGATACATGGCCTCCCAATGCCTATTTATACAGTGGGGGCGCTAATGCGTGGAGTGGATTAAGCCTGGATGAAGAACGTGGGATAGTCTTCCTCCCCACGGGATCGGCAGCTTTTGATTTTTGGGGAGGTAATCGAATTGGTGAAAATCTATTTGCCAATTCTGTACTTGCACTTGATGCCCTGACAGGTGAGCGCAAATGGCACTTCCAGACGGTACATCATGATATTTGGGATCGTGACATCCCAGCTGCCCCCAACCTTGTCACAGTGGTGCATGATGGTCACCGCATTGATGCAGTCGCACAGGTCACAAAAAGTGGGTATGTATTTCTTCTTGATCGGGACACTGGAACTCCTCTTTTCCCCGTGGAAGAGCGTCCGTTCCCAGCCTCTGACCTGAAGGGCGAAGAAGCCTGGCCAACTCAACCGATCCCACTGAAACCTCCCCCCTTCGCACGTCAGAGGTTTGATGAGGAGGATGTAACCAACATCTCACAGGAATCTCGCGACTATGTGTTGGAGCGTCTCAGGCAAGTTCGTTCCGACGGCCAGTTTGTACCACCAAGCGTACAGGGGACTATCATTTACCCGGGTTTTGATGGGGGAGCTGAATGGGGTGGTGCCGGCTATGATCCAACCACGGGAATGCTGTATGTCAATAGTAACGAAATGGCCTGGATTCTCACGATGGTCCCGTTAAACCCGGATGGAGCAACTACAGGAGAAGGTCTTTATGCTCGCTATTGTGCAGGCTGCCACGGTGCCGGGCTTGAGGGTTCTCCCACTGGCGATATGCCTGCCTTGACCGGATTGGAGTCCCGGATGACAAGAGATGCTGTAGGTGAACAGATTGCCCGGGGGGTTGGCTTTATGCCATCCTTTGGTTTTCTGGAATCAGGTGAAGTATCTGCAATTGTAGACTTTCTTTTTGGGGAGGACGCGGAATCCTCAATTGAACTGGAAGAAGCCGATGCCGAACTCAGCGCGTTTTTTGCTGGCTCTCCATATGGGCATACCGGATACAATAGGTTTTTTGATCAGGACGGATACCCGGCGGTTAAACCTCCTTGGGGTACGCTAAATGCGATAGACCTGAATACTGGTACGATTGAATGGTCCGTACCACTGGGGGAATTCCCGGAGTTGACAGCTCGGGGGATTCCACAAACCGGCACAGAAAACTACGGCGGACCTGTGGTTACTTCCGGTGGCCTGCTATTTATTGCCGCCAGTAAGGACGAGCGTTTTCGGGCTTTCGACAAGGATAACGGAGCTGTTCTTTGGGAAACACAGCTGCCTGCAGGTGGCTATGCAACTCCTGCAACCTATGAAGTTGGGGGAAAGCAGTACGTGGTTATTGCCGCAGGAGGAGGCAAAATGGGTACAAAGTCTGGAGATGCTTACTTGGCGTTTGCGCTGCCTGAATAAAAATCACCAAATGGTAGATATTGATTCCAGATTCTCCAGGTGCGTAGCTTCTTCTGTAATCGATACTCTGTCGGACGAATGATAAAGAAAGGTCAATACCATGGCGGAACATCAGATATCATGCCGTCTTGGTGGAAAATCATCCCTATTCGAGAGGAATGACCGAAACATTCCGCCATCATATTGAATGCAATAGACACTCATTGAACCACTGTCTGTCCCTGTAGTGGCCACGCTCCGGCATCAGAGGCACAAAGATTATCCCTGATTCTGATCACAATCCGATAAAGCTACGCTGGACTATGGCAGCCAATCGCTGTGAACGGTCCGTTAAACGCCAATGTGCCCTTTACGGGCCTACTACCTAACTTTGTTTCGGCTCAGTTACCAGTTGCGGCAGGCGGCGAATACGGATATTTCTGAACCAGACCGGATCACTATGGTCCTGGAGGCAGATATGCCCGGTCCTACTCATTCCATAATCCGGCATATCAATCCATTTGCTTTCTGCTATCAAGGCTTTCCAGTCCTCATTCCACAATTCGTAGGAAACAATTCTTTCTCCGTTTAGCCAATGCTCAACATGCGCACCGTTAACAACAATGCGGGTCATGTTCCATTCTCCAACTGGGCTTACCACGTTAACGGAGGGCGGGTGCATATCATAATTTGCACCCGCATGGCGGTCTTCACCCTCCTGCGCATCTGGATGTAAATCATTGTCTAATATCTGGTACTCCGGTCCTGTACGCCAGGGATAGTCATGGTCTTCGGATACGCGGAACATGATCCCACTATTCCCCGCAGGAGATATTTTCCACTCAAGCTCGAGCTCAAAGTGATCATATTGTTCGACGGTTATAATATCACCGCCCTCCCCTTCGCCAGTAAAGTGCAAGACACCGTCATCACTTATGTGCCATGCTTCAGGGATCCCCTCACCTCCATATCTTCTCCACTGGTCAGCCCCAAGTGTTTGCCAAGGAATCTCTACGCGTATGGCTAGTTCCTCGTCATCCATTTCCGCGGGGGTCGTATTCTCCGAGGCAGATTGGCAACCTACCAAGGTCGCTGCAGCAAATGTAGCCGCTTGTAATAATCGCATAACTATGGGATTCTATTTCTGTCAAATTGCACAAGTGAAAGCTTTCGTTCTGTTAGGTCTCAGCAGGTTCACCGTTATCTGCAACTCGGTCGTTAAAAAGCATCACGAATGCGACCGAGAACAAGAATGTAGCTCCGGCAAAAATATACCAAAAAGTGGCCCAACCCCCAAGATCCAATTGTCCTCCCGTTCCATAGGTGTTCACAAAAAGTCCACTTAATTGGGTGCCTAGGAAAAACCCGATTCCTTGAGTCAAGAGCACCAGCAAGCCTTGCACTTGGCCTCTGATCTCCGGCGCAGTCTTCTTGTCAATGTAGATCTGCCCTGTAACGAAAAAGAAATCGTAGCAGATACCGTGAATGAGAATACCAATCAGTATGAAATAGTACATCCCTACACTTGCCCCCACCGCAAAAATCGCGAAGCGGGCAACCCATGCGAGCATTCCAAGAAGCAGCATCCACTTTACCCCCAATCTTCGGAAAAAGAAAGGGATCAAGAGCATGAAGAATATTTCACTCACCTGACCGAAAGCCATCTCCCCGCTAGGATTGGCAAAAAGGCTTGTCCCGTCAAAGAAATTCTCATGAATGGCTGTGAAGTATAGCGGGGCGTACGGGAAATAGGTCCCAAAGGCGATAAAGATCAGCATCGCCGCCGCCAGGAAAACCACAAAAGATTTACTCTTCAAAGCATTGAAGGCATCAATGCCCGCAATCTGCTTCCATGTAGTTGATTGTCCCTTTGATGGCGGAGGAGTATAGGGTAACGTGAAGCTGTACAGGCCAAGGAACAATGCAGCCCCTCCACCAATGTATAGCGGGGTCGCGGTATTATCTGCCTGAAGAACATAGCCCATAAACAGACCGATTGTAGCCCAGCCAATAGTCCCGAAGACACGGACCACTGGAAACTCTTTTTCCTGATTTTTCAGGTGATGGAACGCCAGTGAGGCGGTCAAGCCAAGTGTCGGGAAATAGCATAAAGCATGCAGCCCTAATAGGGGCAAAAACATGTCTGTGTCGGCTGCAAATGGCATGGCACACATCGCTGCTCCAGCGATTAGCATGAGTACTCCCAGCAGCTTTTCTGAATCGAAAAAGCGATCAGCTACCATGCCAAGGAAAAATGGTCCAATCATGCAAGCTATTGGTCCAAGCGCATAGGCTAGGGGAATCCACTCTCCTGCACCAATAAGGCTCATATAATTGCCCAGTGTGGGTGCCCAAGCCCCCCAAATGAAGTACTGGACAAACATCATTAAGCTTAGGCGGGCAACAAGTCCTACATTCATGTTAAATTCCAATCGATTAGTTATAAAGAAAACGCCGTGCAAGTGGTTACTGATCGCACGGCGTTCAAGTAAATACCATTAACTATGTCCTGCAAATACGGACATCAACTGATCCACTTGATCGAAAACCAAAAATAAATTTTTCGTCCCCGACTAGTTTGAGGCATCCATCCTGCTTTTCAGGCGATCAATAATTGCTTGGCTACTTTCTCGCTCTGCTTGATCTATCCCTGCACGCACTCTAGCTATCTGTTCTGCAGTTGCCCCCTGGTTACGCTCCAATTGATCAACATGTGCACGGGCAAGAGCAAAGGACGGCGGCCACTTGTATGTCGGCTGTCCCTGAGCATTCTTGTACTCCAATTTTACAGTATTCGCTGCAGCAATTTCATTAGCGGTCAGAAACTCGCTGGGAACAAGCTCAAATACATCCAGGCCACGTGCAATCTCACTGCTGTAAATGTAGCCGTTGTACCAGTAGACAGACCAGCTTCCTCCCATCTCCATCTGCTCAGCACTCACAGGACCACGGTCATGGTATGCAATCTCTATCACATTGGACGGATCTGTCCAGTCGGTAATTGAAATACCTCCCTGATACCAGGATTGGACAAATATATCCCGACCGGGCACAGGGATCTGGGACCCGTTATGTGCTACGCAATTTTCCTCGTCCGTCTGTGGTACGGGCAACTTGTAATAGCCCTTGAAATGCATCTTCTTCTCTTCATCAATCGTGAAGTATGCATTTGCTCCCCACTCCATTGGATCTGTGTCACGGCACTTGGGTCCTCCACCTCCACCCCATTCATCCGTGAATAGGATTGTTGATCCGTCATTATTAAACGTTGCCGAGTGCCAGTAAGAGAAGTTGCTGTCTGCAACCGCATCAAGGCGATATGGATTGGCCGGATCAGAAATATCAAGGAGGAGGCCGTATCCTTCACACGCACCACCTGCTAAGCCGATCTCAGGGTATAGCGTGATGTCATGACACTGATTGGGACCTCGATCTTCATCAGCTCCATCACCCCCACCGATCATCTGAGCAATGATATCTGGTAGCGCCTCGCGAAATGCCACCGTATCCTCGGCAGTCGGTTCCGTGATGCCCTCTTCGCTAAAGTAGGCCGCAGCCATTGGGGCTACGTAGTTTTCTGGCAGTATAAAAGAAGAACCACCAATTGAAACCACAAACTCTCCCCGTGCCTTTGCCGCTTCAAACTCGGCTCTCTCTGCGTCTGTAGGACCATGTACCGGCGGGGCGGTCAGGTCCTCAAAGATTCTTGGTGAACTCACGATTGCTGCCTCTTGGGGGTTATCCAGAGGAACCTGGATGACTTCAATCCGGAAGAGTGCAGACTCGGGGTCCTCACTGGGAGACATGCTTGAGCATCCCGGCAATTCTTCCGCGGGTCTCACTGGGGCTGATCCAGAAACATAAATGTAGACGTTTTCGTCGTCATCGGGATCTTTGAGAAGCGAGTGCGTATGTGAGCCTCGACAGGTCTGAACATTATGGATGTACTGCGGGTCACGTACATCGGTAATATCGAAGATCCGGATTCCCCGCAGCCGGTCGTGACTGATACTCTCTTGTACACCCTCAGTACCGCAATCAAGTCGACCGCCCGTACCTTCACCTGAAACAAAAAGCAGGTTCCCGTACACTGAAACGTCACTCTGCGAGGCTGGACACAGGTAATCTTTTGCCAGCACGGGATTGCTGGGATTTGATACATCCCAGATCAAAATACCGTTATAGTTGCCCTGGAACACATATTGATCCTTGAAGGCCAAGTCACTGTTGGTGACACCAACAAAGGTTTCCGGGGGCAAAACGGTTGCGACTTTGCGCAAATTCCAGATGGCTTCCTCCGCATCAAAAAGCCCGGCTTCAAGACCAATGCGGGGATCCTCCATGACCATCTCTTGGGGGGTGAAATCTTGCGCTGTACTCACCGCAGGTCTGATTATAACAGACGTCAGGAATGCGGCAATCAACAGGTATTGTAGTTTCATCGTGTTGGGGTTGGGGGTGAAAATGTAATTGCTAGTGCGCACCTTTGAGGCGACCAAGCATCATGCGCATGCGGTCAATCTCTGTGACTTGGTCAACATGTATATCCGTGGCCAGCTTGTAGGTATCGTCGCCTGTGACCGCTCCGTCTACCTTCAGGAGCTCTCTAACCATAAAAACGGCCCCTTCGTGGTGCATTATCATGTACTCAAGGAATAATCGATCAAAATCGACTCCCTTGGCAGTTTCAAGTTCGTCAAGTTGTTCTTTGGAAAGCATGCCCGGCATATGTAACGCATGATGGTCATCGACGCCATGAATCATAAGAGAACTGCCTTCTATCATCACGTGAGGAACTGGCTGACCACGCTTGCGCAACCAGCTCTGCATGATGCGTATCTCGTCATTCTGTGCGTTAATAATCCGGGCTGCCAAGGTTTGAATTGCGGGGCTTGCGTTATTACTTTCGGCAAAGGCTGACATAATCAGGGCCTGAGCATGATGTCCGATCATGCCGGTCATAAAATCAACATCTGCCTGGGAAAAGCGTGCGAGCGCACTATCCTTGCGTGCCCAGTAGAGTGCTTCCAGGTCTTCGGTATCCTGAGATATCACCGGGCCCACGGTGCACATGCCGATCAACAGAACGCAAATGAACCCGATCGGGCGCTCAGCCATGCATAATTGGTTTTTGAAGACTTTGAAGATACAAAAAATCATGTTACCGTTGCTCAAAAGGTTGCTGACAATTGCATTCGCACAGTATGAATCTGGGGGGCATCTTGTGGACTCCGCCCTGTATAGGACACGGTCGCACGCAGAACGCTGTTTAACTGAATCCATCCACTTAGGCGCCACAAGAGGGAACTTCCCTTACCTCTGCCGTCCGTAAGCTCAAACAAGGCAAGCCCGGCTGAACCCTTGCTGTCTTTCAGGTTCACATTTGCAAGTTCAAGAGTAGCATTAACATTTGCTCGCCGCGCCCTACTCCATGAGCCTTTTATAGGGAGTTTTACAATTGTAGCTGAAACTCCCGTTTCACCATCCTTCCGTGAATAATCCGGGCTTACAGATAACCTCAGATCCTGCGTTATCCCTAACTGGATTTCCTGCGTAAACGATCGTGTTTGAATATCGAATTCCCTTGACTTGAAAGTGTCACTCCTGTTAATTTTGCTTGAAGAGCTACCCCCGGACTTAAAGGCCCACATCTCTCCGAGCCTCCATCGTATCTGAATACGGAAATCATCAATGCTTCTCATCTCTGCACCGGCAGCAAGCTTGCTGGCTGAACGAATTCTTCGCCAGGAAGCCTCAAGACCATACCGAGGGTTATTGCGAAACAACCACAAGTCCTGCGTAAGGTTGAGCACTCCACGGATAGAGTACTGCGGATGCCGGAAGTTCCGCTGTCGCAGAAGGTAGATATCTGCCGGGTCGGGTGCTTCATTCTTTTCATTTACCTCCACCGCGGTCCGCAGCGCAACCTGACTCAACCATCTTTTCCATTTTTCCGGTGCATCCTGCCAACGCTGTCCATTATCAAATTGGATATTGAAACGGGCCTTTAGGCCAGTCACCGACTGCAGCGAATCCGATGGTATGAGCGTACGTGCATAGTTTCCTTCGTCCTGCGTTACTTCGGGAATGAATTCATCAATTTCACGAATTCCATTACCGTTGGAATCTACCCAGGTATATTCACCAAGTTCGGGACCAGTGCGAATATAGATTTCCTGCTGTACGGGCGTTTGTTCGGAGAGCGCTTCATAGAACCAGTTCAGTCTGAACAATCGCTTCCATGGCTGTAGGCGTCCATTCCAACGGAGAACCAGTGATCGCTCGTTCGTTAGCCCTTGGGTAGTTTGAAAAAATTTCGAGTACTTCGTGTGTTGCCAACCTAATCGCCCCTCACTTCGGAAGGAACGCCTACTGTTCGCGGTGTATTGCAGGCTGGTTGTAGCTCGCCGTCTGCCAGGCAGCAGTTGATGATCGGTCCATAAATGCTCATCACGCCAATCAAAACTTGATGATAGTGTCCCCCAATTACCGGTCCACTCGGCGGTAGGAGATACTTGCCAGTACTCTCGCGAATCCTGTCGCAGCCCTTGGGGTACAAGTTGTCGGCGGTTACTGGCTTTGAATCGCGTAGTCAAGGCGACACGTCCATCAATCAGCGACTTCTGAAGTTGTGCATTGTGGCGAACCCAGTTACCCTGGATTAACTCTGATTCGCTCTCAATAACTGTAAAAAAGTAGTTTAGGCTGGGTAAGCGCCGCTCATTAATCGTTAGTTCCAGTACCCGTCTGTTACCACTAAATACCCCTGACTGACGAAGGCGGCCAAGTGTGCCGGTTACCGAAGATTCGTCAGAGAATTTCCAGGCAATAGTTGCCTCATCAATGGATTCTTGATGTGCCCTTACAAGATTACGATCAAGCGGGAGATTCCAGGAACGCACAAACTCAATCGGCTGAACACTGTCAAATGTGGCAAAGTTTTCACCTGTGAGCCGTCGCTCAAGAACAACCATGGCTGTGCCTACCCCGACCGGTAAATCCATGACTTGCAGCCGGCCGTGATAACTATGGGCCCGATCGTCTGCCGCATCAAGGGAGGAGAATCGGTTTTCGTCGCGGAACGACTGCGCCCATTCGCCAGATAGTTTGACATAACGTATTGGTGCAAAGCTTCCGCGCAAATCAAGCATACGCTGTTGCCTGGGCTTCGGCAAGATGCGAATAGGCAAATACTCGCCTTGCCCTGGTCCCCGATAACTGTATGTGATTCCATTCGTGGTCTGTCCTTGCCGGACGTAGTCTCCCGCCCCGGGGCCTACCCGAGTGAATTCAACCCTGAACACCTGCCCCTGTGATGCCCGTGTGATCGGAGTGTAGATACGATACAGATTGCCCGATACTGTGGTGTCCCGAAGTTCATAGTGGACCCATGGCGCGTCAGGGTCATACGTCACGGATGTTGCACCGCTGCGTGATGCCTCCTGATCCCCCAGTGTTGTTAGAAGATCCCTGTCAGCGGTCGTAAGTCCAAACTCCTGATCAAATGATTTGCCGTCAGCTTCCCTGATGAATGTAACTCCGAATGTAGCAAAGGACGGCCCCAACTCACGCTCTCCCGCTGAAAAATCTGCTTCAGAGGCTATAAGCGTACGGGTGAATTCTGTGGTTCTATACTGAAATTCCACTGCGACGCGGTGATGGGATTTCATCAACCGGTTCGTAGTAAAGGATACTTCGCCAGTGGCATAGTCAATCACATAGTCCTGTGATTCTCCACGGGTTAAAAGATTGCCATCCAAATAAACAGATTCAGATCCTGGGATTACTAGAATAAATGGTTCATTGGCGTTTCCTTGCAGCCGGTAGGGACCCTGGACGCCGTCCTTGATTTTGATATCCTGCGTTTTGAACAGTCCGCGGGATGTAGCCGCAGCCATACGCATTATTCCCCCCAGTCTCCCGGACGGAGAAGGTGTTGTGATTCCAACACCTTGAATCTTCCGATTTAGCTGTGCGAAGGTGCCGCTGTTGAGTTGCAATCCGAAATCGCCCAGTTGGGCTGAACTGAATGGCGTGTCAATTTCAATAAACACACGATCAAGCTCGCTGAGTCGCTGTGTTGTGCCTTCGGGGAGAATAGGGGTATTCTCGTCCGTTAAGACTGCCCGCAGGTTTATATCCGGTGCCAGTGCCCCCGACATTTGCAGGCGCAGCCCTGACTCAATAGTTGCATCGCGATTGTTACCGGCAATTATCCCTCGTGTAATGGATCCACTCCGCCTTATTTGGAGCGGAGCCTGCACGGTCTCTGGTTTGTCTGGCTCAGCCACAATCGATGAGTCTGTCTCTATCGGAGGCTCAAGAATTCTTGTGTATCGGTCCGGCAGACCCAAATCCCAAATTTGATAGACTGCGATTGCCGTATCGCTTGGGGCGATGGACGGTATCCACAGACGGCCAAACCGGGCATCCAGACGGTAATCACTGGAGTCCAGTGCAGCACCTTGCACTTCGACTATTAACGTGCCGGGTACAATGAATGGACGCAGTATGAAGGGCTGTTCCCCCGTCAAGATGTCTGCCCGGGCCTGCGAATTTTGCGCAAACGCGTGTGATGACCATAGCGGCGCGCACAGGCAGCATATGGATAGTAATCTACTGAGGTGAGTACTCCAGGGGCGTTTCTGATCCTGCCTAACTGCCAAAAGTCACGTCGTCCGCTAGTTCATTGGTGTCATCTGATCTAATCGCAACTCCGGCCCTCTCAAGGAGAAAACCACATTCCGTGATTCCTTCTACGAGTCCATCCGCCAATTTTCCCATTTTGATATTCTTTTGGATCGAGGCTACGACCTTCGCCCAGTCATCTGCCTCTACTTTCGCATTGATGCCCGCGTCGCCAATAACTTCTATTCTATGTTCAAGTAGTGACACAAACAAGAGAATACCCGTACGCTCCCGGGTTAAAAACACCTCCTGCTCCAAAAAGGCCTGTACCGCTCGTCGATGGGTTGTAACTATGAGTCGGCGGCGCCCCGCCAGACGGCGTTTTAATGCCGGTATCAACAAGGTGAGAACCGCTCCGATTCCACCCGTCACTGCAATTAGAAGGACTGGGGTAATTCCTTCAAGCCATTGTGGGGCTCCCCAGCCGGGAAGCCAGCGAATCCCCAGAATCACAGCGTAGGCAAGAAGAGCAGAAAGACCGGCTCCGCGCCAAAGAGCCACTTCATGCTTATCACTCTGTGCCACGATGTAGGGAACGATTTCCCCCGAGGTACGTGTTTCAGCTGTGGATATTGCTTCCTTGATACGTGCGAGTTCAGACTCAGTCAGGATTGCATTCATGAGGTCACATATGTTAGGTTTGGACACGTATTAGACGTGTTGATAAATAAGCATGGATAGATAAACTAAGTACACTCAAACCCACGGCTACAAGCACTAATTTTATCAGCGATGCCTCCCCACCAACCTGCCCCAGTCTTGTAAATACGGCAAGAGGGATTGTTTGGGTTCGACCGGGTATGTTACCCGCAAAAACGATTGTTGCCCCAAATTCACCAACAGCCCTTGCAAAACCAAGTACAATACCGGCGATCACACCTCTTGCAGCCAGGGGCAGCGTGACCCATCGAAAAGCTGCCCAGCGTCCTCCCCCATATACGGAAACCGCCTCTTCCCATTCCGGGTCGATTTGCTCTATAGCCACACGAAAGGTTTGCACGAGTAAAGGGAAAGCCATGATCCCGGCGGCCAGAGCTGCCCCCCAAGCAGTGAATGCCAGGTCTATGCCTAAGAGTTTATCCAGAATGCGCCCCCCTACTCCATTTGGTCCCAGAAATGTTAACAACAGTAATCCGGTAACTACAGGGGGAAGAACCAGGGGAAGTTGAACTAGATTCTCAACTGCAAAAGTTATTGGGGATTTTCGTCGAGCCAGATACCACGCAGTCAGAATCCCCGGAATCAACATTAACGCAACTGCCGCCGCGGCAACACGAGCCGATAATCCGATAATCGCCCATTCCTCTGGCAGGATAGACATGACGAGTTTAAGAATTAAATCCAAATCCGGTCCACAGTGCCAACTGTGTAGAATCTCCGACAAAAGCAACAAAAGCTGCAGCCATCTCTGGATTAGTTGCTTCACTTAAAGCAGTTGCCACATACCTGATATCTGGAGTACAGGAACGCGGGAATTGAAACATGGGTCGTAATCCTTTTACTAATGCAGCATCGGAGCGATATACTACGGCTACCTCAGCTGCGCCGCTCGATACTGCAGTAAGTGCTGCCCGAACATCCAGCGTTGGTACCACCAAAGGTTCCACAACATCCCAAACTTCCGCGCACTGCAATGCCTGTTTACCATAAACTCCAGCCGGTACATGCGAAGGATCAGCCATTGCAAGGCGACGCACGTTTATGAGTCCTGAGGGACTATCTATTGGATTCGCTGCATGCGAGCCAATAACGACCAGAGTATTCTCCGCAAACGTAATCTCCGGCCCCCTGGTCAGTGAATGTTCCCGCAGGTAGTCAATCCAGTCTGGACTCGCAGCCATAAACACATCAGCAGGAGCTCCCTGTTGAATTTGCCTTGCAAGTAGCGAGGTCGGTCCTACATGTGTATGGACAGTAATTTCCGGATACTGTGATTCAAACAACATGACTATTTCATTGAGGGCATCTGTGAGAGAGGCCGCTGCAAAGACAGTCATTGAAGCCTTGTGCGAATCGGAGCTTGAATTGCACCCTACCGCCAGGAATACTGCGACTATGACCAGCCGCATCACAAGTTGATCTGTTCGCGGATAGAGGCAATTAATGCGGATGCGCGTTGATAGTGCACCGAAGTAGAATCAGGTGCCAAGGTGCGTACCCGTTCCAGTTGTGCAATCGCCTCTTCCGTCCGATTGATCCGGGCCAGCATCAATCCGTAGTTAAAATTGGCATTTAAATGGTCAGGATCCACCTCAAGTACTTTTTTGATTTCGGTGACGCCCAGCATAGGACTACCGGTGTTCAGGTATGCTGTTGCCATATCTGTGCGCACATCAAGGTTGTCGGGATCCAATGCAAGTGTTGCTTGATAGGCATTTACAGCCGACGCGGCCGCCCTACTACGCTCAGGAGGCTGTGTCTCATTTGCCATCCACTCATAGTACAGATCCCCGGCTGTTTTCCAATCTTCGGCGAGGCCGGTCTGCTCAGCTATTGCTGATTGAACATCGCCTGCCACATCCAGCCGTCCACCCTCTGCCAGCACGTACATCTTTTCACGCATAAGAACGAGAGCGACAGCACTTGTATCACTCATGATCGCTGCATCCAACTCAGCAATTCGATCCGCCAATTCACCGGACAGTGGAGTCCGTAGTGAAACGTCATCCATTGAAGCTGTTGTCGGAAGCACAGGTTCGGGGGAGGATACCCGCTTACTGACTGTAGTTGCAACAAACAATGCGATTACCAACAACACGCCCAATCCGAAAAGCACGAAGACCTGCTGGCCTACACCACGCTCAATGTTCGCTGGACGTTTTCTGGGATTCGCCAACTGCTCTCGAGGTTTGGTAACTACGCGTTGCAACTTCTCTCCACATTGAGAGCAGAATTTGGAACCGGCTGGGTTTTTCCAACCGCACGTGTTACAATAACTGCCCCCTGTAATCCTCTCTTTCGGTACGGTTTGAATTTCTTCAACTGTCTTTGCCTCCACTGGCCATCCACATAAGCCGCACCGTTCCTCATCTTTAACGAGTCGCGCCCCACACTCAGCACAAGTCTGCATCATTCACGGTCCCGAGTTAGAACACGGTCTTTGAATTCCCGTGAAGGCTTGAAGACAGGGACTTTCTTTGCTTCTACACGCATGATTTCTCCGGTTGCGAGGTTACGTGCATTACGGGCAGCCCGCTCCTGGATGCGGAACGATCCAAAGCCCCGAATATCTACTGGTTCACTTCTGGACAAAGCTTCCTTGACTGTTTCCGTAAATCCAGACAATACTGCCCCGGTCTCCTGTTTGGTTAGACCCGTTCCACGGGCAATTATTTCAATCAGTTCGGTTTTGGTCATGAAGCTATGGGTATGAACGATAATGCGGACAAGTCGGTCGAAAAAAGGCCGTCTCTTCCAAGCCTGCAACAGGTTTGACGCACAACTCGCACAATTGTGCCCCCTGGTGTAGTGGAAATATTACACAACGAGAAAGGCATCGCCTGATTGTGCCACGAAGTGTGATTTGGCGAGTATACCTCCTCCAAAATTCGATCCATCAAAGTTCAATTGTCATGAGTTCCTGGCAGGAATTGCGATTTGAGGCGCAGGGTACAGGCATTTCTGTTCCCCTGAGTGAGCAGATCAATCTTTTGGGCGGCATGCTGGGCCATGTAATACAGACACAGGCCAGCCCAGAGATGCTGGACATGGTTGAGAAGTTGCGCCATTTGACGAAGCAGGCTATCTCTGAGCAGGATGCCGTTCTGCGTCGTGAAGCAGTAGCGCAAATCAAAGAGTTGGAGCTCCAAGATATTGAATGGCTGCTGCGTGCATTTACAACATTCTTTTACCTGGTTAATCAGAGTGAGCAACAGGAGATCATTCGGATCAATCGTGACCGTGCACGGCTACTTCCTGAAATGGGACGGGCAGACTCGATTGACGAGGCCGTGGGAATTCTGCTTAGAGCGAATTACCCGCTGGATGAAGTCATTAAGTTGGTCGCACGACTCGATATCCAGCCCACACTGACTGCACACCCAACGGAAGCGCGCCGCCGAACAATTTTGTACAAGCAGGAGCACCTGGCATCACTTATTGACAAGCTTAGGCACAGCAAACCGACTCCCGACGAGCGAAATGCACTGCTCTATCAAATACAGAACCAGGTTGGTCTTCTTGTTGCTTCTGACAAGGTTCGTGCAAGCAAGCCAACAGTAATTGATGAGGTGGCAAACGGACTGCATTATCTACGGAACGCGATCTGGGAAGCAATCCCACGTATTCATACCGATGTGATCACTGCGATTGAGCGCCATTACGGTGAACGTGTGGAGGTACCGATCTTCCTGCAGTTTCGGTCATGGATTGGAGGTGACAGAGACGGCAACCCAAATGTGACATCTGCGATCACACGAGAAACCTTCTCAATGCACCGCAGAACAGTGTTATCCCGGTACCTGAACGACCTTCGTGAACTGCGACGGGATCTCAGTATATCTGAATTACACTTGACTGCCCCTGATATACTGCACGAATCCATCCAGGTAGACGAGGCGGAGGTGACGCTCGCCGCACACGAAAATCGTCTTTACATCCGGGAACCGTTCCGTCGGAAGCTCAGCTTCATGATGCAGCGTATCGAGTTGGCGAGAGAAGGAGATAATAATGTTTACGACAGCAATCGATTTCTTGCAGATTTGCAAATCCTTGCGGATACCCTTGAAGAAAACGGGTATGGAGATCTGGTCGTTCATGGACGCCTAAATAAGATTCTCTTGCAGGCACAGGTCTTTGGATTTCATATGGCTGCGCTGGATATCCGACAGCACAGCCGAGTCCACACTCATGCAGTGGGTACCCTGTTCAGGGTTAGTCGAGTCTGCGAAGATTACGCAGCTTTGACAGAAGAGGCCAAGCTAGAGCTTTTATCAGAAGAGCTCAGCAATCCAAGGCCTCTCCTGCCTCGAGGCAATCAGGTTGAGGAGGATCTACAGGAGGTACTCGACACGTTTGTCGTAATCCGGGATATTATAAAGTCATCTCCTCGTGCACTGGGGAGTTATGTGGTAAGTATGACCCACGCCGTGAGTCATATTCTGGAAGTCCTGTTACTTGCAAAAGAAGTTGGCCTTTGGCATACAGAGGGGGAAACCGTGTTTTTCCCCCTTGATGTCGTACCGCTCTTTGAAACTATAGAAGATCTGGACCTCGCAGGTGTCCTGCTGACCAAACTCTTTGAACACCCAATCTATCGCCAGCATCTTGCGCATCGGGACGACATGCAGGAAATCATGTTAGGCTACTCAGACAGCAACAAGGATGGCGGTTACTGGATGGCAAACTGGGCGTTGCATAAAGCACAAAAATGTATTGGCGATATCTGCAAGGATTTCGGGGTTGATCTGCGGCTATTTCACGGACGTGGAGGAACCGTTGGTCGTGGTGGCGGCCGCGCCGGTCAGGCAATCATTGCGATGCCACGGATCATACATAATGGCCGGATCCGGTTCACTGAACAGGGTGAAGTAATTTCTTTCAGGTATGCGCTGCCTGCAATAGCGCACCGCCATCTAGAGCAGATTGTGAGGGCTATGCTGATAGCCCCGCTTCATGCGGCAGATGAAGCAGGAGATGCTGAAATCATGGAACGTCTCTCTGCAGTGTCAATGAAGAGCTATCGCGCACTTATTGATGATCCTGACTTCTGGGCATGGTATGTTTCGTGTACGCCAATTGAGCAGATCAGCCGATTACCCATTGCTTCACGGCCGGTTTCTCGCGGCTCGGTAAATATGGTGGATTTCGACGATCTACGGGCAATTCCCTGGGGGTTTGCCTGGACGCAGACGCGTTACGTAGTACCGGGATGGTATGGAGCAGGGAATGGGCTTACAGCACTTGTTCAAGATCACGCGTCTGCCCTGAAGCGTATGTACAAGGAATGGCCCTTCTTCCAAGCAGTGCTGGACAGTGCTCAACTTGAGATGGCGCGCGCCAGACTGGATATTGCGTCAGAATATGTTTCGCTTGCCGCTGACCCAGTAATTGGAAAACGTATACATGACCAGATTGTGGGAGACTTTAAAATGGGTAAAGCAGCCATCTTGGAGATTACCGGATTCGACCGACTCTGTGGACATGTTCCCGTTTTCAGAAAATCTGTCAAACTTCGTAATCCCTACTCTGACGTACTGAACCTCTTACAAATTGAGTTGATCAGACGAAGCCGCAGCAAGCTGGAAGCAGACGAAAAGCGGTTGACGCATGCACTGCTTCTGAGTGTCAATGGGATCGCCGCGGCAATGCAAAGCACAGGATAACCAGCTATTGGCTCAAACGGACGAGCGCCTTTACGGGCACGTGATCCGACACATACCTGCCTTCGCTGACTGCCACAACGGCTTCATAGCTTTGTACAGTCCAGGCGGACGAAACAAAAATATAGTCAATTCGCGCTTCGGGCAGCGACTCCCTTTCTAGAAACCCGCTGAAGGTACCTACGGGCCCTTCGGGCGGACTTTTACTGACCGTTCGCGCGTCTTGTAGCAGATCCACTGTCAACGCTGCGTAAGCCTCAGTTTCCGGGGTTGTATTGAAGTCTCCAAGCATCAGCACCGGTGCATCCTCAGCGAACATCCGTGCGTAACTGCTTAGAAGTTTAGCACTTTCCAACCGCGCTTGATTGCCCCGGTGATCAAAGTGGGTATTGATTGCCCAAAAGCGAATGTCTGTATCTCGCACACTCAGATAAGCCGCAGTGGCTATTCTTGGGAGTGCTGCATCCCAGCCCCGACTACCCGGTACATCGGGAGTCTCTGAGAGCCAGAAGGTGACCACATCCAGTAGCTCAAAAGTCTCCGCTTTATAGAAGATTGGGGCAAATTCACCTGCATCCTTGCCATCATCTCTTCCTACCCCTACCCATTCATAGCCCGAGAGCTGGGCTGCCAGTTGATCCACCTGGTGGGCAAGAGCTTCCTGGACACCGATAAGGTCTGATTTGGTCATCTCGTTTGCCACCCATTCCGCCCTATGCGGCCACGCGCTGGGACCATCATCGGGATTATCATAGCGAATATTGAAGGACATCGCCGTAAAGTCTATCGAGGCAGACTGTAACATAAATGTCAAAACAATCAGACTGAACATGACTATCCACCTATTGTGATCATTGGGCGGTTCTTGGACGCTGCGATTGCATGCATGCCTGCGTGTCTGGCATGTTTTCCACCCACCGCGGTACTTATTAACCCGAGGAGTTCCTGGTCACTAGCACCACTCCGCATCGCATGTCGCAGGCTGACTTCTGCCCGTCCAAACAAACATACTTTCAGATTACCGTCTGCGGTGATTCGGAGACGATCGCAACCTTCGCAAAAATCTTCTGTCATGGACGTAATAAATCCTACCCGGCCACGAAAACCGGGGACTCTATACAACTTTGCAGTTGACTCAGGACCGCATGCAATTGGTTCAAGTGGATACACTTGCTGGATGACTTGGAGCATTTCGTCATAGGGGACCAACTTCTCTCCACTCCATCGATTGTCGTCAAAGGGCATAAACTCTATAAAGCGGACTTCAATTGACTTTTCGCGCGTGAGGCCAACAAAGTCTACCAATTCATCTTCATTCACATCCCGCATTACCACACAGTTGATTTTAACCGGGTCATATCCGGAGTTAAGCATCACATCAATTGCTTCCAAAACTAGATCAAGCCCATCTCGCCGTGTGATCGCCTCAAACCGGTCAGGCTGCAATGTATCCAGGCTCAGGTTTATTAGGTTGAGTCCCGCTGCTCGGAGCTTAGGGAGCTTACGCTTTATTAATAGGCCGTTCGTGGTAATAGCAAGCGTTTTAAGTCCCGGTAAAGAAGCCAGCGCTTCGGCAATTTTTTCAATTCCGGGTCTTAGCAGCGGCTCTCCACCGGTAAGGCGAATTTTGGTTACTCCCTGTTCGACGAAGAGTCGTGCCAAATGGATGATTTCGTCGTCTGTCAGCAATTCATCTGTTGGCGTCCAGTCGAGTCCTCCTTCCGGCATGCAGTAGCTGCATCGCAAATTGCAACGCTCTACCAACGAAATCCTCAGATACTTGTGTACCCTCCCAAAGCTGTCAGACAAGACATGCGCCCGACTTTTGGCGGGTGCGTACGGAAGAGAGAAATCTCTGGGCGCCTGTGATACAGATGCCATGCCGAAATCCAGTCTTTCAGCTTCCGGGAGAAGCTCAAGTTCATAAATCATCGTGCATCCACCAATATGCCTCTGTGCTCTTATGTGAACCAACGCTTAATGAATAAGCCAGAATACAAGATATCTTGGCCTTGATAGATCAAGTTTAGAATTTACTCTAAATAGGGCCTGAGAGTTCAATGGAGCGAAACAGATTAATCTGTTTTCAAGGTCTGCTGTGCGGAAAAAGGTGTTGACCGAAAACACAGGGAAAATGATCGGCGAACTCTGGGCATGAAAGCATATCCTCAACAACTCGAAATTTCGGCAATATAGGTTCGCATCTCCATTACCAAAAACTCTTGTCTTCGCGCCTACTAACATATTCGACGCAGTATATGGCCATCCTACGGATCAGATCCTCCATGAGAGGCTCTTGATAAGGAATCAGTAGGCAGTACTTGGTTGTTCTGTACTTTTCTAATTCCTCATGAAATGGTGCCAGCGATGCCCTGTGCGGAGCAAAGTTGAGGTGGGCCTTGTGCGCAGAATAGGCAAATAGAAAGCGAGGCTCCACGAAGAAAGGATTTCCCCATTTGATAACTTCCTGGGCCTCAGGCGCAACACTCCGAAGGATCGCACGAAGCTTGTGCAGATGTGGGAGTGCCTCATCCGGGGCGGCCATGATATACTCTTCAACCGTGGTCGGTCGCTGTTTGTCAGCCATGTGATTAACTCGAGGGATGCTATGATCGACTGATCACCAGTGCCTGTGGATTACACATCTCGTGCATACAGGTTTCCATCGGTACGATGGTCATGGGGCATTTCTTCTGATGGTTCTGGTATATGCGGGAAACTGCGAGTATATATCCGCTGAAAACCCAAGAGCTACACAAGCCCATAAGGGAATGTAATCTTCATGGTTATCCTGACTAGCAGTCTCAATTTCCTTCAAGAGATATCCGCCGCGTGCTTTGTATATAATCTAATGAGACGTTCTGCTGTCTGAACATCCGTGTAGAACCTGTGATTATGGCAATCCGTAAGAGTACCCACGAACAAAACTCTTGGACTAGTGGCAGCACAAAAACTGAAAGTACTTGTGGCCGGGTGCGGCCATATGGGCACATCACATGCACGGGCCTACCATGCCATGGATGCCTTTGAAATCGTTGGATTGGTAAGTCGTACACCCGGCTCCCGTGATCGGCTCAGTGCTGAATTGGGCGGACTCCCTACATTTTCTTCATTTGAACATGCTCTGCGTGTAACAGCACCGGATGTTGTTTCGGTTAATACGTATCCAGATACACACGCTGAATACGTCCGTATCAGTCTGGAAGCGAATTGTCACGTGTTTGTGGAAAAGCCCTTGGCTACAACCGCGGAGGAAGCACAAACACTAGTTGACTTGGCACAAAAAGCAAACCGGAAGCTTGTTATAGGTTACATCCTGCGTGTACACCCAGCCTGGAAAAAATTCACCTCCCTGGCACGCGAACTGGGAAAACCACTCGTGATGCGCATGAACCTGAACCAGCAAAGCAGTGAAGGACAATGGCGAACCCATCGGAAGCTCATGGACTCAATGTCTCCGATCGTTGATTGTGGTGTCCACTATGTAGATGTTATGTGTCAAATGACACGCGCCCGTCCAGTGACTGTAAGTGCAATCGGAGCACGGCTCTCTGATGAAATAGCAGAGGACATGTACAATTATGGTCACTTGCAGGTAACGTTTGATGATGGATCTGTAGGTTGGTATGAAGCTGGCTGGGGTCCCATGATGAGCGAAACAGCTTCGTTTGTCAAGGATGTAGTTGGACCGTTGGGGTCGGTTAGTATCGTTGATGAAGTGAAGGATCAAACGGATGATATAGAAGGACACACGCAAACTGGTGGACTAAAGGTGCACTCCAGCAGCCGTGATGCGACAGGGTGTTTTAATCGACCCGACAAAGTGATTGACACCTCTGACGAGCCGTCGCACGATGAATTGTGTGCGCTTGAACAGGAGTTCCTGCTCCAAGCCATTCTGGAGGATCTGGACTTGACCGATCATATGCAGGATGCAGTCAGCAGTCTGCAAATTGTACTTGCCGCTGATCAGGCAGCACGTGAACGTCGCACAATCACTCTTTGAGTTGCTACAAGGGCAGCCTGCTAACACCATACGAGCTCGGATAGTTAGGCGCTGTGCAGCGGGCTATCTGCGATAGCTGTAATTTGGAGATTCTTTAGTGATATGTACGCTGTGCGGATGACTCTCACGAATTCCGCTGGATGTAATTTTCACGAACTCAGCCCTTTCCCTGAAATCCTCCAGATCCTTGCACCCGCAATATCCCATAGCAGCTCTTAATCCTCCCATCATCTGGTAGACCACTTCATTCAAGTGGCCACTATAGGGGACCCTACCTTCGATGCCTTCCGGTACTAGTTTTTTGATATCATCCTCCGCATCCTGAAAATACCTGTCCTTACTCCCCTCTTTCATTGCCCCCAGAGAGCCCATACCTCTATAAGACTTGAACTTACGCCCCTCATAGATGATAGTCTCGCCGGGACTTTCGTCAACGGCTGCAAAAAGGCTTCCAATCATAACGCTATGTGCACCTGCTGCTAACGCCTTGGGAATGTCTCCGGTCTGCTTTATGCCCCCATCCGCCACTATTGGAATACCATGTGGCTTCGCGGCTGCAACACACTCAAGCACTGCCGTAAACTGAGGTACGCCTACGCCTGCAACCACTCTGGTTGTGCAGATTGAACCTGGACCTATACCTGTCTTAATACCGTCTGCTCCCGCTGCTATCAAGTCCTCAGTACCCTCTTTCGTAGCGACATTCCCAGCAAGAATCTGTAGATCGCTGTGATTCGATTTCAAGGTCTCTACTGCATTAAGTACACCCTCGGAATGTCCATGGGCCGTATCTACAACGATAAAATCGACTTCTGATCCTGCTAGTGCACTCACACGCTCATGCAAATCCCCTGAAACGCCTACTGCGGCTCCCACACGCAGACGCCCGTGGGAATCCTTGCACGCAAAGGGATGGCGTCTTTTCTTTTCTATGTCCTTGAAAGTGATCAGACCTTTGAGGTAACCTCCCTCATCCACTACGGGCAGCTTCTCAATTTTGTATTTCTGGAGGATTGCCTCGGCTTGTTCAAGCGTTGTACCTACTGGTGCAGTGTGAAGTGGAGTAGGTGTCATAACATTCTTGACCGGCTTCTGGTTATTCTCTTGGAATCGCAGGTCCCGATTCGTAATTATGCCCACCAAACGTTGTGCGCTATCCACAACGGGAATACCTCCAATAGAATAGCGTGCCATGAGTGCGCGCGCATCGCCTACTGTGCAACTCACTTCAAGTGTAATTGGATCAAGAATCATTCCACTCTCGGAACGCTTGACTCTTCGTGCCTGTGCAGCCTGATCTTCCACGGACATATTCTTGTGCAAGACGCCAACCCCTCCCTCACGCGCCATCGCGATTGCAAGCCGTGCTTCCGTTACCGTATCCATGGCTGCCGAAAGCAATGGGATGTTCAGCTTTATTTTCCGGGTCAATCGTGTTTCAATGCTGACATCCCGGGGCATGACACTGGACCGTCCTGGCACAAGCAGTACGTCATCGTACGTTAGCCCTTCACGCTTGACTTTATCTGCAAGAATGCGGTTCAATCCAAGTGAATTTTTCATCTGGGGATTGTCTTATGGCTGATTATTGACGTCCAATCAGGCGGTGTAGTTTGCGAATTTCTTTTTTATTAAGCTGGCGCCATCTCCCCCGCCGCAACCGACGGGTGGTTAACCCGGCGTATGATATGCGTTCCAAAGCGACAATCTTGTGGTCGAGTGCAGCAAACATTCGCCGAATCTGCCGATTTCGCCCCTCGTGAAGCTCAATACCTATTTCAAAGGGATTATTTGGCTGTGTATATATGATACGATCAAAAGCAGCTGGTCCATCCTCCAGCATGATTCCACGTCGGAGCTGATCAAGTTGGTCTGGTCGAACCGGTTCCTTGGTGCGCGCAGTGTACTGCTTGGGGATCTGGAAACTTGGATGCATCAGTCGATGACCTAAATCGCCGTCCGTCGTTAAGAACAGCACTCCAGTCGTATTTCGATCAAGCCTCCCCACAGGGAATAAACCCTTAGTCCCTCCATCCATCTTTACCAGATCCAGCACCGTTTTGCGCCCCCGCTCATCTTTCGCCGTAGTGATCGTATCCTTTGGCTTGTTTAGTAACACATACAGGAATTCTCGCGGCGAAATGATTTTTCCGTTAACGCGAACTTCATCCCCCTTATCAACTTGGTACCAGAATTCGTAGATTTTCTGTCCATTTACCTGAACCTGGCCGTTTTCAATCAGGTGATCTGCCTTTCTGCGTGAACAGACCCCTGCACGCGCGATGTAGCGATTAAGTCGTCCAGACTCCAGTCTCTCCATTGGAGGCTTGGTCGCTCGGGGGCGTGCCATTGGCTTCATAACAAAAAGGCACAGCTGCATGCTGTGCCTAGGATTTAGACTTTGATTCGGATGTAGCGCTGGGAGGGTCGCCATCGCCCATGTCGAGGCCCTTTGCCATTAAAAGACGTGTTCGTTCCTCATTGAATGCAGCATCCCCTAGTAACTCTTCTGCCTGACGCAAGTTCGGCAGTTCATCCAAATTCTTCAGTCCGAATTCCTCTAAGAACCGTTCAGTCGTTGCATACAGCATAGGGCGTCCAATAATATCTGCACGCCCAAAGATCGCCAAGAGATTGAGTTCAAGTAATTTTCGAAGCGCATATCCTGAATCCACGCCGCGCACAGCATCAATTTCGGCTTTTGTTGCCGGCTGCTTGTATGCGACAATCGCCAGCGTTTCCATTAATGGCTTTGTCAAGTGACGCCTCCGCTCGCGACGAAAAAAAGCCTCGAGGAATGGGGCGACTGATTCCGTGGTGGTCATGCGTAGTCCACCAGCCCAATACTGGATTCTCATCGTGTGCCCCCCAATTTCGTAGGAGTCATTCAGCTCCCTGAATGCTTCATCAATGGCAGCTTCGCTCGGCTGAGATGCTTCACCAACCACCTCAGCATACACGCGGCAAACCTCCTTTGCACTAACAGGGACATCTGTAGCAAACGCCAGGGCTTCCAAGACCATTTGCAGAGTAACAGAGTTGTCGAATCTTTCTTGTTTCATCCCATAAAGGCTTGACCTGCTGCTCGCTCAATCACAAAATCCTCCCCATCAGGAGCACTTGACACAAAGACCTCCCCCGAATATGCCATTTCCAGCGCAGCCAAAAAGGTTACAACTATAAAATATCTCGTTTTTCCCATGACCATACTACTGAAACTGATCTGCTCCTGTGCAAACACGGCATTACGTATGTACTCGCACTGTTCTGCAATTGAATGTTTTTGTGGTGCAATCGAGATAGTAGGTTCTTCTGGCGCATTCTCGAGTACATCCCTCAGCGTATCAATCAGGTCAAATACCGTTCTTTTGACGAGGATATCCTGCTCAGGCATCATTGATTGAACAGGTGTAGATGCCTGTCCTCTGGTAAATAACAATGAGCGTTGCTTGAACTGTTCATCAAGCGTTTCCGCGGCATTTTTGTACTGCACATACTCCAATAATCGCTCGACAATCTCTTGGCGTGGGTCAATTGGGTCTCCTTCTTCATCTTCCTCCGGGCTCGGAAGAAGCATGCGAGCCTTGACGCTGATGAGCAATGCGGCGAAATAAATGAACTCTGCTACACCGTCCAGATCAATAGCTTCTATAAGCTCCACGTAGGATAGATACTCATTCGTGATCTGAGCAATAGGGATATCAAAAATGTCAATTTCATTCCTGTTAATCAGGAGCAAAAGTAGATCCAGCGGGCCCTCAAAATCCTGAAGCTGTACCCTATACATCATTCTGCCATCCTCGAGGAAGCAAACCAGTCAACGGTTCTTCCGAGACCATCGTCCATACTAACTTCCGGTTTCCAGACAAGCTCATGCAAAGCCTTGCTGCAATCCAGCACGCTTCGACGCTGCTCCCCAGATTTTCCAGGACCGTGTATTGCAGGCCGTCCAATCCCCATGGCTTGCATTAGCTTTTGATGGAGGGTAACAACATCGGTTTCGACGCCGGTCCCAATATTGAATGCCGAAGGGGCACCCGTGAAATTAAGCGAAGCGATATTCGCGCGGGCTACATCACCAACGTAGACATAATCACGGGTCTGGAGCCCATCGCCATGGATAGTAACTCGATGCCCTGCCAATAATTTCTGAGTGAAAATTGCGATCACGCCTGCCTCACCATGTGCATTCTGACGAGGACCATAAACATTTCCGTATCTGAGTGCGACATACGGTATTCCATATTCACAAAAATAGAAATGCAACAACTTTTCGCAAGTCAGTTTGCTTATGCCATATGGGGAAACCGGCTGCTGCGTATGTGTTTCTTTTTGGGGGCCGGCCTCCGGTTCACCATAGATTGCTCCACCAGTGGAGGCAAACACAACTTTCTTCAGCCCGCTGTCTTTGGCTGCCTCCATAAGGTTGATGAGGCCCAAGACATTGACCCCGACGTCAAATGCGGGATCAGCAACACTCCGGCGCACATCCATTTGTGCAGCATGATGAACCAGTATAGCGTACTGACCTTCCCTGATGAGAGAAGCCGCCTCTTTCGATCGAACGTCTAACGTATGCAGCCTTACATGATGGGGCACGTTCTCCCGAAATCCACCTGAAAGGTCGTCCAGTACTTCAACGGTATGTCCTTCAAGGATCAAGGCATCAACAACATGAGAGCCAATGAATCCCGCACCGCCTGTCACTAGTACCTTCATAAAAACTTTAAACTAGAATCCTATTAAATTGATGTCCCACCCCATGACAATATCCGAACTATCGAGTCTAAAGTGATCCTCTCGAACTGACAGAGATAACCACGAATGTTGAAAACACGATTCACTGGACTCCGTCATAGCTATTCCGGAAGCAGTGATACCCACAAGTACCGGAATCTTTCCTTAGCAGCCTCAATGGTGCTTTCTGTGGTTTTCATTGCAAATGCTGCGGCACAACCTTCATCGGAGCTCAAGCGCATCTTTGATGATAAAGACGCGTCCCGTTACGCGGATGCTACTGAGATGTACATCAGCTTACTCAAGCAGGCTTCGGAGCAACAACTATCGGAAGAGCTTGTGTGGCATTTGCACTTACTTGACCTCATTGTGCCCCCGACCGGTCCAGTACGAACAGCTCTAAGTGCACTCCAAGGAGATACGGGTAGACTTGCTGATGTAGCAACATTGGTGCAGTGGTGGCATCAGCAAGACCCGATTCCGGCCACCTTTGTGAATGAACGCGTGGTCGAACATCTCTCGCGTGCCTACCATGCCCTCAACAACTTTGCCCTTAAACACAGCCCACTGAGAGTTGATGATCGTGGAGAAATCTTTATAAGATTGGGAATACCGGGGCAACGTACGGAAGTAAAACTAAGAAATGCGGGTTTTCATCTGCGTCCGGTTCGTCATACGCTGGCGCGAAACGAATTTTGGGTATATCGCCACATAAACGAGAATGCTCACTACTTTTTCGTCAAAAAGTCGAACCGTCTAGGGTACAAAATAGCCGCAGTGGTTGACCTGCTGCCAACCCAAGTCCGTACCCGTCAGGAAGAGGCCTCCATACTTCTGATATGGCTAGAAGATATTTACCGACAGCTTTCGGCAGATCATGAGCATTACGGCCCTCTGTATGATACCGTGAGCAACTATGCTTCTATTGCCTCCTCTGAAGGGGCCAGCCCATACTCCTTCACCAAGCAGCTTCTGCAGGACGGAAATGTGTTGCATAACTTTCACCAGGAATCCCGAAGTAGGGAGGTTCCAATATCTGCTACGCAGGTCTTGGGATCAGCAATCTCGCTTCATCCATGCTTACGATGGGCACGTTTTCTTGAACCCGAAGGGACTACGCGTTTGAATGTGTCGTGGACACTAAATTCAAAATCTCTACAGCCGGATCGTCAAAAAATTCGATCGCTGCAACGAAAGGGAGCAGAACCATCGGAAAACTTTCTACTGACTGCCTATCTGATAACGCGAAAACCCAACTACACTCCGGCAAGTCTAAGGCTTCGTCAATACTATTTACCGAACGGGGTAAATTCAGCACTTCCCGTGCATACCTGGGTCACGAGAGGAATCCAGGGTAGCATTAATCTTGCATTGCAATGGAATCACTCCTGGGCTCAACCTGATGCTTCCGGACAGCCCCAACCCTCTGCGATGCTTGGGATTGGCGTACAAACACTTGACTCAATTCCTGCGCTTAACAGCTCAGGGCAGGTTTTGGAAATGAGTGACATTCTCCTGACCGCACTCAATAACGAAGGCTTGCCTGACGAAAAGATGCCCGTTGTCGCAACGCATTGGGCCCCGGAAACCCCCCTTGGGATTTATTTTGAAGCCTATTTCCTTCGATTCAACGAGGATGACCGCACAAGCTATACCGTCAGTTACGAAGTTCAAAATATGGGTGACTCACGGGAAGCAGCAATCGGTACTTCTACCACGCATGAGTCGGAGTCCAGTAACGTGCGTGAACACATAGTTCTTGATGTTTCAGACTTGCAGGCCTCTCACCAAGTATCCATTACCGTACGGGTAATGGATAATACGTCGGGGGACACAGTCAAGCGCTCGGTTGTATTAGATCTGAACCCGCAATCAAGAATTTGCAACAGCGCATCCTAATTGGATTGACCATGTTGCGGATGCTGTTCGGTATCTGAATCTGGTCAAGCAGATATCGCTTGCGACTCCGTCTGCCAGCTATGTTGTGATCTGATATAATTGGAGCAGCCAAAACGTCCCCTCTTTACGATAATTTTCACTGAGGGCGTTGCTATGATAAACGGATCAGGAAGTCGTTCGCAAATATGGATTTGACTCTTCAACTTTAATCTCTGGCGTGATAAGTGATTCTGGCAAATCCCTCTCTATCTCATGTGGCGATTGCCAACCAGCTTAACCAGCGGGTCAAAGTTAATTTGACTTGGCCCAACTCGGGGTGCCGAACCATGCATCCATTTCCTCAATAAACGGAGCTACCACAGAATCTGGCTCCATGATTCGTCCTAAATCGTTCGTTTCGATGATCCAGGCCTCAAGTGCCTCCCGCATTTCTGTCAACTGTGCCTCATAAGCAGGGTCACCTGCCAGATTGTTGATTTCATGAGGATCTGCCTCTGTATCGTAGAGTTCTTCTTCAGGAAGCGGGGACATCAACATCGCAGCCGCACCGGTAAGCGCTCCCTGCTCATGCATACTGCGCATCAGAGGTTTCACCAGGAAGCACTTTTCTTTATAACGATTCAACGTCGGGAACCCGTCCTTTGCATCAAAATTCCTCAAATAATGAAACCGTTTGCCGCGAACAGAACGAATGCGCAGTACGGTTTCATCAATTCGGTCTCTCGCGCTGAACGAATAAGTACGGGGCGAATCAGCCCCCTCCCCCAGAAATACTTGGCTCTGCATATCCGGTATCGGATCAACGCCGGCCATCTGAAGTGTTGTCGCTGTGAGGTCCAGCAGGCTAATAACTTCATCATTGACGCCCCCACGTTCGTACTGCGGAGGTGCTTGGACACCGTCGGGGTAGTGTATGATCATTGGCACATGCAAACCCATGTCCCAGGCCCAGTGGATACCGCGAGCTTCCAGTCTCCCGTTGTCGGAAAAGAATACAACGATGGTATTTTCCGCCAGGCCATCGCGGCGCAACTGCTCCAGAATCCAGCCAATGCGAACATCCATACCACTCACCGAATTCAGATATCGTGCCCACTCTTCGCGTGTTATCTGGTGATCTGGATAGTATGGCGGAGGGGACACATTCTCGGGAGTAGCAATTTGTGGATGCCAATCTTCTCCAACCCACAGTACACGTTCCTTTTCGGCCGACTTGCGGTCATAAATGTCGTATTCCGCCTCGGGCGTATTGATCTGGGCAAAGAACGGTTGATTGTCCTTCAACGATGCCCAGTCGCTGCCCTCATAGATCGGTCCTTCGTTGACAAAATTAAGGTCCAGCTTGCCTGTACCCACTTCCAAATCACCAATATGCGTAATGTTGGCAGTGTGATAGCCGGCATCCTCCAGTCGA
This sequence comes from Rhodothermales bacterium, assembly GCA_022821385.1. Taxonomy (GTDB): domain Bacteria; phylum Bacteroidota; class Rhodothermia; order Rhodothermales; family Bin80; genus Bin80. The sequence goes on from JAJEDR010000077.1 coordinate 91,897, forward strand.
TGGGTTAAGGGACGAACTCCATCAGGTAGACGATAGTCATCATCTCGGTGCGAACGCATATTATGGGTATCGGTGGAAGTCTGGTACATTCCCGTCATGAATGCTGACCGACTGGGCGCGCAAACGGGAGACGTCGCAAATACATTCGTAAACAGCAGTCCCGCACGTGCAAGCGAATCCAGATTGGGAGTGTGCACATTTTCCGCGCCATAAATCCCAAGATCCAAAGCGAAATTCTCCCCAACGATCCACAAAATATTTGGTTGAACGCTTTGGGCTGGCTGCTCGTCAGCGCAGGCGGGAAGACAAAAAAGTACAAGCAGAAGAATTAGGTAGCGCATGGTTAATGTATAGGTTTAACTAGTTCTGTATAGGCCAATTTACTCAGAGGGGACGAGCATTACCCTGGAGAATTTTTCAGGACGAAGAAACTCGGCCGCAAATGTTTGAACCTCGTCCGCAGTGACTGCCTCCAGTTCTGCGATGATTTCATCCATTGATGCGACCCTCCCAAAATAAAGCTCCTGTTTCCCCAAACGTGCCATTCGATTGGACATGCTCTCTAATCCAAGTGCAATCCCACCACGGGCTTGCCCTTTTGCTCGGTTCAATACTTGGTTACTCACAGGTGTCTGTGCCAAACGGTCAAACTCGCGAAAAATCAACGTGATGCTCCGCTCAATTCTGGATGCGTCTAAACCCACGTAGACACCGAAGTCACCACAATCAGAGTACATATTAAGAAACGAATAGACACTATAGCAGAATCCATAACGCTCTCTAATACGCTGATTCAGTCGACTTGAGCTGCCCCCTCCTAGGATAGTATTTATTATATCCAGGACCGCCCTTTGTTTGGAGTGTATCGTGATTCCACGCCGTCCTAATATCAGATGCCCTTGCTGTATGGGGCGCGTCACAGATAACTCTGTAGGTTTGTACGGAGGAATCTCGGGTTTTTCTATGTCCCTGAAACTGGTGGGCCGCAGGCCCTGAAAAGCTATTTCTACACTCTTCAGCAGTGATTTATGGCACAGATTGCCTGCCGCGGCTACGACGATCTGATCCGGTGTGTATTGTCTGTCCACATATTCACACAGATCCTCGCGTCTCAATCGAGAAACCGTCTTGGGATAACCGATAATTGGTCGTCCGATGGATTGGGCGGGATAGATTACCGATTCAAAACGATCAGCGATATACTCATCGGGAGTATCCTCGTACATCTTTATTTCTTCAAGTACAACTCCCTTCTCCTTTTCAATCTCTCGTTCCGGAAATACTGGCGAGGCCACCAAATCACACGTTGAATCCACACCCCGAGCCAAGTAACTATCCAGCGCTCGGGCGAAGTAGCACGTATGTTCTTTAGATGTGAATGCATTCATGTAACCGCCAACCGACTCCATCCGGTTAGCTATTTGATGCATTCTGCGCTTGGCGGTCCCCTTGAAGACTGTATGTTCAACAAAGTGACTAATGCCGGCCAGACGCTCTGGGTCGTTACGACTACCGGAATCAATCCAGACACCGATAGCTATTGAGCGCACGGACGAAACCGCCTCGCTAAGGACGCGGACCCCATTCTCAAGCGTCGTCTTCGTGATCACGCTACCAAACGTCCAAATCTAGTGGCGACGGCGTCCCCGAGGCTTGGGACCTCTGGGGTGACGGTTCCCCCTTGGTGAACTCTTTTGACGTGAATTATCCCGAAACTCGACATTTTTCGGACGCGGTTGTGTGATCTTATGGCTAAGCTGCAGACGTCCACGGTCGTTAATCTGCATGAGGCGCACCTTCATTTTGTCCCCAACCTGGACTACATCACGCGGATGTTCAACCCACTCCCAGGAAAGCTGACTCTTGTGCACCAAGCCATCCTTACCCGGAAGTATTTCCACGACAGCACCAACATCAAGAACGCTGCGTACGATACCCTCGTATTCCTCTCCAACCTCTGGCGAAACAACCAGTGAGCGGATAATTGCTACGGCCTCATTCACTGAACTTTCGTTTTTCCCTGCGATAGTCACATAGCCGAGATTATCCTTCTCCTCAATTTCGATTACTACCCCTGTGTCTGCCTGGATGCTCCGAACGATTTTTCCTCCAGGTCCAATAACCGCACCAATTGAGTCAGTATCGATCGTAATTTGTGTGAGTTTTGGAGCATGGGGCGACATGCTTTCTCGAGTATGTGCCAGTGTTGCATCCATCAGGTCGAGAATATGCAATCTGGCTTCGCGGGCCTGTTCAAGTGCCTGCAGCATGAGATCGCTAGAGAGCCCTCCAATCTTGATGTCCATCTGACACGCCGTAATACCATCAAGTGTACCGGTCACCTTGAAATCCATATCTCCCAGGTGATCCTCCGTACCGAGGATATCTGTAAGTACGACATGACGTGTTTCGTCAGCTATCATACCCATTGCGACACCTGCAACAGCTTTGCGAACTGGTACCCCTGCATCCATGAGTGCAAGACTACCTGAACATACACTGGCCATAGAGGAAGATCCGTTAGATTCCAGAACATCTGCATTAACTCGAATCGTATACGGGAATTCTTCTACATCGGGAATCATCTGGCGCAACGCACGTTCAGCCAGGTAACCATGCCCAACCTCGCGCCTGCTTGCACCGCGGAGGAATTTGACCTCTCCCGTCGAAAACGGCGGGAATTCATAGTGGAGAAAGAAGTGCTTATCCTCTTGGTCAAAGACCTGATCTACGGCCTGTTGGTCGCGTGCGGTCCCCAGGGTGACGGATGCCATCACCTGAGTTTCACCCCTTGTGAAGATTGACGACCCATGTACGCGCGGCAGGTAGCCTACCTCGCACCAAATTGGACGCACGGACTGTGGATCACGACCATCGATCCGTTTGTGCTCTGCCAGGACCATTTCACGCATAACTTCACGGGATACAATCCTTGCCGCAGCAAGGGCTTCAGACGCAAGCTCCTCGGGGTCTTCTTTCTCAGAAATAACAGCTTCAACAGCTTCCTCTTCCAAGGAATTAAGTCCACCGTAAAAGCTTTTTTTCTCGTACGGGGCACGAACATGTGCCTCAAGTTTTTCCTGTATGGCTTCCCGTGCTTTGTCTATGATAGCCGGATCGGGAGTATTTGTCTCATAAGACTGAGCCTCAACTGTCCCGTGCACCTCTTCAAATGCCGCACGCAAGTCCAGTTGCACTTGGCAAACCTTGATAATTGCTTCATGTGCAACGCCTAGGGCTTCAACCATATCTTCTTCGGAGACCTCACTCATCTCGCCCTCCACCATGACAATGGAGTCCAGCTTGCCTGCCACTACCAGGTTAAAGTCACTGGATTCCAGCTCTTCCAGGGTAGGATTTACGATAAAACTTCCCTCAACACGTCCGATACGAACCTCCGCTATTGGACCATCGAAAGGGGCGCCTGACAGCAAGAGTGCTGCAGAAGCCCCGAGGCCAAACAGCATATCGCCATCATGCTCGTCATCTGCAGATATCACCGAACCAATGACCTGCACCTCATTGAGGTAGCCATCGGGAAAAAGTGGTCGAATTGCTCGATCAACAAGTCTGGACGTGAGGATTTCTTTATCATTAAGCCGTCCTTCCCGCTTAATGAATCCACCAGGAATTTTTCCACCAGAGGAGAATTTTTCACGGTAATCCACCATGAGCGGAAAAAAACCTTGACCAGGACGTACGGAATCAGATACTACGGTGGTAGCCATTACCATGGTATCACCCATGCGTACGACCACCGCTCCACCTGCTTGTTTGGCCAATCGGCCGGTCTCTATTGATACTACTTTTCCGGGTGCGCACTCTACCTGCGCGGTTATTGCTTTAGGGGTCATTTAATTTCGTTATAAAAAGCGTGCCCGAACGATTCATGTATTTGGTTCGGGGACTTCACTGCCTTACTTACGCAGGCCCAACGCTTTGGTGATACTCCGATAGCGTTCAATGTCTTTGTCTATCAGATAATTGAGCATCCTGCGACGTTTCCCGACCAGTTTTAATAGGCCGCGTCGAGTTGCGTGATCTTTTTTGTGGTTCCTCAAATGTTGTGTCAGGTGGTTAATTCGGTGAGAAAAGACTGCAATCTGTACCTCAGCTCTACCTGTATCTTGGGAATTTTTGCCGAATTTCTCGGCTAAATGTTGAGTTTGCTCCTTTGTTATCATTTAGTTTACAGTGACAAGTTGGTCTCGGGTTCGATATCGCTCCCGCAAAGTGACCATCACGCAAGACCAAGCCGCGATTTGCTTTTGGTCAGCCGAAGCGAATCAGCCCGGTGGTACGGTATGCCTGTGTGTCTGTTCCAAAACCTGTTTGCATATAATCTCATCCTCTCGCATCGCCGCCTGTAACATCGCCATTGATGGATAATATCGCTCCTCACGTATGCGCTGTAAAAAGTGTACGGTCAATTCCTCACCGTAGATGCTGTCATTGAAGTCAAACAAATGCACTTCCAGGTGTACGCCTGTACTTTCTTTGACTGCCGGGCGTGTGCCTATACTCATCATGCCTCCTTTACGGGCATCGGATGTCTGAACACTAACGGCATAGATGCCGTGGGCAGGAACGACTTTCTGCGGATCTAGCAAAGCAAGGTTTGCTGTGGGATAGCCGAGCCCCTGACCACGGGCATCTCCACGAATAACAGTTCCCGTCAGACAATAGGGACGATCAAGAAATTGTGCAGCAAGTGAAACATCTCCTTTTTCCTGCAAGGCATGACGCACTTTTCTGGAGGATACAACTACACCGCCCTCTGTCTGAGGGCCGACAACGTTCACATCAAACCCATACTGTTCTCCCATGGAGGCGAGCAACTCAATATTACCTTTGCGTCCCTTCCCGAACCTATGATCGTGCCCTACAACGACGGACTGTAAGCCTATACGTTTGACAAGCAACTCGGTGACAAACTCCTCTGCACTCATTTCCGAAAACTTCTCGGTAAACGGCAAGACAATCATCCGTCCAAGCCCCAGGCTCGCCAACACATCGGCGCGTTCTTCCACAGTCGTTAACCTTGGAAGCAGCTGGTTCAGTAGAACTTCGCGCGGATGCGGATCGAATGTGACTAGGGTACTTAATCCATTTGAGTTATTGGCCCGCTGAATAATATCCGAGAGAATCACTCTGTGTCCTAGGTGCACACCGTCAAAGGTACCTACGGTCAGTACACTCTCGGGCCGACAGGTTAGCCCTTCCAGGCCTCGTTCAAATATCATCTATTCTCCAATACAGATATCAGTTGCTGCATGTCCCATGCCTCCTGAACTTGATATGCTCCGATGGCAGTGCGTCGCAGCTTCGTGAGATGCGCCCCTACCCCCAAACTTTGACCGACATCGTGTGCTAACACCCGTATGTAGGTACCTTTGCCACATCGTACTCGGAATTGCACATCAGTCCCATCTACATTAAGCAAGTCAAAAGCAGATACCTTAACTGTATTCGGTTTACGCAGAACCGATTCTCCTCGCCGAGCTTTTTTGTAAAGCCGTTCTCCACCAACCTTGACAGCAGAATACATAGGAGGAATTTGTTCTATTGTTCCGGTATGAGCGACACAGGCCGACGCTATTTGCGGGGGCGTAACCATAGTAATATCTCTGCGCTCAATTACCTCGGTCTCTGCGTCCATTGAGGGAGTTACCTCTCCCAAGCGCATTGTACCATAATAAACCTTCGGAAGGGCAAGAAAGGCTTGCTGTGTCTTGGTTGCCTTGCCAAATAACAGGATCAACAGCCCGGTGGCCAGTGGATCAAGTGTACCTGCGTGTCCAATTTTGACAGACTTAGGAAAGTACCGTTTAAGGCGCCTTATTATGTCGTAGGATGTCCAACCCTCAGGTTTGTCTATAAGAAATGCTGAGCCTGGAATATCCCCCAATACCATTCCAGCGGAATAAACGGGTACGTCTAGTACAGTCTCTGATCCGTGAAGCTGTCCCAAAATCCCGTCAATTTGTTCTTCTTAGATTGTCAGCATTCTCTACATGCCCAACACCAGCCATAGGAGATACCTTACCGCAAAACAACTGCACTAACGTGGACAATTGAGATGTGTTACAATGCTGGCGAATACACGATTTTACGAGGATCTGCCAAGATAGTGACGTAAACTGCCCAATGCCTGTCATGTATGGCGTGACGTGCGTTTCAATTGGCCCACTCCAACACCCTTCCCATATCTCTTGGCCTGATACAGGGATTCGCATGACTCCTCCTAACAGCTTCCGATACCTTTAATCAGTTCGATGAATTAGCGGCTCCAATCAATTTCGCCAAGATCGTACCAATCAATTGCCCGCTCGGCAATATCGTCCTTATCGGGTGCGCGTTCCACAAGAGTCACAAGAGTTGATTCGAAAATATCAAAACCCATGAGCCGATCTTTGACGCGCACTGCGCCAACATATGTAGTGTCAGTCCAAATATCAAAGTAGGAGAAGGCGTCACGGTCACGAGTAGTAGCCACCCACAGACGGTTCTGACTATCAAAGCTGAATGTACTCGGCTTGAGAAGCCATTCCTTGGGTTTTGCTAGAAACTCTGCTGCAATGGCGTCCTCCTCCGACTCAGTAATCGGTCCTGCAAGAGAGCGGAGAGAAAGCATAACATCCATATGAGCGGCAAGGTCGCGTTCATTGGGCAGGGCTTCAACGTAGCTGGGAGACACGACCACGGTAGCGGTTGGAGCATCCTTGTGAGAAAAGAATGCCAATTCATACTCGCAGACCTGAAATACAAGTCCCCCGCCTGGCGTTGAGACACCCACCGCCGGATTAAAACAATTACGATCCACAGCATCGCCTAGGTCCGTGCGCTTCCACAGAACTTCGCCGGAAGATACATCAACTTCCATAGGAACATAGCTAGGCAGGAATTCTGTCTCAAAATCCGGCATTACCAATTCAAATCCGTACAAACGATCATCACGAAGTGAGGTGGGAGAGAAACTTTGCGGCAAACGTGTCTCCGACACAAGCGTGCCATTCGGACTGAAGAACGTCAGACGATCTTCCCCAATATCCATAGCCACTACATGACCATCACGACCGCGCCCAATGCCGGGAGGAGCTGCGAATTCCCCAGGCCCTCTACCTTCGCCCCCAATTACGGTTGTATTGCCATTAACCCTATCCACACAATGAATGTGAAACTCATAGGAGTTAATTACGCACGCAACCTCTTCAGATAAGATTGACACATCGTTTGAGGTGCTGATCGGAGCACCATGAGAGGCGTCGGGAGAAAGTGCTATGGTCTCAGATAAATCAGACCGCTCAGATGTGCATCCCGACAAACAAAGCAAGGCAACCACAGGTGCATACGACAACAAGACAACTCTCAACGTGACCGACTTAATTTGGGAGTTAAGCCCCCAACTGTACGAGCCTCTTGACGGATCATTTTTTGAGGTTGAATTCAAGTAGCTTGCCTGCATGATTTGGGGAGTGTTATTGAATTTCGCGGGGCAACAATTTAGGGGTTTCGCAAGAGACTTTTACGAATGTATTTTCTACGGTCCTTGATTGATGACTCTATCCACGGAAAAAAGGCTATTACTGCGATCCAATCTCTGAATTTCAATCTGATTGATAGCTGATGTCAACCATAAAGCGTTGCATTAACAGAGTATTGTATAGGCACAACGCGACATCACCGCAACAAGCCCCGAGTCCAGCGTTATATCAAACCTAATGATTACGCTAACCTGACCAAGACCCGACTCCTTAAGCAGCGCTATTTATTGCTTTGCTGCTCCTTTATCCGATCAAAAAGTAGATCTATTTTGCGAGCCGCTTCCTGTGAGTTATCCAGAGAAAATCGGATACTAGGAACAGCACGCATCTGATGTCGGATACGTTGCGCAAGAAGTTTGCGAATTGTAGATGAATGCCCTACCAAGGTGTCAAATATATTTTGACGCTCCTCCGCTGAGTCCACCAAAATGCTGATGTCAACGTGCGCTATTGACAAATCGCGTGTGACACGGGCCCCTATCACCGTCACCATGGATTTATCGGGGAATTCGTGCGCGAGGATGCCAGCAATCTCGCGATGCATCAATTTGGCCACGCGCTGTGTTCGCACGCTCATATTTTCGGCTACAAGTCAAGCGTACGCTTAGTCTGGACCATTTCGAAGGCCTCAATCTGGTCACCAACTTTGATATCGTTGTAGTTCTCGACGCCAATCCCGCACTCATATCCGGAAACCACCTCACGGACATCATCCTTAAAACGACGAAGCGACGCGAGCCGCCCTTCGTAGATAACCACGCCTTCTCGTAGAAGATGGACGGTGTCACTGCGACGGATACGTCCTTCGGATATATAGCAACCGGCTACAGTCCCGGCTTTGGGTACCTTGAAGATGTCACGTACTTCCGCCACGCCGGTGATTTTTTCAGTTTCCTCCGGCGTCAACAAGCCCTCCAGTGCATCCCGAATGTCTTCTATGGCATCGTAGATGATGGAGTAGGTGTGGATATCAATCTCTTCGCGCTCCGATGCTATACGCGCGCCTGATGTCGGACGCACCTGGAATCCAATGATCACCGCATCAGATGCCGAGGCCAACATAACATCGCTTTCGGTAATTGCACCTACTCCCGCGTGTATGATGCTGACGGCCACTTCATCAGTTGACAGCTTATGGAGTGAATCACTGATGGCCTCAACGGAACCTCCAACATCGGCTTTAATAATGAGATTAAGCTCGCTAAAATCTCCCAGCGCCATCCTGCGCCCGATGTCTTCAAGCCGCACGTGCTTGAACTGACGCATTTTCTGTTCGCGCCATATTTGTTGACGTCTCTGCGAAATGTCACGTGCTTCTGACTCATTCTCCACTCCAGCCAATCGGTCGCCAACCATTGGTTGTCCAGGCAATCCCAACACCAGAGCCGGTTCGCTTGGACCGGCAGCCTTTATGCGATTATCACGCTCGTCAAACATGGCACGGACCCGCCCACCGTAAATGCCTGCTACAAACGGGTCTCCTACCCTAAGCGTACCATTCTGGACAAGAACCGTAGCAATATTACCGCGCCCACGATCCAGTCTGCTCTCAATTACAATACCTTGGGCGGAACGTAGGACATTGCCTTTCAGCTCCAGGATGTCTGCTTCCAGAAGCACCTTTTCCAAGAGATCCTCAATGCCTTCGCCCGTTTTTGCTGAGACAAATGCACACTGTACCTTTCCACCGTATTGTTCAACCAGAACCCCGTAATCCGCGAGCTCTTTCATGACCCGCTGCACATCGGCCTGCTCCAGGTCAATCTTGTTGACTGCAACGATCAGGGCAACACCGGCGGCCTTCGCGTGATTGATCGCCTCAATAGTCTGAGGCATGACGGAATCGTTAGCCGCTACAACCAAGATGACTACATCGGTGACCTTTGCACCACGAGCACGCATTGCGGTGAATGCTTCGTGGCCCGGCGTGTCCAGGAAGGTTACCATACGATCATCGTCGAGTCTGACCTTATAGGCACCTATATGCTGCGTGATTCCTCCAGACTCGCCTGCGACAACACTTGCGTTACGGATGTAATCAAGCAATGAGGTCTTCCCATGATCCACGTGCCCCATCACGGTTACCACAGGGGCTCTAGGACTCAAATCTTCTGGTTCATCCTCCGCCTCGTCAATATCATCCTCTCCAAACTCGGTAATGAATTCCACCTTGCAGTCGAACTCATCGGCTACATAGGCTATGGTATCCGCATCCAGTCTCTGATTAATGGAAACCATCATGCCAGAACTCAGCAGCATACTGATGATTTCCGTAACAGGGACTCCCATCAGATCTGCAAGTTCGCCGGTTGACACAAATTCGGTGACGCGAATCTCGTGCTCCCTCTGCTCCTGCTCAATCTGTACATTAAGACGTTTTTCCGCCCGTTCCTGGCGACGAGCTCTCCGCCTCCGTTGGCGCACCCGCGCTGTGCCTTGCTCTAACGAGCGGAGCGTCTCCTGAACTGACTGTCCAACCTCAGCTGAATCTACCTTGCTCTTACGTTTGCGCTTACGCTTTTTAGGTTTGCTGGCCGCCGGCTTGTCTGCTGTTTTTTTAGTTGTTTCTGCAGGGCTAGGTGCAGCCGCGACAGACTTCTTACGTTTGCGTTTCTTCCGTTTGGTACGGGGAGGCTTGGTCTCCTTGACCTTCTCGAGATCTATTTTGCCAATGATCTTCGTGCCTTGCAACTTGTACCTGTCGGCCACAATAACATCCTCCGCTTCATCGTGAGGCTCGGTCTTTTCGGGTTCAGTTACTTCCAGGGTAGCCTCCGTCGCTTCAGTCGTCTCGGTTAGTACGGGAGTTTCTTCTTCACTGATCTCGGGCTTGATTTCTTCCTCAGGCTGTACATCAACCACTTCTTCGTTGACTTCAGGAAGCACGTCCGGCTTTTCGGCCACGGTGACTTCACGAACCTCCTCCTGAACCTCGGATTCTTCTGGATCGACAGGTATTTCTTCCTCTTGCACGTCTACTGCCCCTTCCTGTATAGTTGACTCCTCCTCTACATCCAATGCCGTTCTCTCAGCCTCAGGTTTTTCGACTACAACAGTTTCTGGCACATCGTCTGAAGTAGTCAATTCGTCCTGTAATTCCTCCTCTGGAGACACAGCTTGCTCCGCTTCGTCTACAGGAGCTGGTTCAAATTCATCGACGGGGGCGTCCTCAACGGTCGACTCGGGCTCATCTTGTTTCGGCTGTGCCACCGTTGGAACTGTTTTTTGCGCACTGCTGGGTGCCGAGTCCCCACTTGATGCAGCCAACTCTGCCTCACGTATAGCACGCAGCTCCTCTACACGAGCACGCATTTCGCGGTCTTCCGCAAAATTATCTAGAAGATCCAGGTAGGCATCTTGATCGGTGATAGCCGCATTAATACCATTTCCCTTTAGCGCACTTGCATACCCTCGCTCAGTCAGGTGACCGACAATAGTGTCCGTAGTCAGGTTAAGCTCCTTAACTACTTTATGTAGTCGGACCTTTTTGAACTTCTTCGGTTTTTTGGTGGCGGTAGTCGCCATGTGCGCTGTCTGAGTCGGTTTCTTATACTAACACAATACGATTAAAACTCAAATTCTTCTTCCAACTCCTCCCCTTCCTCGTCATCAAACTCCGACTTAATAGCTTCCATGACACGCGTAGCTACTTCAACATCAAGTTGACTCCTACGAACGAGCTCTTCAACGGAAAGCTGGAGCACTGCCTTGGCGGAATCACATCCAATGCTTCGTAATCGCTGGATGATTTCGTCATCAAATTCATCGGAGAATTCTTCGATTTCTACATCCTCTTCATCCGCCGGTATCTCCCGGAAAATATCCAACTCAATACCTGTCATGCGTGATGCAAGGCGAACATTGATCGCCCCCTTGCCAATGGCCTGGCTGACCTCGTCTGCCTTAACGACTACCTTGGCCGTGGGTGGATCCAGTGAATCGTTGATCTTTACCTCGATCGGATTTGACGGGGAAAGCGTTCGCTTGATCAAGGTGTATGGATCATCTGTCCATTCCATTACATCAATATTCTCATTGCTGAGTTCACGCACGACGGCATGTATGCGATTGCCTTTGAGCCCCACGCAGGCACCGACAGGATCTATGCGCTCATCATAGCTGATAACGGCCACTTTGGCCCGGTCTCCCGGCTCACGCACAACCGCCCTAATCTCGACAATACCTTCGTCAATCTCCGGCACTTCAAGCTCAAATAGACGCTCCATAAGCTGAGGCGCGGCGCGACTAATGATCACTTGTGGATTGCTGCCTGCATCTCGGCGCACCTCTTTGACAACTGCCCGCAGCATATCTCCTTTGCGATAGCGGTCACGCGGGATCTGCTCCTCCCGAGGCATAATTAATTCGACCCTGTTATGCAGGACGAGTACTTCCCTGCGTCGCACCTGATAAATTTCACCCACCACTAACTCACCTACAAGGTCAGAATATTCCGCGAAAATATTCTGTTTCTCTATATCCCTGATCCGGTTGCGAAAAGTATACCGGGCCGTCTGTACTGCACGACGGCCAAATTCTGAAATAGATACTTCTTCTGCAACTTCATCTTCCACCTCAAAGTCATCTTCAATCTTGAGCGCGTCCTTGAGCTCAATCTGTGTAACCGGGTCGGACAGGTCATAGTCTTCTACAACTTCCCGAATATGCAAAACCTGAACATCCCCATAATCCGGATTCAGAATAATCTCGAAGGCTTCGTCTGAACCGAATCGAATCCGGATCATCGATCTGATTACATCTTCCACGATCAATTGAAGTGTATCCCGATCTATATCCTTCTCGCGAGCAATCTCGGCGAATGACGAAACAAGATCTCTACTTTGCATTTCAGTTACCTAATGTTATGTCTACCAAGGCAATTGTACCTTGGCCCACTGGATATCACTGTGCGGAATTTCTGCGGACTGGGTTCCGTTCTGAATCTGAATGTATGACTCCTCTACCGCCACCAGTTCCCCACAGGTTTCTGTAAAAGCATCGTTCTCTTTGCGATAGTGAACGCGCAGCTTACGCCCGAGATGTTTTCGGTACTGCCGGGGGAGGCGTAAAGGGCGCTTTGCCCCCGGGGTAGATACATTAAGCGTGTAACGCCCCGGCATAATCTCTTCTGTATCTAGGTTAAAGCCGATCTCCCGGCTCAATTCAGCAAGCTGATTAACACCAAGCGCATCGTCACTTTCAACAAAAATGTCAATTACATGAGAGCCTTGCGTGCCGCGCACGGAAAATTCAACCAGAAAGATTGGACCTCCTTTCAGCATATTTTCAACGAGCATGCAAACACGCTCTTCAAGTGCAACAGTACTCATAATTGCCATATGTCAAAAACGCCCAGTCTCGACGGGCGTGACGGGCGCAGCTCACAACGTCAATACAACAAAAAAGGGCGCCCGCAACCGAGCTCCCATCTGCCGCCAAACGATCATCACCAGAGACTGTACAAGGGTTCAGCACCCGGATGCGCGACCGTAGCGTGGATAGTTACTGTCTTGGGTGTCTAGTGTTCCATTCTCAGTTAATTTTATACTAGGCTTGGGCGCCGTTCAGAGCTTACCTGCTCCGGGTAGTCCAATGTATAATGTAGGCCGCGGCTTTCACGCCGCATTTGTGCACTACGGATCACCAGGTAGGCAACTGCTATAAGATTGCGCAACTCGCAGAGCCGACTAGAAATCCGCGTCCGATGATAGAACTCTTCGACCTCTTCGTAGAGCAGTCTTGTTCGGCGCAATGCCCGGGCAAGCCGTAAATTTGACCGAACAATCCCGACGTAATTCCACATCGTCCGCTGGAGCTCATCACGATTATGCGATATCAGCACCCACTCGCCTTGACGCTCCGTGCCTGAAGCGTCCCAATCGGGTACCTTCTCATTGAATGCACGCGTTCCTGCAATCTGTATTGCGATCTTGACGGCCCTCCGACTGAATACAAGGGCCTCCAGTAGTGAGTTGCTTGCCAATCTGTTCGCCCCATGCAATCCAGTACAGGCAACCTCTCCTATGGCCAGTAATCCAGAGATGCTGGTCCTTGCAAGTTCATCGGTCTGGACTCCACCACATTGATAATGTGCAGCCGGGACAACCGGGATGGGATCGTTTGTCGGATCTACGCCAAACTTGCGACATGAGCCTACGATGTGCGGGAAATTCTCTTCAATCTCTTTTGCCTGGATGTGCGAAATATCCAGAAAAACATAGTTCTCCCCACGATGCTTGAGCTGATCGTCAATTGCACGGGCAACAATATCCCTAGGAGCCAACTCAGCCCGTGTATCATAACTTTTCATGAAGGCCTCTCCACTCTGATTTAAGAGAATGCCGCCATGTCCGCGAACGGCCTCAGATATCAGAAATGCCCGTCCTTTGTGCGCTCGTCCCCGATACAGCGCCGTTGGATGAAATTGTACGAACTCCATATTGGCTAAACGTGCTTTTGCACGATATGCCATAGCAACCCCATCTCCAGTAGCAATGGATGGGTTCGTCGTATGTTGATATACCGCACATGACCCGCCTGTGGCCAGTAGCGTCACCCGGGCTAGAAAGGTATGTACAGTCTCATCCTTTTCATCCAATACATAAGCCCCAAAACAATTAATGTCCGGTCGTAGCCGGGTGACATGCTGTCCTAAATGATGCTCCGTAATCAGGTCGACCGCGTAGTGAAAGTCAAAAACGGTAATATTGGGATGTGCAACAATTGCAGCCAGGAGTACCCGCTCAACTTCCTGTCCGGTCGCATCTTTCGCATGAATGATCCGGGGATGCGCGTGTCCGCCCTCACGTCCCAGATGCAGTTGTCCCCCTGCCTTTGTGAATGAGGCCCCTAAATCAATCAATGTCTGGATTTCACGGGGACCTTCAGTGATCACGCTTCTTACAATGTCCTCATCACAGAGGCCTGCACCAGCAATGAGCGTGTCATTAATATGACTTTCAAGCGAATCCCCCTTGTCCCAGACACTTGCAATACCTCCCTGCGCGTAATTGGTATTTGACTCGGCGGTCTCTTTTTTGGTAATGATAGCTACGCGGCCATGGTCGGCTACGCCCAGTGAAAACCACAATCCAGCTATGCCGCTACCCAAGACGAGATAATCATACTGATGTTGATTTGCCATGATTACTGCAGCAAGTAAGCCTTGATGAACGCATCCAGATCCCCATCCATCACTGCTTGAATATTGGTCATCTTGAGTTCTGTGCGGTGGTCATTCACCATTGTGTACGGCTGGAACACATAGGAGCGAATCTGGCTGCCAAAATCAATCCGTTTCTTTTCCGCCGAACGTTTGTTTTTCTCCTCCTCCTGGATTGCCTGTTCTAGCCGATAGACGCGGCTTTTAAGCATGGTCATGGCGCGATCCCTGTTCTGGCGCTGGCTGCGCTCCTCAGTACATTCTGCCGCAACTCGCACCCGTTCCCCATCCGAAAGTGCCCCCGTCCATATCAGGCGTACTCCGGTCTCCAGTTTATTTACGTTTTGCCCACCTTTGCCACCGGAGCGAAAAGTTTGCAACTCAATATCGGCAGCACGCAAATCAATCTCAATGGTGTCATCAATCTCAGGATAGACAAATACACTCGCAAACGATGTATGGCGGCGCGCATTTGAATCAAACGGGGAAATGCGCACAAGCCTATGCACTCCAGATTCAGCCTTCAGGTATCCATACGCAAAATCCCCCTGAATCCCCAGCGAGGCGCTTTTGATGCCCGCTACATCGCCCTCTTGGTATCCAAGCAATAGCACTTTGAAGCCTTGCTGTTCGGCATATCGAGTGTACATGCGCAGCAGCATTTCGGCCCAATCCTGGCTCTCCGTACCTCCTGCTCCCGGATTGATCGTCAGGATGGCGTTCCGCCGATCGTCTTCTCCCGCAAGCATGCTCCGCAGCTCCAGGGATTCGACGGATTCAAGTAGAGCCTTGAAGCTTGCCGCTATGTCCTGCTCAAGATCCTCCCCTTCTTCCTCCGCAATTTCTAACAATGTAGAAATATCCTCCGCATGCTCAGATACAACTTCGTATGCATCAAGCCACGTTTTTTCCGACGCAATCGCGCGCTCGGTGGCTTGTGCTGCCTCCGCATCGTCCCAGTAACCCGGCGCCAGGCGTTTCCTGTTTAGTTCTTCAACACGTTCTGACCGTTTGGCCAAGTCAAAGATAGCCCCCGAGCACGCGCGCACGCTCCAGTAAGCCTTCTAATTCAGGTCGGGGTATCATTGTCGGGTATGCTGTTGACTTCTTTGCTGGCCTTAAGCGTCAATGCCCCTCAACGCCAAGCACTCCAACAGCGGTATGATGAAATCACGGGAGGGTCTCACGCTTTTCTTAGTCGCATGTTCCTAGAGGCCTGTTATTTCAATTGACTCTCCTTCCAATCTTGAAACGCCTTTGGGCCTAACTTATCTTTAGCCATCGGTCCGCCACACCGTAGACCTTTTGCCCCATATTTCGACAGCGTTCATTATGACTCGTTCAGTATCTGTTTCGCTACTCTTTGTCCTGTTGGCCATACCCGTGGCGGCGCAGGATTCTGTTACAGACAGACTTCGGTTTAAGTTATGGACCGATTGCGCCCCCCTTCTCTTAGTCGTTGAAGATTTACCTCCCGATGCTGTGGATATTGGATTGACGCGCCAATCCATTGAGACGCTTGTCGGCAGCAGACTCCGCGCTGCCCAGATATACTCCACGGAGGGAGGTACTCCCTATCTTCACGTCAATCTGAGTGTTAGAGGAGGGAATCACAGTATTGTTTTCAAGGTCGGCAAGAATGTCACTGACTCCAATTATTCGTTGCTCTCAGGTTACGCTACGACCTGGAGTCGTGAAAATGGAGGGACCTATGGGGAGAATATCGAACTCCTACAGCAGAGTATTTCAGAGTTCACTGATGAATTCGTAGAAGAATATTTACGTGTAAATGCAGATTCCTGTAAGTGAGATACTCAGCATCAACTGGGCGCAACAACCGTAAGCCGGATATCTGAACTCCCTAGAAATTCACGTGGGTATTCCGCATTTCTTGTGAATCACTTGTGCATTCTACAGCGATTCTTGAAGAATAAGCAGTCCGTGGCGGTCGCCTCATCAGTTTCTCTCCTCTGGATTCTGAGGATCAAATAATCCAGAAAAAAAACGAAGCATAGATTTGGTTAGGGGTGGAGCAATCAAAGGGTGAATCGAGGAGCCTAATGCCCCTCCCGCTATCCCAAGCAACACACCAGGCAACACGGAAATGACAGGAATCAATATGCTCGGAATGCCTCCAAAAAGCCCCCCGATGATATCAAGAAGGCGTAGCGTTGGAGCCGATGCCACAATAAACGCATGTACTACAAACAAACACCAGGACAGTCCAACAGCGATCCCCCCAGCAAGCCACCCTCTCTTACAACCAATAACCCCTGCCACAACACCTCCTGCAACACTCCAGGCCCATCCAAACATCAGGTGAAACGCTAGAGCCGTTACGGTACCCAGCAGAAGCCTTAAGGTCATGCGTTCCTACATTTTTGAGCATACCTCGCGATGCGGCGACCTGCTTCAGCCACCTTGTCATCGGCTGTAGCATAAGAACATCGTACGAATCCTTCACCGCTTGGACCAAAAGCATCACCTGGTACCACAGCTACGGACTCCTCACGAATCAAACCCTGTGCAAAGTCCTCCGAATTCAGCCCCGTTGATCGGATATCAGGGAAACAGTAAAATGCCCCTTCCGGCTCAAACGTACTGAGTCCAGCTGCCCGCAAGGCGTCCACAAGCACCCGCCTGCGGCCATCGTACGCTTGACGCATTCGTTCAACGTCCGGGGCGCATTCCTGGATTGCAGCAAGCGCACCGTACTGGGCCATGGTTGGTGCACTCATAACCATATACTGGTGCACCTTATAGAGTCCACTATAGATCGAATAGGGTGCAACGGCATATCCTAGACGCCAGCCGGTCATGGCATACGCTTTCGAAAAGCCTCCCAAAATAATACTCCGCTCACGCAAGGACTCAACTGCCCATGCACTGGCATGACCTGTCGACTTTGCTTCACCGTAAATGAGCTGATCGTAGATCTCGTCCGAAAGCAGTATTAGATCGTGTGCTTCCGCCAGGGCAGCAATTTCTTCAAGTGTTTCCCGTTTCAGGACCGCCCCCGTAGGATTATTCGGATAACCTATAAAAATCATCCGGGTACGTGAGGTTATCCTGCTGGCAATATCTTCAGCTGTGACCTCAAAGTTTCTTTTTGCACTGGTCGGTACATGCACTACGTGGCCATGCGCAAACCTAGCAAGAGGGCCGTAAGACACGAAGCATGGCTCCGGTATCAGCACCTCATCTCCCGGATTAAGCAAAGCCAGCATGGCTAACTCCATAGCCTCACTGACACCAACCGTAATCAAAACCTGATCCGGTTCGACGGGATATCCGTACAGACCATTGAGATGCGCCGCAATTTCTTCACGAAGCTCAAGCAATCCGGCATTGGAGGTATAACCCGTCTTGCCTGCTGCCAGGGAAGCAACGGCCGCATCAATCACTGCATTGGGCGTTACAAAGTCGGGCTCACCGATCCCCAATGAAATCACATCGTCCATCGTGGCCGCTATATCAAAGAAGCGGCGAATCCCGCTCGGAGGAACAGACTGAATATGTTTTGCAAGCATCTTTGAATAGGTCAAACAAATTCAACCCCTTGCGCCAGAGGAAGATTTTTGCCGTAATTAATAGTGTTCTTGGTACGGCGCATGTAATTCTTCCATGCATCTGAACCGCTTTCGCGTCCACCACCGGTTTCTTTCTCACCTCCGAATGCTCCACCGATTTCAGCACCGCTGGTACCGATGTTAACATTGGCTATACCGCAATCACTGCCGGTCGGGCCGCAGAAAATTTCTGCTTCTAGAACATTATCCGTAAATATCGAACTGGCAAGCCCTTGGGGTACACCATTCTGAATCTCAATTGCTTGATCCAACCGGTCGTACTCGTGTACATAGCAGATTGGAGCAAATGTTTCTGTCTGTACAATAGGAGCATCGGAAGAAATTTCAACTAGGGCGGGGTTCACGTATACTCCGTTTGCAGGTACCCCCGTGGTTACCCGTCCGCCGCCATGAACGCATCCCCCCTGTTCGGTAGCCAGCTCGAGTGCACTCTGCATCGCAATTGCGGCCTCCTTATCGATGAGCGGTCCAATCAATACTCCCGGGTCGCGTGGGTCACCAATGCGAATTGATGCCCACGCACTAAGCAGGCGTGAAATTAACTCGGCCTTAATACTCTTGTGTACAATAAGGCGGCGCAGTGTAGTACAACGCTGCCCTGTCGTGCCAACAGCAGCAAAGGTAATGGCTTTTACAGCAAGGTCCAGGTCTGCACTGGGAGCAACGATCAGTGCATTATTACCCCCTAATTCCAACAATGACCGACCGAGGCGTTTGGCCACACGTTGACCAACTGCGCGCCCCATTGCTATTGATCCCGTTGCCGAAATGAGCGGCAACTTAGGGGAATCTACGAGGGCTTCACCCACAATCCGACCACCGTTAATCACTACACTTAGTGCGTCTGGGGCATCTTCAAAGTCATGTATGACCCTTGTGAGCAGATTATGGCATGCCAGCGCGCAGAATGGGGTTTTCTCGGAGGGTTTCCAAACGACTGGATCCCCGCAGACCAGTGCAAGCGCTGCATTCCATGACCACACAGCAACCGGAAAGTTAAATGCTGAGATAACTCCCACCGCTCCCAATGGATGCCATTGCTCCATTAGCCGGTGCTGCGGACGTTCGCTTTGAATCGTCAGCCCGTAAAGCTGACGACTTAATCCAGTGGCAAAATCACAGACATCAATCATTTCCTGAACCTCTCCCTCTGCCTCCGACTGGATTTTACCTGCCTCCAAGGTGACCAGTGCCCCTAATTCTTCCTTGTATTCGCGCAGTAGTTGACCGAACTGTCGGACCAACTCTCCACGACGAGGACCCGGGACATTCCTCCAGGAAAGAAATGCCTCATGTGCAGCCCGACAACCCGCTTCCACCTCTGCAGGCATTGCAGTGCCGACCTGCTGAATCAGACTCCCATCAATCGGGCTGTAAACATCTACGGGAGATGCACCACCAAGATGTGTAGACGCACCTATTGCCAATCCGGGCCCTCGGCCCGCTATTCCAAGAGAATCAAGTAGGGTGTATGTATTCATCCCGGTGTGCTAGCACTTAAACAATACTTTTGCAGGTGAAATACGAATTGCGGGAGTTTGGGCATTATTGCAGCACCGCTCGCCCTAATCTCAGGCCGCGGCCGGCAGAGCCAGGATGTCAAGTAGTTTCCTCTTCGATACTTGGCAGATCTGGTTCCTAACCATGATAAAGATTGCCAAAGTAGGATTTACTGCCTTGCTCTGATAGGAGTAAGCTTTTTACCTCGTTTATGCTGCTGGTAATGGACGCCACAGAATCCCTTTGCACGGTGTTTGCGGTCACATTCCTCAAAATTGCATTTCCGCTTAGATCGTGCAAATAGTCCACTCAGTGGCAGCCCCCTGCGGTACTGCGCATAATGTCCGCTACACATCGCACGGGACACAGCATAGATTTCACAATCTTCATACAGACATCTCTCCAACTTGAGACGGCACCGAAGAGGCTTCATTTCCCGGCCATTCATGTACTGCCGATAATGTCCCTGGCAGAAACCTCTTGCCCTAATAGGAACGTGACAATCCTCAAATTTGCATTTACGATTCCTTTTTCGCATGGTCATTCTATACCGCTGAGTATGAATACGTGTTCACATTTCTAATATTCATCGAAACAACAGCACTGTGATATTGAGCAGTACCTCCTGCGATTATTACTCCCCAATTGGGGAAGTGTTAACTTGCTTCGTCATTAAGCTTTTTGAGTGATTCAAGTCCACTTAGCTCTCCAATTGTAGTTGGTCCACTTGTGGCCTTTTCACGCTTGGCATGCTGACGAACAGCTTTTGCCTCTTCGCGGCGTACTGCGCGCTTGGCCTCACGTTCACTCTCTTCGATTTTAGCCTTTTCCTGCCGCTCCTTGGCAGTTTCGCTCATCACAATCTCTTTCTGGCCCGCATCCAATCTGATCACGCGCAGATCAATCTCATCCCCCTCCCGGTACGGAGGGAAGCCAGTATCGGACTTGTTCTTGAGCTCACGGATAGGTACAAAAGCTTCAACCTCAAGGGGTAATTCCACAGTCAATCCTTTCCGCTCAACCCGCACAACCTTGGCTTTATGGTCCGTACCCGCTTCATAGACTGTCGCGAGGTTTGTCCACGGATTCGTCTCGATCTGTTTATGACCAAGTGCAATTCGTTGACGTTTCTCATCGACATCAAGCACGACGACCGAAAGTTCCTGTCTCTTCTTAACAATCTCACTGGGATGGCGAATCGTTTTGGTCCAGGACAGATCGGATACATGCACTAGACCGTCAATCCCTGGTTCGATCTCAACAAAAACGCCAAAGTGTGTAATGTTGCGCACACGGCCACGAAGAACCGTTCCCGGGGGGTAGCGCATCGAAATGCCCTCCCATGGGTTCGTCTCGAACTGCTTCATGCCGAGCGATATCTTTTTCGTGCCGTGATCAATACTCAGCACGGACACTTTCACGACCTGGCCGAGCGAAACATGCTGCGATGGATGTCGGATATGGCCTGTCCAACTCATCTCTGAAACATGCACGAGTCCCTCAATACCCTGCTCAATCTCAAGGAATGCACCATAGTCTGTTATGGATACGACCTTGCCTTCCACGACATCCCCTGGTTTATACCGCTCCTCAATATTCTCCCAGGGATGCGGCTGAAGCTGCTTCAGCCCCAGCGAGATGCGCTGCCGGTCTTTATCGTAGTCAAGTACGACGACTTTCAGGTTTTCATCAAGAGAAACTACCTCTGTCGGATGAGATACGCGTCCCCAGGTGAGATCTGTTATGTGGAGCAGACCATCTACGCCGCCAAGATCAACAAATACGCCAAAGTTCGTGATGTTTTTGGCAACCCCTTCCAGGACTTGTCCAGCTTCCATCGTGGAGAGAATACTCTCACGCTGTGAAGCAAGGTCGCGTTCAATGAGTGCCTTATGTGAAACAACTACGTTTTCGTTGTCCGCATTAATCTTGACGATCTTGAATTCCATTTTGCGATCGAGGTAGGAATCAAAATCACGTACAGGTCGCATATCGATCTGGGATCCCGGCAAAAATGCCTCTAAACCGTCAATGAGGTCAACAATCATTCCTCCCTTGATACGACGGGTTATCGTCCCTTCCAGTACCGTCCCATTCTCAAATGCATGTTCAATTCGTTCCCAACGACGGACTTTCTCTGCCCTCTCTTTGCTGAGCTGGAGTTGGCCGTGGTAGTTTTCGAGCCGTTCGACATACACTTCAAGCGTGTCTCCCGGATTGACTTCGCCCTCAAATTCATTCCTAGGGATGATGCCGTCACTCTTGAATCCGATATCAATAACGACATCCTTATCACTAACCGAAATAATCTGTCCAGTGATTATCTCATCTTTCACAACGTCGCTGAGCGAGGCATCAATGAGCTGTGTCAATTCCTCAGCACGTATCTGCTCAGCTTCACTCGTCTCTTGTCGTTCATTAAGTTCAGATAGCGGGACGGTGTCTCCCAAAATATCACCGGTGTATCCAATCCGCTCCACGCCTTGATCGATATCCTCAGAGTCTTCTGATACCTGTGCTTCATCTTCTGTCTCCGATGCTTCCGGTTCAGCTGTTGCCTCCGGCGCCTGATCGGCTTCGGAATCTGTTGGATCAGCAGGGCTATCCTCACTCACCTCCGAAGCTTCCGGTTCAGCTGTTGCCTCCAGCGTCTGATCGGATTCAGAACCTGTTGGATCAGCAGGGCTATCCTCGCCCATCTCCGACGGCTCCAGTTCAGCCGTTGCCTCCGGCACCTGACCAGACTCAGTGGTTGCCGGATCGGAAGAGCTGTCCTCACTCACTTCCGGTACTTCTGGTTCAGTCGTTGCTTCCGGTGCCTGATCGGATTCAGAACCTGTTGGATCCGCAGGAATGTCCTCGCGCACCTCCGATGCTTCCGGTTCGACTGCTGCCTCCGGCACCTGATCGGACTCGTAGGTTGCTGGATCGGCATTGCTGTCCTCGCTCGCCTCCGGTACTTCTGGTTCAGTTGTTGCTTCCGGTGCCAGATCGGATTCAGTGTTTGCTGAATCGGTAGAGCTGTCCTCGCTCACCTCCGATGCTTCTGGTTCAGTTGATGCTTCCGATGCCTGATCGGATTCAGAAGTTGGTAGATCGGCAGGAACATCTTTGGTTACCCCAAGGGTATCATTCTCAGAGGCAACGGAGGTTTGAACAAGATTCTCCTGTGATTCTTCCGGTGGAGTTTCTGCTCCTAATTGTTCTTCAGACATATACGTGCACTAAGTGCGCCTAGGCCCGATGTTAGATATGCTCTGCGGCTCCCCTACAGAAGACACCGGACGGGGGTTTGAAATTTGAGTGGGCACAACGTGCAGGGAATCAGACGCTAGGCGTAAACACGCGTACCATACCAGCCAAGTTTTTATCTACTGCAAAGCTGATTGTTCCAGGACATGCCCGAGTATCAGGTCAATCTGCTCTGCAAGCGTTAACTTGTCCGTTTCAATCATAACTGCATCCAAGGCTTTTTTCAGTGGAGCAACCTTTCGTTCTGAGTCTTGGCGGTCCCGTTCAGCTATCGCCCGAAGTACGGATTCAAATGAGGGGGTTTCCCCCACTTGATGGAATTCGATAAGCCGACGCTGCGCCCGCACTTCAAGTGAGGCAGTTATAAAGAATTTCAAATCAGCATGCGGAAAAACTACCGTGCCCATGTCACGACCTACCACCACAATGCCGGGGTTAACACCATAACGGTCACCAAACCCACGCTGAAGACCAAAAAGACGCCGCCGAACATTTTTAAGCGCGGCAACCTGACTGGCCATTTCGGTAATTTGGGGCGTATGTAATTCTGCCGTTACATCTACTCCATCTATATGCACATGCATGTGACTATCGACGCAGGTGATATCAATCTGGAATCGCTGCAGGCTGATCTCGGCATCATCCTCGGTACTTTCCAGTCCAGTTTTCAGGAACCCCAATGCTACGGCCCGATAGATAAGGCCAGAGTCCATAAATACAAACCCCGCAGCCGCGGCAACGCCGCGTGCAGTGCTGCTCTTGCCAGACGCTGCTGGACCGTCAATGGCTATAATCACTTAAACTTTGATGCGAAAACTTCGTCATGAAGAAATTAGGCGGGTATCTGCCAGTACCGTTCGATTAGTGCCTCGCCACCCGATCACTGTTGTACTGGATAACGTGCGTTCGGTGCATAATGTGGGATCCATTTTTCGCACTTCCGACGCCGCGCTTATTGAACGTATAATACTTTCTGGAATTACACCTACCCCAGAAAATCCACAAATTCACAAGGCAGCACTAGGGGCGCAGGATACTGTACCATGGGAATACAAACAAAACGCCGCTAGCACAATCGACGACCTGCGTAAATCAGGATATACAGTTGCCGTCCTGGAGCTTACCGACACTCCGACTCCGACAACTGCCGTTACCCGGGAGAAATTTCCTCTTTGCCTGGTAGTGGGTAATGAACTCTCCGGCGTTGATGAAGAGCTAATTGCTAAAGCGGACTGCGCACTGGAGATTCAACAGTACGGCGCAAAACAGTCCATGAACGTAGCCGTAGCGTATGGGATTGCCATCTTTGATCTGGTGAGACTTCATCGAGGCCTACTGTGATGCATCTGCAATGAAAGAGCCCCTGGATTTACTGAGTCACTTCCCACCGGTTACCGATCAGGATTGGGACAAACTGATTCCGGAACACCTGAACTGGCATCCCATCGAAGAGATAACCGTTCGTCCTTATTACCGACGCGGCAAGCCTCCGCCCGAACACATCTTTAATCACCGTGAATGGCTTATTCGGGCAGATGTGGAGATGAAGGATGCAGCGCGTGCGCAGCTTGCAGGCGCCGGGGCGCTGGGATTCAATCTGTCAGAGGAAAATGCCAAACTACCGGAAGATTTACCAATCGGTACAATCCCTCTTTTTTTTCGTGGCAGAGGCGCAACCCCCAAGTTGCTAGAAACGCTTCGCTTACGTGCAGCCAGTAGAGGATATGCGCCAGAGGAGCTCTTGGGTGCTGTTGATATCTCTTCTCAATACCCCGTTCGTCAAATCTTGGATATGGTGAAAGGCACTCGCCTATGGACGCTGCGGATAAGCCTAGAGCCTTGGCATGAAAAAGGTGCGACCCATGTTCAGGAGCTGGCTTGTGCGCTAGCACAGCTGTCGGATCTTATTGCAGAAGCTGGCTCAGGCTTTGCAACCGAACATTTGTACTTCTTTGTGCCTGTTGGTGAGCGTTATCTCCTGGATATTGCCCGCCTCCGTGCGTTGCGTGTGGGTGCTGCCGGGGTTCTAGATGCATACAAAATCCAGTCGCAGAAAATAAACATAGTCGGAGTCCCCAGCCGACGTTACGAATCGGCACTGGACCCGGAAACACACCTTATCCGACAGACCTTGCAATGTGTTGCCGCTATACTGGGTGGGTGCGATGTGGTCGCAACTCTGGACACTGATCTCGGGCTCCAAATGCAGCAAATTATGCGCTGCGAGGGACGACTCGGAGTTGCCGCGGACGCTGCTGCAGGCGCTTGGATGATAGAACATCTGACGGATGCCCTAGGAGCCGCTTCATGGGAACTCTTCCAACAGATTGAACAAAGAGGCGGATTGGATCTGTCATGGAATTGGATAGAAAAGCAAATCCAGCACGCACACAATCAGCGAAGTGCCGCAGTGCTTTCGGGAGCCGATGTGGTTGTAGGCGTTAATACTTACCTATCTCCTGACATACCCGAGGCAGCCCTCCGCCCGAACAGCCTTGCTGCTCCCCTTGAAGCCATACGACTACGAGCAAAGGCACTCACGAAAAAACCGCGAATTAAGATTCAGGGAGAACATGATCCATGGCTTCACCGACTATTGAGTTTGTGTACCTGTGATATTCAAAATCAACCAGCCGACATAGTCATAACGAAAACTCCAACGGGGTTCACAGCTCAGAATACCCGAGAGGAACAGATTTCGCTCACTTCGGGCGATCCACTGCATCTGGCGGCGGATCAACTATTACAATTATTCGATAGTGATGCGGCCTGACTTTTCCTCCATTCCGTACCGAAGATCCGGCGTCTCCTTTCCAGTTGATCGCAAGGATCAGGATCAAACCCGTACTTGCGATGCTGTTGATCTTGAAGCATGCGCGCATCTGGATTATGCGGCGGGTCTACCGCCGTTCCTGCGCGGGCCCTATGCGTCAATGTACGCTGGTCGTCCATGGACGATTCGGCAATATGCCGGGTTTTCCACCGCAGAAGACTCAAACGCATTCTACAGAAAAGCACTTGCGTCCGGACAACGTGGTCTGTCGGTAGCTTTCGACCTGCCAACACATAGAGGCTATGACTCCGATCATCCAATCGCTCGCGGGGACGTAGGACAGGCCGGCGTTGCGATTGACAGCGTGGAGGACATGAAAGTGCTCTTCGCAGGGATCCCCCTTTCGAAGATGAGTGTGTCTATGACCATGAATGGCGCTGTCCTGCCGGTCATGGCGTTTTTTATTGTCGCAGCAGAGTCGTCCCAAGTGAGCCCCCAGCAGCTCAGTGGCACCATTCAGAATGATATTCTGAAGGAGTTTATGGTACGTAATACATACATCTATCCCCCTGCCCCATCAATGCGCATTACAGGGGATATCATTGAATGGTGTGCCCAGAATATGCCTCGATTCAATACTGTGTCCGTTAGCGGCTATCATATGCACGAGGCAGGTGCCCCCGCTGATCTTGAGCTTGCTTATACACTTGCCAATGGCTTGGAATATGTGCGTACCGGCCTAAGCCGCGGCCTGGGCATTGATAACTTTGCACCGCGGCTTTCATTCTTCTTTGGGATTGGCATGGATCACCTGGTCGAGATCGCCAAGCTCAGGGCAGCACGAGTACTATGGGCCCGGCTGATCAAGCCATTTGCTCCCAAGAATCCCAAGTCTATGGCCCTGCGCATGCATTGCCAGACGTCTGGATACAGTCTGACTGCACAGAAACCCTATAATAATGTGGCCCGCACGACACTGGAGGCATTATCTGCTGTATGTGGGCAAACACAATCTCTACACACTAATGCGCTGGATGAAGCACTTGCGCTTCCATCCGCAAATGCTGCCAGAATTGCACGAAATACCCAACTCGTGCTTCGGGAAGAGTCACAATTGACGCATGCTATTGATCCATGGGGAGGCTCCTATGTAATTGAGCATCTAACACATACGTTAATTCAGAAGGTCTGGAAGCACATCCAGGAAATCGAATCCATGGGAGGAATGACCAAAGCCATCGCGAATGGGCTTCCCAAGATGCGAATTGAACAAGCCGCCGCCGTCAGACAGGCACGCATAGATAAGGGGGAAGAGATTATTGTGGGCGTGAATGCCTTCCAGTCAGAGTCTGCGAACAAAATATCACTCCTTAGAATAAACAATGAAGAGGTGCGTCTGAATCAGTCCGCCCGACTCGACGAACTTAAAAATTCACGGGATGAACATCGTGTAAAACACTCCCTGGCAAGCCTGTGCACGGCAGCGCAAGAAGGATCCAATCTTCTTGAGGTTGCGCTGGAAGCCGCACGCGCACGCGCAACTCTAGGTGAGATTACCAGTGCATTGGAGACCGTCTTTGGTCGCCATACTGCCCGCAACGAGACCGCAACCGGTATTTACTCCGCTGTTATGCAAACTGACGAACCTACTAATCGTGCACGGTTGCTTTCAGACAAGTTTGCGCACCAGACCGGGCGCCGTCCACGGATTTTAGTGGCCAAACTCGGACTTGATGGCCATGACCGCGGCGCGCGCGTGATCGCAACCGCATTTGCAGACCTTGGATTTGATGTTGATATAGGTCCATTATTCCAGTCTCCTCAAGAGGTTGCCCGTCAGGCCCTCGAAAATGATGTCCATATTATTGGCATCTCCAGCCTTGCTGGCGCCCACCGAACTTTAGTACCAGAGCTTACAAAAGCTCTATCCCTTGATCAACGGGAAGACATACTGGTCGTTGTAGGTGGCATAATTCCATCAGAAGATTACGCATTGCTCAATGACGCAGGAGTTAAGGCTGTTTTCGGGCCTGGTACAGTCATTGCCGAAGCAGCCATATCGATTCTCCACGACCTCCTGGACGATTCATGAGCCGAGTTCCCAGTGTGCAAGACATCCTCTCTGGTGATCGTAACAGCCTTAGTCGCGGGATCACGCTTGTAGAGAGTACACGGCTTTCTGCCATGAATGACGCCGAGCACCTGCTCAACGGAGTCCTTGCAAAGACTGGTAAAGCGTTGCGTGTAGCTGTTACTGGAGCTCCAGGTGTGGGCAAGAGCACACTGATTGAGGCGCTTGGGATGCACCTTGTACAATCAGATTACCGCGTGGCCGTGCTGTCTGTGGATCCCTCGAGCCCCCACACGGGGGGAAGCATTATGGGGGACAAGACACGCATGCCTGAACTTGCAAAACATAAGAACGCGTTCATTCGTCCATCTCCCTCAGGAAACGTTCCCGGCGGCATTGCTAACACTACGCGTCGTGCAATGCTCCTGTGCGAGGCCGCCGGATATAATGTAATTCTGATCGAAACTGTCGGCACAGGCCAGGGAGACACCCTTGTTCGTCAAATCGTTGATATCGTTCTCCTTATGTTATTACCGCATGCGGGTGATGAGCTACAGGGAATCAAACGGGGTATCCTTGAAATTGCAGACCTGATTGCAGTTTCGAAAGCCGATCGTGTTATGATAGACCAAGCGCGCCTCACGGCCAATGCATACAGGCGCGCGCTGCATCTCTATCCTGAACGCTCCCGGATCGTCAAGGTTAAGACAATCAGCGCACTCGAAAAAACAGGAATCTCTGCAATCTGGGAAGCTATAAGGGATATCGAGCGCACAACGCGTGAAAATGGCCACTTCGAGACGCAGCGTAATGCACAAATCAAGACTGCACTGCTTGAAACCGCAAAGACCTTCCTTCTGTCTGAATTTGGCAAATCGAGAATCATTGATGCAGCGGTGGATAATTTTCAACAGCAGGTCACCGCAGGAACGTGCACCGTAACCGGTGCCGCACACGAACTCGTTCGCATCTACCGCACTATGGATTCAAAAACCGATCCGAACGTTGAAGGATCTTCCTGACCGATAAATCTAATGGCACGGCAAGCAGCTGCGGCTGATTTTATAAGAAGTATTATTGATCAAGATCTTGCATCGGGGATGGCCGAACGTGTGATTGTCCGATTTCCGCCAGAGCCCAATGGGTTTCCGCATATTGGTCACGCCAAGAGCAGTACGCTCAATTTTGGGCTGGCGGCTGAATACAAAGGGCGATGCCATCTCCGATTTGATGACACCAACCCTGCCACGGAAGATCAGAGATACGTAGATGCCATCAAGCGCGATTTACAATGGATGGGATTTGACTGGGGTGAGCATGAATACTATGCTTCCGATTACTTCGAAACCTTGTTCAGGTGGGCATGCAAACTCATCCTTAAGGGTTTGGCCTATGTCGACGATTCCCCTGAGGAAGTAATTCGAGGAATGCGAGGTACGGTCACAACCCCGGGGAAAAAAAGTCCCTATCGTAACCGGGCACCGGAAGAAAACCTTGAATTGTTTGAAGCCATGCGAGCGGGTGCGTTTGCAGATGGATCACGGGTACTTCGGGCCAAGATCGACATGGCGCATCCAAACATGAAGATGCGGGATCCACTCATGTATCGGATTCGTCATGCCACGCACTACCGTCAAGGAGATGCATGGTGCATCTACCCCTTTTATGATTGGGCGCATGGGCAATCTGATGCCATTGAGGGGGTCACACACTCAATCTGTACGCTCGAGTTCTCTACCAACAGGGTCTTGTATGACTGGTATCTTGATGCACTCGAGATTGCCCCTCGCCCATACCAGTACGAGTTTGCAAGATTAAATCTTGCGTACACAATCACATCCAAGCGAAAGCTGCTTCACCTGGTACGGGAAGGTATCGTGGACGGCTGGGACGATCCGCGGATGCCAACGCTCGCTGGCCTCAGACGCCGTGGCGTGCGGCCACAGGCAATCAAGACTTTCTGTAATTCCATTGGAACTACCAAGGTTGACAGTACCTCTGATTCCGGATTGCTTGAACATTGCATTAGGGATGACCTGAATCATCGTGCTCCTCGCATACTCTGTGTTCAGGATCCACTGCCAATAACCCTCACAAATTGGCCGGAGGACCGAACGGAGATCATATCCGCGCCGTACTGGCCTCACGATGTTCCGCGTGATGGTGTTCGCCCAGTTCCCTTTTCCAGGGAGTTGCTGATTGAGCGGAGTGATTTTTCGGAAAAACCTCCAAAAGGATTCCGCAGATTAACACCTGGGGGAATCGTGCGCCTACGACATGCCTACATCATCCGCTGTAATCACGTTGAGAAGGATGAGACGGGCAAGGCGGTTCGATTGCATTGTGAATGGATTGAGGGCACACGCAGTGGATCCAAGACTACCCTCAAGCCTAAGGGCACTATTCATTGGGTGGAGGCAAAGCAGTCGCTGCCGGTTATCGTTCGGGCATATAACCGATTATTTAATCAGTCCGTACCAGGAGAGGAGTTTCTGGAAGCCCTCAATCCCTCATCCCTCATTGAGTACAAGGATGCACGTATTGAGCCAAGTATTGCTGATGACCCTCGAGAGCAGCGGTATCAGTTTACCCGACTGGGATTCTACTGGCGCGATCCAGAGCATATAAACAGCGATCTCCCTGTATTTATTTGCATTGTTACTCTTCGCCAGGCTATTCACGATCACCCTGAACCTGCTCAGGTTGCGTCAAAAGTTGAGAAGCCCGACGGGGTTGCTCGCCCTCACGATGCCCAATTGGAACATCAATCCAAGACAGCCACTCCTGCAAAGAACAATTCCAAGAGCAAACAGCGTTCTCTGACTGCCGATGAAGAGCAGTGGCTGAAAGAAAGTGGATTGAGTGCTGCGACAGGCTTGGCTATTTATGGCGTACCTGCAGCGTCGGAGTTCCTTGAAGCCGCCTCAGAGCATGTTTCACGGGTATCGGTTGGGAACTGGATGGCGAACCAGCTTTTGCCTGCACTGAAAGGAGCACCTCTATCAAGTTTGCCATTTGGCCCCTCTGAGTTTGCAGAACTAGTCCAGTTAGCAGATAGCGGGAAAGCAAGTACTCACGAAGCCCGAGCCGTGCTAAAACTCATGTTGGCAAGCGAGGGGTCACCGACCAAGCTTTTAGCCGGTGTACAGTCCTCGACCGTTGGTGACTCCGAGATTCTCAGTGACATTGTTGGAAACGTACTGAGTGATCATGAAGATCGTGTTGATGCATACCTTGCGGGAAAAACCGGTCTGCTTGGCTTCTTCGTGGGACAGGTTATGAGGCGGACCAATGGAAAAGCTGATCCTAGACAGACCAAGGCCTTGATTGAGGAAGAACTCGCGGGCCGTGCTACGTGATGCGGTCCGACACCGGCTCACTCTGGAGCTACCCCTCGTCAGTCGCGGCCCAGAGCCTGTTATCGCCTGGATTACTTGACGCAAGTTTACATTCGGATAAAGCAGCGGTCGATTTATCGGGGCGTAGTACTAAAGTCAGTTTACAGGGCTGTACTATTGGATATATTCAGACCCGCATTACTCATTCTGGGAGACTTAATCTTCGAGCCAAGATGGGCAAATTGACCTGAATACAACTTTAAGCGAATGATTATCCTCCGTTGTATGCTTCGTCACTACCAACCATTGACTGTGCTTATCATTGCGGCCGCGGCCTTCGGGTGCCGGTCAGAAAATGAACGCAACGCCGATTTGCTTCTCTCGGAAGCGATGGTAATGCTTGATCAAGCTAACGTAGTGATGTCGGCCGTGGAAGATGCAGAGGCTAACACCGCCCCGCTTGACGCATGGTTGCACCTGGCCGAGACCTATGATCTCATGACGGAGATCGTTGAACGATATCCAGATACACGCGCCGCTGCCGCCTTGGAGAGGTCAGACAGTGCGAATCGTGCCAACCCTACAACAACTGGTACCGACAGTATGTCCATGCGGGAAGAACTCCATGGACAGGCTCTTAGATTTCTGGTACTGGCAATAAATGATGGCGCCGAAGTTGATGTATGGGGAGACGCATGTGCAAGGGCTTCCTCAGACATCTGGACTCTGATGTGTATGGCGGGCTGGAATCTGGCTGTACAGACGGAGGCAACATGTTATGGGTGTTTCCCTCCTGAGCTCTCGTCATTTGTTGCCCATGGACATGGTCGCAATGCTCTGAGACATATCCAGCAACTGGACTCCGAAGATGCTCGCCTCGCCGCATTGACCGGTCTGGCGATTGCGCTGGCCTGGGCCCGCGTCCCAGAACTCGCGCTGGAAGCCGCAGATGTGTTAGCTAAACTGGAAGTGCCTTCGGAGGAGGGGCCGGAGGAGATTGTCGAAGATCGAGCAACTGTTCAAAACCGCCGCCGCATCACCCCAGGATCTCGCGTTGCACGAGCTCGAGAGGGAATTATTGAAGCGCAAGCGACAATTGGCGATATAGAGGGAGTCCTGGTCACGCTGGACCACCTAGGCCCGGGAGTGAGCAGGATGCAAACTCGGTCTGCGCTCGTTATGGCGATAATGGAATTGGAGAATGCTCATGAGCGACAACGCGTAGTGGGCCGAGTGCTGGCTTCCATTTCAACGGAAGATCGAAACGAGTTTCTCGGAGAAATAGCAGTAGCGATAGCTCAAACGGGTGACATCCAGGCAGCAAGAGAGATTATGGACCAAATCACGGAGCCGGATATTATCAAATTGGGAGTGCTGCAAGCGGAAATCTCCATCGCCCAGGCCGCCGCAGGTGACCACACAGGAGCCCTCCATGCATTGCAACCCATGACCGACCGGGTTACTGCCCTTCAGCCGACATCAGCATACGAGCAGTGGCAGAGAGCCTCTGTTCTCGGGGAGCTGGCTGCGGCTTATATCCGAGCGGGTAATCGCGAAACTGCGCTCACACTTGCCAGCGAGTTATCTGCCAAGGACAGTGTGGCTTTTCTCCGACCAGTCGCCAGGGCATTGGCCGCAGAAGGCGATTTAACCGAAGCTCTTGAGATTTTAGAGACCGTATTGGAGTCTACACACGCGATGTATCAGCGTGAACGGGGATGGTGGGACAGCCTTATTGGAGCTCAAGGCTCATTCGTGAGTCTTGCGGAGGCTCGTATCGAAGCAGGCGATGTGGAGGGTGCTCTGACGGCTGCCAACCGCCTGGGCCCCGGAGGCTACTTCGGAGGTAGAGCGTTTACTCGCATCGTTGCGGAGCAAGTAAGGCTGGGAGACCTTTCAGGCGCCTTGGCAACTGCATTTAGAATTGCAGCTGCTGGAAAGGGATTAGTCAGCATCGAAGAATTGACCATCATCGCGTTTTCCTTCCCCGAGTCAGATGACGTGAGGCAAGCAATTGAGGAACATCAGCCGTCAGCCTACTTCATGGACACCATTGCCCTCACTATGGCATACGCCGCTCTTCGCGACTGGCATCGGTCGATGGCCTTCGCCGTGACCCTTGAAGAACGGTGGCGCCGGCAGGCGATGGATTGTATTCTCAAAATGTTTGGTTCAACTAGCGACCTGAATTGTCTGCAGCAAAGTGACCTTTGATAAAGCGGGCATAGTCTTCGGCCCGTGCAGTCCCGCTGACATGGAATAACCCAAATGGACGTGTCGCGCCCGTGATATTTATGTTACCCCCTGCTATCCTACACCGTGGGAAAGTTCTGTTATGCAAGTCAAGAAACAGAAGATTTGATTGATTTTAAATTTATTTTTTGACCTGACTCAAGGTCATCATCTTTCTTCTACACCTGTGTGAATTTTCAGAGTTAATCTTCAGCGTTTTAGCCCAGCAACGGCATAGTACAGGTAGTGAGCTACCATAATTCGCCGATTCGATGAGGGCCGGCATCTCAGGTTTTATAGGAAATGGAGCAACGGTGGCCAGGTCAGCATGATGCTCCCGTTAACCGAGACGGTCCCAGTTTCAGCGGAACAAACTGTGGCCGTTTCCCAAAGATGGAATAGGCTTTATGCTGATTCGCGGACACATCCCGCCGCCTAGATGCCCAACTGATGTTTCACGTCACCAAAAGCGGTGATCGCCTGGTCCAGTTCTTCGCGGGTCAGGGAGGCTGACATCTGAGTGCGAATGCGGGCCTTACCGTTTGGAACTACGGGATAAGAGAAAGCAACCACATAGATGCCGCGCTTCAGCATCCCGTCAGCAAACTCGGCAGCCAACGCTGCATCATACAGCATCACTGGCACAATCGGGTGAACGCCCGGCAACAGGTCGAAGCCAAGTGTTTCCATACCTTGCCTGAAGTAAGCTGTATTGTCTGCGAGCTGTTCGCGCAGATCATTGGACCGGGTCACGAGCTCAATTGCCTTGAGCGCACCTGCCACAACCGGCGGAGCAACCGTGTTTGAGAAGAGGTAAGGCCGTGAACGCTGGCGCAATAGCTCAATGATTTCCTTGCGGCCACTTGTGAAACCACCGCTTGCGCCGCCCAGCGCTTTGCCTAGCGTGCCGGTGATAATATCAACCCGGTCGATTACGCCACATTGCTCGTGCGTACCCTTGCCGCTTGCGCCGATAAAGCCGGTTGCGTGGCAGTCATCAAAATGCACAAGCGCATTGTATTTTTCAGCAAGGTCACAGACTTTATCAAGTTGGGCAAAATAACCATCCATAGAGAAGACACCGTCGGTAGTGATCAGCTTATAGCGGGCACCAGCAGCATCAGCTTCCTGCAGCTTAGCCTCAAGGGCTTCCATATTGTTGTTATTGTACCGGTAGCGTTTTGCTTTCGAGAGTCGAATCCCGTCAATGATGCTGGCGTGATTGAGCTGATCTGAAATCACTGCATCTTCCGGACCAAGGATAGTTTCAAACAGGCCGCCATTGGCATCAAAGCAGCTTGGATAAAGAATGGTATCTTCAGCCCCTAGAAAGTCGCTCAACACGTCTTCAAGCTGCTTGTGCAGGGTTTGTGTGCCGCAAATGAAGCGCACGGATGCCATGCCGTACCCCCAGTCCTTCAGGGCCTGCACTGCAGCAGCGTTCACTTCCGGATGTTGAGCGAGGCCTAAATAATTGTTGGCGCACAGGTTGATAACTTCGCTGCCGTCAGAGATGCCGACCCTCGCGCCCTGCGGTGTGGTAATCTGGCGTTCGTTTTTGTAAAGACCTGCGTCCCTGATGTCGTCCAGTTGACCGTTCAGATGATCTTTAAAGTCTCCATGCATGGCGTATCCTCACGCTTCCCAGTTTAAAACAACTTTGCTGGCTTTACCCGCATTCATCAGGTCAAACCCTTTCTGGAATTCCAGATACGGCAACCGGTGGGTGATCACCGGTGCAATATCCAGTCCATTTTCAACCATAACCGACATTTTATACCAGGTTTCATACATCTCACGGCCATAAATGCCCTTAATCGTCAGCATGTTGAAGATGACGGTTTCCCAGTTGATCTGAGCGCCTTTGGTCGGAATGCCAAGGATGGATACCTTGCCGCCGTGGCACATATTTTCGATCAAGTCGTTGAGAGCCGCGCCGCTGCCAGACATCTCAAGCCCTACGTCAAAACCCTCAATCATACCGAGCTCAGCCTGCACATCTTTGAGGTTTTGATTGCGAACATCAACCGTGTAAGTGGCACCAAGTTTTTTGGCGGTCTCCAGCCGTTCCGGAACTACATCGGTGATCACCACGTGGCGCGCGCCGGCATGACGACAAACAGCGGCAGCCATCGCACCAATTGGCCCGGCACCGGTGATCAGCACATCTTCACCAAGCAGGTCCCACTTAAGAGCAGTGTGGACGGCATTGCCCAGCGGGTCAAAAAGCGAGGCCACATCAAGGTCAATACCAGGGCGGTGTTCCCACACGTTAGACATCGGCAGTGCCACATATTCTGCGAAGGCGCCTGGCCAGTTCACGCCGACACCACTGTTGTTTGCACACAGATGCCTGTGGCCCGCCATACAGTTACGACAGCGGCTGCAAACCACATGACCTTCACCTGAAACGATCTGGCCGGGGTGAAAATCAATGACGTTAGAACTAACTTCGACAATCTCACCAACGAACTCGTGGCCAATCACCATGGGAATGGGGATTGTATTCCGGGCCCAGTCGTCCCAGTTGTAGATATGCATGTCGGTGCCGCAGATCGCGGCACGTTTCACTTTGATAAGGACGTCATTGATGCCGAGTTCAGGCTCGGGTACGTCCTTCAACCACAAGCCAACGTCGGCCTTTTCCTTGACAAGCGCTTTCATAATGAAGGTTCCATCACAGTTGAAGAATGGCCCACGGACTATTCTACCATAATGAATGGTATTCCATCATACTGAACTTGATAAGTTCGAAGTGCAAGATAATCTTCCAGTATAATAGCGTCTATCAAACTCTCCGAGTTTTGTTGCGCTGCGAGTTAGAGCCTTTTGCTAGACCCTAAGTTTGGTGATATTGTGAACTTTGCAGGCCTCCATTTTCTGGTTAATGCAAAGAAAGACCGTGAGCGGTTTCAGGCATCAATCCTTGCAAGATTTCTCCTTGCACACGTAGTCCGCAGGTGCTCTTCCGTTCCAGAATTAGATTTTAACGCTCGAGGCCCATTCCTTTAAAGAAAGGGGATTGCATGTAGCAAAATTCACCTCCTTGATTCACGCTGCCCCAAAATTAGGCTCTACCTTCTTCCCGACGCTTCAACCAGCTAACCGTGAGAAGTAGAAGTACTGCAAATACAACGAGGAATGTAGCGACAGCCAGAATCGCCGGGCTGATCTGTTCTCTAATCCCCGACCACATCTGACGCGGAATCGTGCGTTGTTCAACCCCGGCCATGAATAACATCACAACGACTTCATCGAACGATACAGCGAAAGCAAAAAGAGCCCCCGAGATCACCCCAGGAGAAATCAATGGAAATTGCACGCGCCGGAAAACGGTCCACGGACCCGCCCCCAAGCTTGCCGCCGCATTATTGAAATTAGGATCATACCCGGCCAATGTCGCAGTGACCGTGACAACGACAAAGGGAACCCCCAGCGCTGCATGAGCCAGGATGATGCTTATATATGTCTGTCCCAATCCAAGCCCCGAATAGAAGAAAAACATTCCCGCTGCAGCGATAATCACGGGAGTGACCATCGGCGAAATAATAACCCCCATGATTGCCCGTCGCGCAGGCATGGCTGAACTTGCGAGGCCCAATGCTGCCACAGTGCCAAGGACCGTAGCCAATACCGTCGCACTAACACCAATGATCATGCTGTTAGCTAAACTCTTCGCCCAAGCCTCGTTTTGAATGATCTCGCGGTACCATCTCAGCGACCAGGCGTCTGGATCAAGGCGTAGCATCCCCTCAGTAAATGTGAAGTAAGGCTCTGCATTGAAGCTGAGAGGAACGATTACAATAATGGGAGCCACCAGGAACACAAATACAATTGTGCAAAATCCCAAATAGGCGATTCGCCCCAGACTTGGTCGCATGGTACTCATCATCCTCCCAATCCTATTTTCTCAATCCCCAACAGCCGTTCGTACACAGCGTAGAGCAACAGCACGATCAGCAGCAGCACGCCTCCCAACGCAGCAGCCAGCCCCCAGTTAAGTGAGGTTTGCATGTGATATGCAATCATATTAGAAATCAACTGACCATCACTACCTCCTACTAGAGCAGGGGTAATGTAGTATCCAATCGCCAGGATAAAGACGAGAAGTGCACCTGCCCCCACGCCAGGTAGCGACTGTGGCCAATAGACGCGCAGGAAAGCCTGCAGAGGCGTTGCACCGAGCGAAGCCGCAGCGTCCATCTGGGTTGAGGGAATTGAATTCATTACCGAGTAGAGTGGCAAAACCATGAATGGCAGGAGCACATGGGTCATGGCTACGATAGTCCCGGTCATGTTGTAGATCATAGCCAATCGTCCGTCATCGCCTATCAGGCCAATCGTAACTAGGAATTCGTTCAGAACTCCCTGTGTCTGCAACAACACGATCCATGCAGTCGTGCGCACCAGCAGTGAGGTCCAGAATGGGACCAGTACGAGGATCAGTAGTAAATTCGCGCGACTGGGCTTTGAGCAGGCAATCAGATGGGCTATCGGATAGCCCAAAAGCAGACATAGCAGCGTAATGAGGCCGCTAATCATCAAAGTTCGCCAGAATAGTCGTAGATAGATACGCCGATCCTCGGGCTGCCTGACCACCGAACCGTCGGGCAGGCTTTGCAGGTCCAGAGCATTCCAGTAATGACGCGCCGTGAAACGTTCTCCTGTAGTCCGGATTGCGTACCAGATCGCGGGATCAGCCCAAGCGGAGTCAATGGTCATCATTGACTCGCGCCAAGGCCCCTGCTGAATTTCCCGCAGTTCTCGCCCGGTACGCGTTATCACACTTCTAAGCCCCCCTTGCACCCGGTTGACCCTACTTGCCACCTGACCGAGCGTGCGTTCGGCTCCCGCCCGTTTAACCTCCTGAGCCGCCACGGCATATACAGCTTCTGGCGGAAGCTCAATTCCATCCCAATCTTCAAGTAATTCCAGCGTTTCAGGTAACGCGTCGGCAACTACAGGATCGTAGACACTACGGAGTAACATCGTCCCCAAGGGGGCAACGAAGGTCACCACAATGAAGATCAGAAGTGGGGCAACAAGACCAAGCGCTCGCACCTTCGCACGGTATCCTGGACCACCAGACAACTTTATTGGGCCAGCCATGCACTAAACCGCTCGTTCATTTCGTCCTGATGATCAGCCCACCAAGACCAGTCATAGTGTACAGCATGCGCCGCATTGGCGGGGCTGGCTGGCATGTGTGGCTCCATTTCTATGCCGGTGGTCACGTGAGTTGCCACGAGCGATGCTCCCGACCTACGTGCAGGTGAATAAGAGATCCGGTTGGAGACACGCGACATTGCTTCAGGAGTGCTTGCAAACTTGAGATATTCTAAGGCCTCATCAAGCCGGGGAGTACCTGCAACGATCACCATTTGCCCAATAGAAAGTAGCTGTCCATGCCACACGATCACAAATGGCTGATCCTCGAGCACTTGTGCATTGAAAATGCGGCCGTTGTACGCAGTGGACATAATCACCTCTCCGTCTGCCAGCATTTGAGGCGGCTGCGCACCCGCCTCCCACCAGATCACCTCCTCCTTGATCCTGTCAAGTTTAGCAAAGGCACGATCAAGCCCTTCAGGAGTACTCATTGTAGCATAAACCTGATCCAGCGGCACGCCATCTGCAATTAGTGCAAACTCTATATTCATCTGTGGAACGCGCCTCATTCCTCGACGACCAGGAAAGGTATCCAAGTCGAAAAAGTCAGCCATCGTGCTGGGTTTGATCTTAGAAAGGACGTTCTCCTCGTTATAGGCATATACCATCGACCAGAAGAACGTGCCCATTCCACAGTCGGTCATGGTTCCTTCCAAGAAATCTTCGGCAGCTGGCGTCCCATCGGGACTGGGCGGTAGTTGGTTGATGTCTATTCGTTCCAAGAGCCCCTCGTCACATCCCCGCACTGCATGAGCTATCTCCAGATCCACCAAATCCCAGTGAATCTCTCCGACTTCCACCTGTGCGCGTATCTGAGCAAGGCCTCCGTTGTAATCTTCGACTGCAACTCTAATGCCGCTCTCCTCAGCAAAGGGGATATTCACACCCTCATCAATGGCTTTGCCATATGAACCTCCCCACGAAACTGCCGTGACAGAGCGCGACTCATCCGTTCCACACCCGGATACAAACAGGAGGACCAAGAACAATAAACCTAACGATTTAGTGCAATAATTCATGACTATTCTTCTTATAAGAATTATTCGTGATTGAGAGCGCGGCAATCAACAGTCGTCCATCCAAGGCGAACGGAATCTCCCGTAATCCACCCTCCATGTCCCACAATATTCGGAATTGTAGCAATGAAATCCTCCCGACCGCATGTGGCCAGGCGTACGCGCAGTTGATTGCCAAGGAACGTCAGGTCCTCCACCGTTGCATCTACTTCGTTCGTGTAACGACCTGCCTCTGGATTGATCTTGACACGCTCAGGGCGAATTGAGAGCGTGACATCGTCTCCCACATTGCACTGTGCCACTTTTAGCGCATGAATTACCTCACCACCCGTTTCTACTTCATAGACATTGTCCGCTTCTGACGTTCCCAGAATGCGGCCATGAAGTTGGTTGCTTTCACCAATGAAACTGGCAACAAAACTGCCTGTGGGTTCTTCGTACAGCCCCTCAGGTACCGCAATCTGCTCCACGACGCCTTTACGTAGCACTGCGATCCGGTCCGACATGACCATAGCTTCCTGCTGGTCGTGTGTAACATAGACCACCGTTACTGCTAATGTGCG
The DNA here is from genome assembly GCA_022821385.1 of Rhodothermales bacterium. Classification (GTDB taxonomy): domain Bacteria; phylum Bacteroidota; class Rhodothermia; order Rhodothermales; family Bin80; genus Bin80. Next base: position 132,107 of record JAJEDR010000077.1, read on the forward strand.
ATGGATACGTCGTATTTCATATTGCATTTCGTCACGCAGACTGCGATCAAGAGCCCCCAGGGGCTCGTCCATCAGCACCAATGAGGGCTCAAAGACCAGGGCCCGTGCGATTGCTACCCGTTGCTGTTGACCGCCGGAAAGCTGGCTTGGTTTACGGTCGGCAAAACCCTCAAGGCGAACCAGACGCAAAACCCGCTCAACCCGCTCCCTGCGTTCCTCCGCGCCCATGCGACGCACCTCCAACGGAAACGCCAGATTTGCTCCAACGGTCATATGGGGGAAAAGCGCATAGTTCTGGAAAACCATACCAATCCCACGCTTCCGCGCCGGCAAGTCTTGAATGGGTTGCCCATCAAGTAATATCTCGCCTGCTGTGGGAGCTTGGAAACCGGCAAGCATCATCAGAATCGTCGTCTTACCAGATCCTGATGGCCCCAGTAATGTTACAAACTCGCCTGTGCGTATACCTAGGTCAAGATCCTTGACCACCATAGTGCGGCCGTCATAACTCTTGCTGACCCCCTTGAACTCAACATGGGTCTCGTTATTTTGCTTACTCATGACATTGCTGAGCGTATTGCCGGAAATCTGTCCAGCTGTTTCGGTCAAAATCCGTCTCTTCAGTTGTTAGTTATACGAAGCGAACACTGGTTCTATTAACATATAAAGGCGTCTGGAATTCAGCCAAATCAGTCATTCCGGCGAAACGGTCGACCGATCTTCGCACCATCTCTTTCTTGTTTATTAGAGGTACGCGAAAACAATCTATCCCCTACCCCTGCCGGTCGGTTTCTAGTCGTTACTCCGTTAGAATGTTCCTACACCCCGACGCAAGTTATCTCATATCAATACACGGGCTTAGCCAAAATCACAAATGAGCAGCATGTCTCTTGCAGATACTGGGACGTGGTAAATCTCAGCAAGAATCCATTACGATAATCAACCTGGATAGCCCTTATTCTTTCGGTGGAGTCCCTTCAGAGGAACCCCTGAAAACTATCTCATGTCCGGCATTTTTGAGCGCTGCACGTGCTGCAGTCTGATCGCGTGTCAAAATGTAATCGGTATCGTATGTGGCTATGGCAAGTAGAGAAATGTTTGCTTTGGACAGCACAGCTGTTAGTTCTGCTAGAATGCCTACAGTATCAAAACTGAACGGCCCGTCACAGCCCAACAGATACCAGCCGCGTTCGGCGCTTTGAGTTGTTGGAATGGAATGTTCTGGACATATCACCGAGAGCTCTTCGGGCGTTCGTGTGATTGACGTAAAACGACCGCGTGTAGCCCATGAAGGCACTTCGTCTTCGGGTGACAGACGGATTACGACATAGGCTTCAGGATATTCTGTAAGCACCATCACCCAAGCCTCGCTACCGCATTTTGCAGCCGGCGCACGCATGTGCGCTGTCCGAGTACACGAAGCAGCGCAAATAACCCCGGACCCGCCGTGGTGCCGCTCACAGCAAGTCGAACCGGATGAATAATGCGCCCTGCCCCAACCTCACGGCTTGCAGCTAAATCTCGAAGTTCGGATTCCACCGTGTCTTCGTTAAACGATGTTAGCGCATTCAATCTAACGGAATACTCATTTACCAGACTGGCGGCATCCGATTTCCATCGCTTCTTGACACCCACTGGATCATAAGCGACAGGATCTACGAAGCAATAAGAGAACTGGGTGGCTAAATCCTTGGCGTGCTGCAGGCGATCATGGACCAGGAGACAGACCTTACGCAAATAGTCATCCTTTACAACCATTCCCTGCTCATCTAGAAAAGGCTTGACCCGTTCCAGTAACGCCCCTGTCTTAAGACGTCGAAGATGCTGGGCATTGAACCAATTCAGCTTATCCAGATCAAACTTTGCCGGTGCGGACCCAACCCGTTCGAGAGAAAATGCCGATACCAATTCTTCAAGGTCAAACACTTCTTCCTCTGTCCCGGGATTCCACCCCAGAAGGGCAAGAAAATTCACTACAGCTTGCGGTTCAAACCCCTGTGCTTTATAATCACGCACATTGATCGGGATACCCTGCCGCTGCGCACTTCTCTTTGAAAGCTTCCCCCCCGTCGGACTCAAAATCAATGGCAGATGTGCCATGACAGGCGGTTGCCAGCCTAACGCCTGATAGAGCAGTATATGCTTTGGCGTAGAAGGAATCCACTCATCGCCCCGGATTACATGAGTGATGGCCATGTGATGGTCATCAACCACGTTTGCAAGATGATAGGTCGGCATACCATCTGACTTGACTAGGACCTGATCGTCAATATTTGTGGAGTCTACCTTAACCGCTCCTTTGATCAAGTCGTTAAACTGAACTGTTACGTTCTCGGGAACACGTAGCCTTATAACATTCTCCTCCCCCGACTCCAGTCGCATTCTGACCACTCCTTTTGAATGGGTCAGACTGTTATCCATTTGTAATCGGGTGCTTGCACCGTAGGCTTTGTTGTTTTTTCGCAGTTCTGCAATGGA